>JBBQTY010000025.1:0-28379 GCA_038234445.1 Lysobacterales bacterium
GTAGACATCATCGTGGCGATAGTTGGTACGCAGGCCGATCAGGTCGTGCTCGTCGCCGACGATGTAGGTCAGCTCGTACTGGCGCAGCAGTCCGCCGAGGGGCGAGAACGATTCGCCGCGCTCCTTGCGGATCTCGACCGAGATCGCGACGTATTGGCCATCACCGAAACCAAAGCTCAGGAACGTGTGCGCCGGTCCGCGCCAGGTCGCGAAGGGCTCGACGACATACCACACCGATTCGATTCGACGCAGATCGTAGCTGCGATCTTCCCAATGCACATCGTAGTCCGAGGTCGAGCGGTAGGCGGCGTTGCGCACATTGTGGATTTGCACTGTATCGCCGGAAAACTCGGCAGTCCCCAGACGCTGTTGATCAGGCGACCAGTCGCGCTCATTCGATGGACGCACAAACAGCACGAGTAGCAGGTAGCCCGCGATTGCAGCGACGACGAGTGCAACCAGTGCGTGGCGGATCGGATGACGTGTCGGTGCGGGCGTATTCATGTGATCGCGATAGTAGACGGTGTTGGCGCGGCCGCGCTCGTTCTACCTTCTCAGGAGCCGGGCACAGCAGGGTCAGTCGGAAATGGCGTCGACTTAAGAAAAAGTCCACGCAACGCGTCATTTTTTCGGCATTTCTGCGAAGGAAGAAGCGCTTTTCAACAGCCGGATGGCTGGTCAATCCAGCGACTTCGGCACGTTGCGGCTAACCAAAGGCACTGGATCCCTGCCTTCGCAGGGATGACGGGCTCAAGTCAGCACCGTTCGGGTCAGGCGGATAGCAAAACCATAAACGAGGCGAATGTGCATCCCCATCCGAGGCCATCCCTCCGTACACTGGCGGCCATGCACGAACGCAACAGACTTTGCTATCGATCCGACCCGCGCGTGCGGTCGCTACCTCGGCGCGCGCATGAGTAATGCGTCGTGAAGGTGCTCGTGCTCGGCGGCTACGGAGTATTCGGCGAACGCGTGCTGCGTCTGCTCGCGCGAGATGGTCACGCGCTGATCGTGGCCGGACGCGATCTCTCGCGCGCTCAGAAACTCGCCACCGAACTCGGCGCACAGGCGATGCGCTTTGATCGAGTTGCCGATACACCTCTGCTGCGCACGCTGGACATCGGCCTGTTGGTCGATGCGGCGGGTCCGTTTCAGGCTTATGGCGAGCGACCGTATGCGCTGGTCGAGGCCTGCCTGCGGGCGCGCATCCATTATCTCGATCTGGCTGATGATGCGGGCTTCTGCATCGGCATCGCCGCGCTCGACGGATTGGCTCGCGAACAGGATCGGGTGGCCTTGTCCGGAGTATCGAGCGTACCGGCGATTTCGGCCGCGGCAGTGCGCGAACTGGCGAGTGGGCTTGAACAGATCGACGCGATCGACACGGCGATTCTGCCGGGCAATCGCGCGCCGCGCGGGCTGTCCGTAATGGCGAGCATCCTTGATCAGTGCGGACGAACGCGACCGATCTGGCTGGATCGTGGTTGGCGTGAAATGCGCGGTTGGAGTGCACCCAAGGTCTACCGACTCGGTGCGTTCGGTGCGCGTCGCGCCTATCGGATCGGCGTGCCGGATCTGGATCTTTTCCCGCCCCACTTCGGAGCGGCCAGTGTGAGCTTTCGCGCCGGGCTTGAGCTAGGCCTGATGAGCCGCAGTTTCGCGTTGTTCTCTGCGCTGAGACGACGCTGGCTGATGCCGATCCGGCCCGGCTTTGTGCGCGTGATGCGTGCTTTAGCCGATCTGCTCGAACCGTTCGGCAGCGATCGTGGCGGGATGGTGGTTGAGGTGACCGGACGTGAACCAGGTCAACCCGAATTTGAGCGCAGCCAACGACGCTGGACGCTGCTGGCTGACCAAGGCGATGGCCCGTGGGTACCGGCGATGCCGGTACGCGCGCTGTTGCGCAAACCCTGGCCGCCGCCCGGCGCGCGCCCTTGTCTGGAGGCGCTTGAGTTGAACGAGCTCGAAGCCGCAATGTCCGATTGCAAAATCCACTTTGAACGCGACAGCGTAACCTTACGTGCGCTATTCGCCAGCGTGCCAGGGCTGGATCTGACGAGTCTGCCCGCACCGATCCGCGCGAGCCACACCGTATTTCACACGCGCGTCTTGAAGGGCAGGGCCAGCGTCGAACGCGGCGGCGGGCTTTTTGCGCGCCTGCTGTGTGCGCTGTTCGGATTTCCTGCGGCGACGGATTCCATCGAGGTCGAAGTCAGCAAGACTCGCGAGGACGACGCTGAGCTCTGGCAGCGCCGCTTTGGCGCACAGATTTTTCATTCGCGTCTGCGCGTGGCGGATGGCTGCTTGCGCGAGCGCTTCGGTCCGTTCGAGTTCGAGCTGAACTTGCACATTGACGACAACGCGCTGCACTTTCCGGTGCGTCGCGGCTGGCTGATCGGCATACCGCTACCGCTTTGGCTGTTGCCGCAAAGTAGTGCGCGCGAATACGTCGAGGAGGATCGATTCCACTTCGACGTTGCCATCGATGCCCCGCTCGGCATCGGGCGGCTGGTGCGTTACCGCGGCTGGCTGGTCTGAATCGACCGGCACCGATCCGGCGACATCTGTGATCGAACGCCTATCGCCAACGTTGCAACAAAAGCGTCAGCGCGTAGCGCCGACCCAAAGCGGCATGGATGTTGCTGATTGGCTCTATTGGCGGCGATACGTGTAGTCGTAGCTTGCGATCCAGTTCTTGCCGCTGTCGGTCGAAGTCATGCCAATCTGCTGCACCGAACCATCCGCGTTCGGACGATAGGTCATGCGTTGCTGCCCGCCGCCTTGGGTGGGTGCGAACAGCACCATGTCGCGCCCGACCATCCCGCCGGTAAACCAGGTCACATTACCGTTCACGTCGACATACATCTGGTGCCACTTGCTGTCCTTGCGATCAAAGGCACTGTAGCTGGTGCCCGAATACGCGCCGCCTGGTGCCTTGGGCGCCTCGTAGCTTTCGCGGATCCCGCAGCCACCCATCAGAGACTCGATTCGACTGGTTCCGACTTGATAGCCGGCGGCCGAATCGAACACCGACCACGCGCCCTTCCAGAAATCGAGCTGAGCAAACTCGCTGGTCGAACAATTCGGACGCTGTGGGGACGGGGCATTTTTTGCCACCTGTTGCGCCGCACATGAAGCTGTCGCCAGAAAAAACACGCCCAGGAAGGTTCGTTTCATGGCTATCCCCTTCGTCGCTAGTTCCGTTGCGATTATGATCCGCGCCATTGCTTGCGGTCTATGCGAAAAGCTCAACCCGGTTCGGCGCTTGGGCTTTCGCCACAGGGTCACGCGATGATTGATGTACGTTGCGACCGGCGCAGTAAACAATAGGGGAAAACGGATGGACGCCAACAACCGGAAGATTGACGCGTTGCGTGCACGCATTCCGTCGTTCGTCTGCATCGTCGGTTGCCATGATTGTTGCGGCCCGGTGACGGCCTCGTCCGAGGAAATGGCCCGATTGCCTGTAAAGACCGAGGCCGAGCACGAGGCTGCGCTCGCTGATCTGAGCTGTCCGCATCTTGGCGCGCACGGCTGCGAAGTCTATGCCGAGCGTCCGTTGATCTGTCGTCTGTTCGGCACCACACCGCGCTTGCTGTGTCCGAATGGGCAGCGTCCGATCTACATGATCGATCCGCGGACAGAGGAAGAGATCCACCAGTTTCTGGCGAACACGCGTCAGGTGCTTGTCTGACGGTAACGGGCGCCACACCGTATTGCGCCCGGCCGCCAGAGATACGAGCATCGTGATGCCTGAACGGCTGCCCAGAGTCGATGTGGTTCTAATCCCTCTCGCGCGAAGAGCCGGAAAGTCCGCCGTGACTCCAGTCGATCTCGGTCTTCGCCGCGCACGATTTTCAGCGATTCAACATCGCATGCGCTATGCAAGGCCCCGTTCTCGCCAACCCGGCTCTGCAGGCGCTACCCACTAGTAAGCCACCCACGCGTACAAAAAGAGCGAGTTGTTGTCGCCCGGATTGCGGCCCTGACCGTCGTAGCTTCGCGTGGCACCGTTGTAGCGGTCGTATAGGGTGTATTGGGCGCCAAGACGAAGATTCTGGACCGGTATATAGAAGGCCTCGAAGGTCTCCCCCGTGATGCCTGGATTGGCCGAGACGTTGCCGTAGACGCGGGTTGGGTCATACAGCAATGAATTCGTCGTGCCAGTCTGCTTGAACCACGACACGCTTCCGCCATAACGCGCCTCGTACACATAGGAACCTTTGGCGCGGAAGACGCGGGTCGTGTCGCTGCCATTGGTGACTGGCAATGCATCGCCGTTGACGTCGACGACCGACTGCCCGGCGAGAAAATCCGGGTAGCGATGGTGGTCGCGCAGCCATGCCACTTGGACTGTCACGGCGTGATCAGCGCTCAGATATTGGTATTGCGAGTCAATGCCAAAGTCGCGGAAGTGGTTGATGGTGGAGGCGTCGCTGGTATCGAGCGGATCGTCGTAGACTTTTGCGGCCATGCCCGAGGTTCCGACCATGAGATTGTGGGCGCCCCAGGTTCGGGTCAGGGCAAGCCGCCAATACGGATTGTTGCCACGCAGTTTGGTCTTCTCGGCATCGGCCACGCCGGCGCTCATGATCGAGGCCAGGCCAGTCGCAGAACGATAGTTGCCCACCTCGACATACAACATCTGGTTCCACAGGGCATAAGCGCTCAGCCCAGCGAGATTGCCGCCAGCGGCAAATCCCGGATACGGGGCATTGCCATCGATGAAACTGCTGCTGGTCGGACTCGGCACCGGTACGTATTGCATCCACGCCGCGGCCGAGTTCCATGGGTCGGCGATGGAGGGATTGTTGTTGGCCGAGATACCCCAGATCACGCTTTTGCCACCCGTGGTGAACTGATCGGCGTAGCGGACATCGATGTTGTCGGCACCGGTATGCCCATGGAAGTCACCGTTGTCCGATTGCCCCGCATAGTTGTCATAGGTGATTTGTGCAAACCCACCGATCTTGTTGGTGATCTTGCCGCCGAGAAAAAGGCTTGCGCTGGCGAAGATCGGATCACCGTTCTTCTGGAAATCCGCAGCTGGATCATCACTCTTGCTGGTATTGGCGACGTGTGAGGCACTGGCCACGGCCATGGCTGAAACGGGCACGGTGCGTGTGCCGATTGTGTATCCGGTCAGTTTGAAGACGCGCCCGAACGGCGTCAGCTCGGGAAATTGTCCGCCGGCATGACAAGCGGCGCAGGGCTGGCCTGTCTGTCGCGCAAACAAAGGAAGCGCGTTGGATATGCCAGGATCGAGCATGCCGATGGCGAACAGCGCGAATGCGAACAGGTGAAAAAATGGCGATCCTGCGCGCCGACGCAGCAAGCTAAGCTCATGGGTTGGCGCGCGAGATGGGGAGCCCACAGTTCTTCTCCAGATTAGCGGTTGGGACCGGCCAGATGGCGGCCTGAAGCGGCCCTGGCCAAGTCCATTGGGCGCCTGCGCTCCTGAATGCGCATTGATCGAAATCAATAGAATCGAGGGGCCCGATTCGGGATCTGAACGTTCTTTGGGTTACGCAAGGTGCAGGGTCGCTGACGCTATCCTCGATAGCCCGCGGTGGGCGTCGACCTGGATGATCCATCATCCAGGAAAGCAGTAAACATGCT
This sequence comes from Lysobacterales bacterium, assembly GCA_038234445.1. GTDB lineage: Bacteria > Pseudomonadota > Gammaproteobacteria > Xanthomonadales > Rhodanobacteraceae > Dokdonella. The sequence goes on from JBBQTY010000025.1 coordinate 5,620, forward strand.
TGAACTTGAATACCGAATGCGCTTTAGAGTCAATCTCGATTCCATTCGTGCCGCCTCGATGACGCGGCAACAGACCTCGATTAATAGTCCGTTGGATACGCGGCTTTCGTTCAAGATCCAGCATCTTCCCGAGGCTGTGACCGCGATTCCGATGACCCGCCGTACGAAGGCGGCGACATGGCATGGAAACGCTTCAGACACCTTTCCTGTTCTGCTTCGACAGCGCGCGTCGGTTCGCCGCGATCAGCGCGTCGTCGGCCAGCGCGACTTCGCATTGGCCATGCAGGCGATAGGCTTCGTAGTGGCGTGAGCATTCGCTGATCAGCGTATCGATCACCGCGCGATGCGGTTTTGTATGGCAGAACGGCGTGTGGTGATGCAGGAGTCACTTCGTAGCGCTTGAATCGAGGTGCAAGGCGCACCTGGTGTTCGGGCGGGATCAGGCGCAGTGCTAGTACCTCGCGCCCGCTACGGTGAATTCGCCGAGAAATGTCGGCTCGTCCACTGGCGAGCTCTCGTCCTTGGCACACGCCGGAGGTATGCAATACAAACTCCTATATTGAGTGCTCTTCAGCGCCACTTGCCCCGCTGAGCGGTTCGTCAAACTTCAAAACCTGCGCGATGCCTACGTCAACGGGATTGGGAACGGGCCTAACCAACAGCTGATGTGCGAAAAGTACATACTCACGGCATTTCATTGATCACGGTTCGCGCGGCGAATCGGATGTCATTGAGTCATCACCAAAAGGAACTGCGCCATGCGTCCTGTACTGATCAGTCTGTCTCTGGGTCTTGCACTTGTTTCCGGTTTGGCGCACGCCGATGGTTCTGGCACGCTCTACAACGACGGCAATGCGATCGCACTGAAAAGCGCCTATGCGTACCGAATGCCCGATCCCTTTGACAAGACCAAACAGATCACCCGCATCGTGTTTGCCGACAAGATGATCGATGCCGCCGCATTGAATGACTCGAGCGATCGCGAAGATGCCATCGACGGCCAGCTGCGCGGGGCAACGCGCGTTGAGTTGAATCTGGATGGCGACGGCTCGGTGGAAAACGTCAACATCCAGGCCGACGGTTCCAGCGGCTCTCAGAGTGGCAGCGGCTGGTACACGTTGGAGCTCAAGCACAACGACGAAAAACGCGTGGAAGGCAGCTTCCACACCAATGACGAGGCCGACAAGAAGAGCGGCCATTACTTCGACCTTGCGTTCGCGCTCGACCTTGCTGCCGCGCCCGCGCCCGGTACCCCGTTGCCGGCGAATGGCGGCGATGCCGGCAAGGCTTACCTCGCGTATCTTGCTGCTCTGAAGAAAGGAGACATCGATCTGCTGGCAAAGTCGATGTCCAAGACGCGTTCGGCCGAACTGCTTGGACACCGCTCGGATCCTGATTTCAAGATGATGTTCGGCTTCATCCAGAGCCAGGCGTTGCTGTCGCCGAAATATTTCAAGGGTGAAAGCAAGGGTGACATCGCAACGCTCGACTACGACGGCAAGGATGCCGACGGCAACGCAATGAGCAGTAAGGTCACCATGGTGCGCGAGGGCGATGCGTGGAAGTTGGATAAGGAATCCACCACCACGCACTCGCAGTGATCCTGCGTTGATCCATGTGCATTGACCATCAGGGAGCGGAGCGTGCAGGCCATCAACCTTCTTTAATCTACGCATAAATGCGGTTCTGCTTGCAGGCATGATTCCGGCAGCGCAAGCGGCGACGTTCTGTGTCGACACCGGTGCGTTGTATGCGACGTACTGACCACCGCGCGGAGCGACAACCAGGACGACACGATCAATGTCGTCGTGGGTACGTATCTGCGCAGCAGCAAACGGGTTTACTTTGCTGCGCCCGCTGAAACCTTCACGCTGAACATCAACGGCGGGAATGCGGAGTGCTGTTCCGGACCGCCTGCCGCGTCGGGCAGCACCGTGCTCGACGGCCAGAACGTTGTGCGTCAATTAAGCATCACAGCTCAGGGATCGCTCGCTTGGCTACATCACGTTCGTGCACGGCTATTCGTCACACTACGCGGGCGGCGCGCTGAACATGGCGAAAACAACGAACACGGCCGCGAGCCATGTATTCAGCAACGTGTTTCTCGCCAGCAATAATGCGGCAAGCACAACAAGCGGTGCGATGTTCATGTCGTGGAACGGGTATGTCCATCTGTGGAGCAATGCCATATACGCCAATTCTGGTGTGATTTCCGCGGCGTACTTGCGCAATGAAGGCAATACCTGCGTGAACGGCAACACGATCGTGGGCAACCAGCTGATCAACTACGTTGGCACCGGCGCGGGTCACTACTGGCTCGCCAACAATACCTTATGGGACAACGAAGGCTACGATGTGTTTGACCAGAACGGTTCAGTCGACTATGCCTACAACGATATCGGCTTGATTGGGAATTTGCCGCCGCTCAGCAGCAGTAACGAACTGAGCGTTGACCCCCAATTTGCCGGCATATTCGGCGTAGGCCTCGCGCCGAATTCGCCGCTGGTCAATGCCGGGCTCGACAATCCACCGGGCGGCGTCGGCAGTTGCTGCGACCCCAACCATGGCCCACGCGTCATAGGCCAGCATGTAGACATCGGCGCCTATGAATCCGATGTTTTGTTTCGCAATGGATATGAGTCGGGGTCCTGATTTGGTATAACGCCAAGGCGAAATTCGACTCATCACTCTGCCGGCCATCGCTGATTTCAGAAAGAGGTTCGTCATGAACAACGTCTCGATTCTCCGCCGCGCTGATGGCGCGGGTTGCAGAAACGCCTCTTTGCGCCGCGCGCTTGCAACCTTGCACGTCCTTCCGTTTGCATGCGTTCGAATGAATCAATTGCGCGCCCTGCAATCGGTCAGCCGCGCGTTGGCCATGCACAGGTTCGCTGCATTGATCCTTGCGCTGGCAGCCGGCATCGCGACGCAAACAGCCGCCGCCACGGATTTCTGCGTGCATTCCGTCGCGGAAATCCAGGCCGCATTGACGACGGCAGCAACCAACGGCGCCAATGATGTGATCATGATTGCGGGCGGCAGCTATACAGTGTCGACCATGCTCGTGTTTGCTTCGAACGAGCCGCAATCCATCAAGATCCAGGGTGGTTTCAGCCCGCTCTGCGACCAATTCATCCATGCCGAGACCACCCTGGATGGACAACAATTGGTGCGACCCCTGTATGTCGGCAACGGCAACGGCGATATCCAAATTGCATTCCTGACCTTCGTGGCTGGATTCGCGGAGGTCGAAAGCAATGGCGGCGGTCTGATCGCAGAAAGCAACGCGGGCAGTATTGATATCGTGCTGAATCGATTCATTGGCAATCTTGCGACCGCCTAGGCGGGCGGCGTATACGCATACAGCGGCAGTGGCAGCGTGCGCTTGCGCAACAACCTGCTGCTCGCAAATTGCGGCAGTCAAGTTGGCGGCGCTGTCTTGCAACAGGGTAGCGGTGAGGCCTATGTCGTCAGCAACACCATCATTGCGAACATCAGCGACACCCTGGGTGAGCCCGCCGGGATCGCCGTCACTGGAAATGCGCACTTCACATTGAGCAACAACATCATCTGGAATAACGCGGCTTCCGGCGGCTCCGATTTCGGCAGCGGGTCGTCACACAGCCGGATCAGCAACGACATTGGAATCATCGCGGCGGGTGTTGCTGCGGACAACGTGACGGGCGAGCTCTCTGTTGATCCCGGCTTCCAACCATGCGACGAATTCGGCTGTCTGGAATTCAGTTTGGCGCGGTCATCTCCGCTCGTCGACGTCGGCATCGACATTCCGGCCGGCGGACTGACCGGCAGCGACCTCGATTTCAAGGCACGCGAGATCGGCCCGCATGTCGACATCGGTGCCTACGAAAACGACCTTCTGTTTCGCAACGGCTATGAGTCGGGTTCTTGAACCTGGGTGGTCATCAGGTACAGATGAGGGTATTGAAGCTTGAACTGACCTGCGCCGGTTGTTGCAATAGTAAATTTGTTGCGCACCAACTCTGGCCCGATCGTCACGCGTCAGTCGGAGTCGCTCGGGAGCGCAGTACTAAATTGAGCAACAGCCGAACGCACACCAATGAACGGAAAACTCGTGCCTTGCGCACCCGGATTCCGTCGTTCATCTGCATCGTGAACCGCCAAGCATGCTGCGCCCGTGAAAGCCTCGTCCAAAGAGTGGCCAGGCTGCTGATCAACGTCGAGGCTTGGCACGCAACGGCGCTCGCCGAACTGAGCTGTCCGCATCTCGGCGCACACGGCTGAGAAGTCTGCGCCGAGCGTCCGTTGATCTGTCCTTCGCGAGAATCCCGCTCGACTGATCGGGCCCGCTTCGCTGCCGGAATTCTCGCAAGAATTAGGGACGGTCTTGCATCTTGAGCGGTTCAGTTTTATCAAATCAAGGAATCTGAGCTCCAGCCGTCGTACTCGAAGCCTCTGAGCTGAGTGTCGTATCGCTGTCGACATCGACGGGTGTATGGTTGTGGACGCCTGCTAGGTTTGAAACGGCGCCTCGACAGGGCAGATCGACAGCTACATTGATTTTACCAATCGCCCATTGGACTCAGGGAGGCATGATCATGACTCATGCAAGGAACCGCTTGCTGGCGACTGTTCTGATGTTGGTCGCGGGGGAAGCGCAAGCAGTCGATTCGGCTTCGCCCTTTGACACATTCAAGCCGGATGAAAAACTCGTGATATCGCGAAGCCCGTTCGGGGATGTGGCTGACCTTTCCATCGGTATCGACAACGGATCAAACGAGATCGAAACCGGGCAGTGGGTGACCTATCAGATTGTCGCCAGCACGAACGGGCCTTCGAGTGCCAGCGCAACGGTTGGCGTCAACTTCCCGTTCGGCTTGTCCAGTTGCAGCTGGACCTGTTCAGCGAGCGGTGGCGCTTCGTGCGCCACCTCGGGCAGCGGCGATATCAACGAAACGGTCAATCTGCCTCCTCCTGCTGGTAGTCCATCGAGCGCGACCTTCGTTGGGACCTGTTTTGTTGACACATCAATTCCGATACCGCCGCCAGCGACGTTGAGCGTTCCCGCAAACATTGCATCGAGCGCCTTCGATCCTAACCTGGACGACAACGCGGCCAGCGACATGGATGCGCTGATTCCTGTTGTCGATGTCGCTTTAAGCATCGACGACGGTGTTCCCTATATCTGGTTCGGACGCACGCTCAGCTACGTGATGCGGGTAGAGTCGGAGGGATCCGATGCCATCGTCAACCTGGTCAATGTAGTTCCGTCGACATTGACCAACTGCAACTGGACTTGTCAGTCCATGGTCGGCAGTCTCTGCCCGACACCGGCCAGCGGCAGTGGAAATATCGATGTCGAACTGAGCTTGCCGGCCTGGTCCGGGGGATTCACCGAGCTCGTTCGCTTCACCTCGACCTGCACGCTCTCGAATACAGCCACCTCGCCGGTGATCAATTCGGCCCAATTGATCCTTTCGCCACCATTCCGCGATCCTGATACCGGCAACAATCAGGCGAGCGACACCGACATTCTCAGGCGCACCGTGGATCTCTCGACCACGGTTACCGATGGGCGGCAGTATGTGCGTGTCGGCGACATGCTCAACTACGTGCTCCACGTCGACAACGCGGGGCCAGACAACGGCGAATTCACCCACGTCTCCGATACGCTACCGAGCGGCGTATCCAACGGCTTCTGGACCTGTACCGCGTCGGTAGGCGCCAGTTGCCACGAGGGTACTGGCGACATGCTCGACGACGCCATCGTCGTTCCGGTGGGCGGCCAAGTAACCTATATGTTCAGCGGTACCGTGGAGCCGCAAACGTTCACGGCACCGATCGTCAATCAGGCCGTTGCGATCTCCGACATCGAGACATTCGATACGAACACTAGCAACAACATTGCGACGGACTCGCCGCCAGATATCGTCGTCTTGTTCAGGTCCGATTTCGATTGAGCAATGGGAATATCGAATTCCCGAGGCGCGTTGTCCAAGTCTTCAATCTTGAACTGGCGAGCTCCAGAGACTGAAGAAAATGACTCTCGGCGCTCCTGCTAGATCCCCGCTCTCTCAGTTGCTCGCGCTGAATGGCGTCCAAGCGTATCGACCGGCTGCATGCCGCTGACGTATCGAAAAGCCATAGCGACGCGCTATCTTGGTTCAACTGCGGCCGCGCATCGAGCGCAAATTGAAACGGTTCCCTCATCTGTACACTTTCATCATCGTCGGCGCAGGCCTGGCCTTGCTGGTCTTCGTGCTGGTTCGCCAATGGCAGGGTCCACGCTTGGCGGCCTACCGAATCGATGCGCGACCGCTGGTACAAACGGTGGTTGCCACGGGCCGCGTTGTATCGGTTTCCCGCGCTCAGGTCGGCAGTCAGATCAGTGGGGTCGTGGCTGAGCGGCGCGTGCGCGAAGGCGATCGGGTTGCTCCTGGTGATGTTCTCGCCATCCTGCGCGCCGATGATCTCGAGGCGAATGTTCGCGAAGCCGAGGCCGCGCTCGCGCAGCTCCAGCAATCCTCGCGTCCACAAGCCGAGGCAGCCCTGCGCGATGCAAACGCACGACTGGCCCAGGCAAGTACCGAAACCCGACGTCGACGCGACTTGTTCGAACGCGGACTGATCGCACGCGAGACGCTGGAACAAGTCGTGCAAGCGGAGGCTACCGCTCGCGCAGCGGCTGAGCAGGCTCGACTTGCAGCACGCGCGTTGAGTCCCGGCGCTTCGGCGGAGGATGTCGCAACCGAGCGATTGGCCGCTGCGCGCGCTGCAGTGGGCAAGACCTTCATTCGCGCTCTGGTGGCCGGCATCGTGCTCACCCGCAATGCCGAGCCGGGCGATGTGGTGCAACCCGGCAAGGTACTTTTCGAGATCGCACGGCAGGGCGATACCGAAGTGCTCGTGCCGCTGGATGAAAAGAATCTCGGCCGAATCGCGCTCGGCCAGTCTGCGCAATGCATTGCCGATGCCTATCCGGAGCAAAGCTTCGCGGCGCAGGTGAGCTTCATCGCGCCAAGCGTGGATCCCCAACGTGGGACGCTCGATCTGCGCCTGACGGTTGCTCCGGTACCGGAGTATCTGCGCCAGGACATGACCGTTTCGGTAAATGTGGAAACGGGTCGACGCGATCGCGCGCTGGTCGTTGCAAACGATGCGTTGATCCACGTCTCTGCGGGTCGTGACGAGGTCTGGCTCGTCGCGGGGGGCAAGGCCACGCGAACGCCGGTGACGATCGGACTGCGCGGGCTCGCCGCTTCGGAAGTGACAGCGGGTCTGAAAATCGGCGACTCGGTGCTTGCCGATGGCAGTGCCGATCTTGCTGATGGAGCGCGCGTGCGCATCACGCAGGAAGAAATTCCGATAGTCGGCGGCCAGGCCGCTACGCGAAACGAATTGCCGGTGCGCCTGAACTGATCATGTGGATCGAATGGACGCTGGCGATCAGATTCCTGCGTGAAGGCAGGATCCAGAGCGCCTTGATCGTGGTGGGGATCGCGGTTGGAGTAGCGGTGATCGTGTTTCTGACCGCGTTGATCACCGGTCTGCAGGCGAACATCATCAATCGCACGCTGGGCACGCAGGCGCATATCAAGGTTGAAATGCCGGATGAGGTCAACCGGGTCGTTGCGACCGCCGAGGGTGTGGTGCAGTTGCTGCTTGAAACGCGCCGCGCCCAGCGCTTGCGCTCGATCAGCAACTGGCAGCAAGTGCGTGACGCGCTGGATGGGCTGGCAGGAGTGACGGCAGTTTCACCGATTGTTTCCGGACCGGCGTTTGCCCGGCGTGGCGAGGCGGTCGAATCGGTGGCACTGGTCGGCATCGACATCGATCGCTATACAAAAATCATCCCGTTGCAAGAGGACATCATTGCCGGACGACTGCGCGTTGGTTCGGGCAATGCGGTCATCGGCAGCCAGCTTGCCCGGGACCTTGGTATGAGTGTTGGCGACAAGCTGCGCCTGGATGCCGGTGATGGTCGTGACAGCGTGGTCACTGTCGCCGGGATCTTCGAGCTGGGTGTCCGTGAACTTGATGCCCGTTACGTTTACCTCGACATGAAGCAGACGCAGTCGTTGCTGAACCTGCCGGGCGCAGCCACCGTCATTGATATCACCGTACGGAATATTTTCGGAGCCAGCGAGGTGGCTTCGCGCATAGCGCGCCTGACCGGGCTGAAGGCGGAGAGCTGGATGCAGACCAACGAGCAGTTGATGAATGCCCTCGACTCGCAACGCTTGTCGACGCAGTTGATCAGTTTGTTCGTCGCCGTCTCGGTCGCGCTCGGTATCGCCAGCGTCCTGTTCGTGAGCGTGATACAGCGCACGCGCGAAATCGGCATCTTGCGCGCGATGGGCATCACACGTCGGCAGATGCTTGGGGTATTCCTCGTGCAGGGCGGCATATTCGGCTTGATCGGATCGCTTGTTGGCGGTGTGGTCGGTGTCGGGCTGGTGTGGGTTTTCAATGAATTCGGTTCGAATCTTTTCTACATCCCGGTCAATCCGATTTTGTTGGTGGGTAGCTCGTTGCTGGCTACGATCACCGGCATCATCTCGGCCGCGATCCCCGCGGGTCGCGCAGCACGCATGGATCCGGTACAAGCGATCCGGCATGTCTGACTCGGCACAGGAAGTATTGCGCATGCAGGGCTTGCGCAAATCCTACAACGTCGGTCAGGCGAACGAAGTGGAGGTGCTGCACGGGCTCGATATGACGCTGGGTCGTAGCGACTTTGCAGCACTGGTTGGCGCGTCCGGTTCGGGCAAGAGCACCTTGCTCAACCTCATCGGGCTGCTTGATATGCCGACGGCGGGCGAATTGTTCCTGCTCGGCGAGCCAACGCGCGATATGGACGATGCACGACGGACCGCGCTACGCGGCAGCGCGATCGGTTTCGTGTTCCAGTTCCATCATCTGATCTCCGCATTCAGCGCGCTGGAGAACGTGTTGATGCCGCTGATGATCGCCAAGGGCAAACCTTCCGACGCCGACATCGACCTCGCTCGCGGCCTGCTCGCCGAGGTGGGAATGGATGCGTTCGCAGATCGCAAGTCTGACCAGCTTTCCGGTGGCCAGCAGCAACGCGTCGCGATTGCTCGCGCGCTGGTCGCGCGCCCGGCGCTGCTGCTCGCCGACGAGCCCACCGGCAACCTCGACAGCCATTCATCCGAGGATGTATTCGCGCTGTTTCGGCGGTCCAACGAGAAGTTCGGCTGCGCTGTACTGCTGGTGACCCACGACGAACGCCTCTCAAGCGCCTGCGACCGTGTGATTACGCTGGAAGATGGTCGTATCGTGGGTAACCCGCCTGCCTAAAAAACGCGGCCGAGAACTATCGAGATGCGCATGCTATTCGCTCAAGTATTTTACATTTAATGGAAATTACCATTACTTTCCAATAGTGATGCTATCGAGTGGAGCGAGGGTTTCTCGATTGCCGCACTTGAAGCCCCGGGGGTTCCGAGGAAATTTGGATTGAACAGTCAGCGCTTGGCCCTGTTCATCCACACGACCGGAAAAATCAGAACACAGCGTGATCGCCACGCTCGGGTGCAGCGGTGCCGCGCACCACGCCGGCGTAGAACTCGAACAACGTCTGTGTTCCGGTCGATGGCGTGGCGAGTGCATCGTAGCGGGCCGTCCTGGGGTCGAGTACGAGCATGGATTCCGTCGCGTAATACCGGCCAATTCGCGCGAGTTGCGCCTTGTCCGCGAGCGCGGGCACCACGCGTCCAAGCGTGCCCAACACGCCGATGATGACGTCCAGCATCGCGACAGGTACGTGGCGAAAGCGCGGCGGACGTCCGAGCAGGGCAAACAATTGTTCGCCCTGCTGCAATGGCGTGATCGCCTCGCCCGGTCCACCAATGGGCAGTATCCGGTTTCGACGACTGGCGTCGTCGAGGCAGTCAGCGAGGTAGTCGGCGAGATCGTCATCACTGATCGGCTTGCACGCGGTCAACGCGCCATCGCCGAACACCAGAAACGGCTTGCCCTGCCTGACGCGTTCGATCTGTCCCGACAGCGATTTGAAGAATGCCGTGGGCCGCACGATCGAGTAGTCGATGCCGGACTCGATCAACACCTTTTCAAACGCGAGTTTGGCTTGCTGAAAAGCAAGAACGGGTTTCTGCACGCAGATTGCCGAGAGCAAGACCATGTGCGCGACGCCCGCATTGCGCGCGGCCTGCAGGGCCTGCACATGCGCCTGGTGATCGATGGCCCACGCGTCCTTGGGCGCACCGGTTCGCGAAGCCATGCAGGATACGAGGACGTCAAAGCGCTCGCCGCGAAAGCCATCGCGTACGATCGATACCGGATCCTCAACGTTGCCGAAGCGGACCGTAGCGCATGCAAGCAGCCGTTCGCTGTCATTCGCGGCGAGCGAGCCGCGTACGCCAGCACGTGAGCGGACCAGACAAACGACATCGTGGCCCCGACGCACCAGCGCGCGCACGGTGGCACGGCCAATCGTACCGGTCGCGCCGAGCACGAAGACGCGTTGCGGCTGCGTCGAGCACCGCAATGCCGGATCGGTCAAAGGCATGGATTCGATCATGACCCGAGGCGGATTCTTTGCTGCGCGATCGCCCGCATCGAGTGTCGTGCTTGTAATGCGTGAAGAATGAATTCAGGTTTCATTTTTTTCATCCAAGTTGACGTTGCCGGCAATTGCGCCACTCTTTTTACCAGCTTTCCCGGAAATGCAGGATCACGCGGTTCGACTGCGCGCGGACCCTGACTGCGTGCTCGGAGCCTTTTGTCGCCTGGTCGACTGCTTGGGCGAATCAAACTCTTTTCTTAGGTATTCGCCACCATGGGTGAGGACGAAATCGCGCAATGCTTTTGCGGCTGGCGATAGGCGTTTATCGGTCATCTGCGCAACGTGCCAGGTACGCATCACGGGCGTGCCCTGGACATCAAGGATGGCGAGTGCGCGGTGCTTGAGCTCCAGGGCAAGCGTGTGCAGTGACAGCAGTGCCAAGCCCATGCCGGCCATAACGGCTTGCTTGATGGTCTCGTTGCTTCCCATCTCGCTCTTGCGCCTTGGCGTAAACAGACATTTCTGAAAATATTCATCATTGAGCGTGCGCGTTCCGGAGTCGGGCTCACGCAGCAACATTGTTTCATCGCGCAGGTCAAACAGATCGATGTCGGCGATGCCGGCCAAACGATGATCGACGGGTGCAATGAAGACATAAGGATGTTGTGCGAACGCCTCGGCAATTATTTTCATATCACGCGGCGGGCGCCCCATGATCGCGAGATCGATCTCGTTGCGATGCAGAAAGCCGAGCAGGGTGCCGCGATTTCCGGTCATCAGGCGCAGCTCTACATCCGGATAGCTTGAGGTAAATCGCGCGAGCAATTTGGGTACAAAATATTTTGCGGTGCTGACCATGCCGACCGAAACCGTACCGCCGCGTAATCCCTTGAACTGATTCAACGTCTCCTCGGCATCGTGCAGTTCGCCAATGACGCGCGCGGCATGTTCATGAAAGCACAAACCGGCTTCGGTCAGGTGCGGACGCTTGCCGAAACGGTCAATCAGCGTCAATCCGAGTGCGTCCTCCAGCTGTTTGATCTGCATCGACACCGCCGGCTGAGTCAAATGCAATTCCTCGCTCGCGCGCACAAAACTCAAATGCCTCGTCACCGAACAGAAAATCTGAAGCTGACGGATCGTGATTCGGCTGTGCATAAGTGAAACCTTATGTATCAGTCAGTATTTCTGACTATCACTGATAGTAAGCCCGATCTACGCTCGCTGCACCTACCGCTCCCGCCCAACGGCCTGCTCCGGGAACTCGCTCATGAATGCACTCGAGAAATCCGCCCTCACCGACGCCGCCGACCGCTACAAATCCGGCGTGCTCCCCTACAAGCAGATGGGCTACTGGCAGCCCGACTATGCGCCGATCGACACCGATGTCGTCGCGCTGTTCCGACTCACTCCACAGCCCGGTGTCGATGCGGAGGAAGCCGCTGCTGCGCTGGCGGGTGAATCCTCGACCGCGACATGGACGGTCGTGTGGACGGATCGGCTGACGGCCTGCGAGCTCTATCGCGCCAAGGCCTATCGCGTCGATCCGGTGCCCAACACCGGCCCGGGCACAACGACCGAGCAGCAGTACTTCGCCTACATCGCCTATGACCTCGATCTGTTCGAGCCCGGTTCGATCGCGAATCTGACCGCATCGATCATCGGCAACATCTTCGGCTTCAAGGCGGTCAAGGCACTGCGCCTGGAAGACATGCGCATTCCAGTCGCCTATCTGAAAACCTTCCAGGGTCCGGCGACGGGCATCGTCGTTGAGCGTGAACGCCTCGACAAGTTTGGCCGTCCCCTGCTCGGCGCGACGACCAAGCCCAAGCTCGGACTTTCCGCGCGCAATTACGGACGCGTCGTCTACGAGGCGCTCAAGGGCGGCCTCGATTTCGTCAAGGACGACGAGAACATCAACAGCCAGCCTTTCATGCATTGGCGTGACCGATTCCTGTATTGCATGGAAGCGGTCAACAAGGCGTCGGCCGCGACCGGCGAAGTGAAAGGCCATTATCTCAATGTCACCGCCGGCACCATGGAAGACATGTACGAGCGCGCCGAATTCGCCAAGGAACTCGGCTCCTGCATCATCATGATCGATCTGGTGATCGGCTACACCGCGATCCAGTCGATGGCCAAGTGGGCGCGCAGGAACGACATGGTTCTGCATCTGCACCGCGCCGGCAACTCGACCTATTCGCGGCAAAAGAATCACGGCATGAATTTCCGCGTCATCTGCAAATGGATGCGAATGGCAGGCGTCGATCACCTGCATGCCGGCACTGTTGTCGGCAAGCTAGAAGGCGATCCCCTCATGATCAAGGGGTTCTACGACACCTTGCGTGAATCGAAAACGCAACAGAGCCTCGAACACGGTCTGTTTTTCGATCAGGATTGGGCCTCGCTGAACAAGGTGATGCCAGTGGCTTCGGGCGGCATCCATGCCGGTCAGATGCATCAGCTGATCCACTATCTCGGCGAAGACGTGATCCTGCAATTCGGAGGCGGGACCATCGGCCATCCGATGGGTATTCAGGCTGGCGCGACCGCCAACCGGGTCGCGCTCGAAGCCATGATCCTTGCGCGCAATGAAGGCCGCGACTATTTCCGCGAAGGCCCGCAGATTCTTGAGCAGGCGGCGAAGTCGTGCAAGCCACTGCAAGCCGCGCTCGATACCTGGAAGGACATCAGCTTCAACTACGAGTCGACCGATACCGCCGACTATGTTCCCACTGCCACGGCGAGTGCCTGAAGCCAACCGAGGAGCCGCAATCATGATGACCAATACCGGTGCCCGCGTCACCCAGGGCCAGTTTTCCTTCCTGCCCGATCTGACCGACGTGCAGATCACAGCGCAGATCAACTATGCATTGAAGAACAACTGGGCGGTCAGCGTCGAATACACCGACGATCCACATCCGCGCAATACCTATTGGGAAATGTACGGAAATCCGATGTTCGATCTCAAGGATGCCGCCGGTATCCTGCAGGAGATCAACGCGTGTCGAAAAACGTTTCCGAACCACTACGTCCGCGTCATGGCGTTCGACTCGACGCGCGGCGTCGAGAGCCCTGCCATGTCCTACATCGTGAATCGACCCCAGAACGAACCGGGCTTCGCGCTGACCCGCCAGGAAGTGGCCGGACGACAGCTGCGCTACACCGTGACGAGTTACGCGGTGGACAAGCCCGAAGGTGAACGCTACTAGCGACAACCGACAGGTCGATCGATGCCGATCACAACGAAGGGGATTCGATGAGTGCTGTGCCTGCAAGCGTGCCCGAATCTGCCGAGCTGAATCCGGTGACGACGGATCTTCAGGCGTTGTATCGCGACAGCGGCATCGACGATGTACTCACGCAGCTTGACGCGGAACTGATCGGGCTGGCGCCGGTGAAGTTGCGCATTCGCGAGATCGCCGCCCTGCTGCTGGTTGACAAGGCGAGACGTACGTTGGGATTGAGCGCCGGCGCGCCAAGCCTGCACATGAGTTTCACCGGCAATCCCGGAACCGGCAAGACCACGGTCGCGATGCGCATGGCCGAAATCCTGCACCGGCTGGGCTACATCCGCAGCAACCATCTGATCGCAGTGACGCGAGACGATCTGGTCGGTCAATACATTGGCCATACCGCGCCGAAGACCAAGGAAGTACTCAAGCGCGCGATGGGCGGCGTGCTCTTCATCGACGAAGCGTATTACCTGTATCGGCCGGAGAACGAACGCGATTACGGGCAGGAAGTGATCGAGATTCTGCTGCAGGTCATGGAAAACCAGCGCGACGACCTGGTCGTGATCGTGGCCGGATACAAGGACAGGATGGAAACATTTTTTCGCAGCAATCCGGGTATGGCCTCGCGCGTCGCGCACCATCTGGATTTTCCGGATTATGGCGTCGACGAACTGTTGCAGATTGCGCAGCTGCTGGTCGCTCGCATCGACTATCGCTTCGACGACGCAAGCCTGCAGGCCATGCGTGAATACATCGCCTTGCGCATCCGCCAACCGCATTTTGCCAATGCCCGCTCGATTCGCAATGCGCTCGATCGTTCTCGTCTGCGCCAGGCAGGACGCCTGTTCGCGCGCGCGGGCGACGGCGTGTCGCTGGATCGCGACAGCTTGATGACGATCGCTGCTGAAGATGTGCTTGCCAGTCGCGTATTCAGCGGCGGCCGCGATTTAGCTGGGTTCAGCGGCAACACGAAAGACTGATGAATGAGGGAGACGGTTCATGATCCATGGTCGCACCACGCTATCGAAATTCCTGATCGAGCAACTCAAGGGCTCGCCCGGCAGCACCGCATTGGCGGCATTGCTCGTTGATGTAGCCGCTGCAATAAAGATGATCAGCGCGGTTGCCGCGAAAGGTGCGCTCGGCGGCAATCAGGGCTCGCTGGAAACCATCAACGTGCAGGGTGAGATGCAGAAACCGCTCGATGTACTGACCAACGACATCATCTTGCGTCACTGTGACTGGGGTGGACTCGTTGCCGGCATGGCCTCGGAGGAAATGGAGGAGCCATTCCAGATCGCCGCCGAATATACGCGTGGCCGTTTGTTGTTGGTGTTCGATCCACTCGATGGCTCGTCGAACGTCGATCTCAACGCCGCCGTCGGCACCATTTTTTCCGTGCTCGTGCACGACAAGGAAGAGGCACCGCAGGTCGCGGATTTCCTTCAACCGGGCACCCGGCAGGTCGCGGCAGGTTATGCGATCTATGGGCCATCAACCATGCTCGTGCTGAGCGTCGGCCAAGGCACACATGGTTTCACGCTCGATCGCGAGATAGGCAATTTTATCCTCACACATCCCGACATGCGCGTGCCGGATGAGACCAGCGAATTTGCGATTAACGTATCCAACGAACGCTTCTGGGAACCGCCGATGCAGCGCTACGTCGAGGAGTGCAAGGCCGGCAAGGCCGGGCCGCGCGGCCGCGACTTCAACATGCGCTGGATCGCCGCGATGGTCGCCGAAGTGCACCGGATCCTGATCCGCGGCGGCGTGTTCATGTATCCGCGCGACAACAAGGAACCGAAGAAAGCGGGTCGCTTGCGCCTGCTTTACGAAGCCAATCCGATGGCGATGCTGATCGAGCAGGCTGGCGGCGCCGCATCGACTGGACGAATGCGCCTGCTCGATCTGCAGCCCGAATCCTTGCACCAGCGCATCGGCGTTGTGCTCGGTTCAGTGCGCGAAGTCGCGCGCATCGAAGAGTATCACCGCAACTTCGACGCCGGGACGGACAAGCCATTCACTTCGCCGCTTTTCAACGAGCGCTCGCTGTTCCGACCCGAAGCACGGGCCTGATCCAACCAAGGGGCAGCAACGATGTCCACGCAGCATCCGATTATCGCAGTCACCGGCTCGTCAGGTGCTGGCACAACCACGGTCATGTCCAGCTTCGTCAACATCTTTCGGCGCGAAGGATTCAATCCGCAGATGGTGGAAGGCGATGCATTCCATTTGCACGATCGCAAGGCGATGCGCGCGGCGATGAAAGAGGCCGAAGAAAATGGCAATCGTCATTTCAGCCATTTCGGTCCGGAAGCGAATTTGTTTCATGAGCTTGAGATGCTCTTCCGCGATTATGGCAAGAGCGGCGCAGGCAAATTTCGCAAGTACCTGCATGACGATATCGAAGCCGCGCCATACAAGCAGGATCCTGGAACCTTCACTCCCTGGGAGGATGTGCCGCCGGACACGGATCTGCTTTTCTATGAAGGACTGCACGGCGCGGCGGCAGATGGCGACGTGGATGTCGGCAAGCATCCGGATTTGCTCGTCGGCGTTGTACCGCTGTTGAATCTGGAATGGATCCAGAAACTGCATCGTGACAAGAGCATGCGCGGCCACAGCCATGAAGCGGTCATGGATACGATCCTGCGCCGCATGCCGGACTACGTCAGCCACATCTGCCCGCAGTTCTCGCGCACGCACGTCAATTTCCAGCGCGTACCGATCGTGGATACGTCCAATCCGTTTGTCGCGCGCTACATTCCCACCGCAGACGAAAGTCTCATCGTCATCCGTTTTGCCAAACCGCGCGGAATTGATTTTCCGTACCTGCTGAGCATGTTGCACGATTCCTACATGAGTCGTCCCAACACCATCGTGGCACCCGGCGGCAAGATGGGCCTGGCGATGGAGCTGATCTTCACGCCGCTGATCCTGCAATTGATGGATCGCAAGCGGCGATCCATGGATTCGTGAGGGAGGGCCGATGACAGCTGTCGCGTTTCGCGCGGTCCTTTTCGATATGGACGGCACCCTCGTGCATACCGCGCCGGACATCGCGTCAGCCTTGAATGCCGCGCTCGACTCAAACGGACTACGCACTTTCGACCCAGCGGACATTGTGGATCTGGTCGGCAAGGGAGCAAGGATCCTGGTCAGTCGCGCGATGGCAAAACAAGGCGTCGACAACGAAAGCCGTCAGGCGGCCGTGCTTGTAGATTATGAGCGCGAGTACGGCTTGCGCATCGGCAGCAGAGGTCATGCGTTTCCGGGTGCGCTCGAATGTTTGCGAAGTCTCCAGGCTCGAGGGATCAAGACCGCTGTCGTGACCAATGCGCTGCAACGTTTTGCGGAGGCGACCCTCGCCCTGCATGGCCTGACCGAACATCTCGACATCATTATCGGCGGCGATCGCGCCCTCGAGCCGAAACCGCATCCGGCAGCACTTTGGCTCGCTTGCCGAACTTTGGACGTTGAGCCGAGGGAAACACTGATGGTCGGTGATTCACTCAACGACGTCGCCGCAGCAAGAGCCGCGGGCTGCAGCGTGGTTTGTGTGCCGCATGGCTACAACGAAGGTCGCCCAACCGCCGAACTCGATTGCGAGATCATCGAAAACCTCGCTGCGGTGGTCACTTGCGTGGGTGCCGAGTTGGCACAGAGGCCATAGCACTCAAGCGCCGTGTGATGGGCGTTGCTCTCGTTTCCGCTTCGTCCCCGGGTGCGCATCTCGCGACGCGCGCCCGGAGGACAGTCTGGACTGCGCCTTTTACGCGTGTTAGTGAGCTTGCGTCGCAATACTGGATGCTGCGACGCCGGGGGAGCTAGGCACACTTGCTTGCACCGGCGTTGCTTCCGCGGGCGCTACTGGCAGTGGCATTACCTCGGGAGTCTGCACAGGCTCAGGTGCCGTTGCTGCTGGTGCAGCCAGCTCTGCGTAATCTTTCAACATGCTGACGCCCAACAAAGGCTTGTACACACCCTTGTGGCAGGTCGCGCAGCCGACTTTCGGACCGTCGCCCGCGGGGCCAAGCCGTGCCGGCGGCAAGATGCTCTGCAGTGGATCGAGGTATTGGTTGTTGAGATCCCGCACCATGCGGATGGCGTACCAGGCTGTTGCACGCTGCGGCCGGCTCTGATCCCAGTCGGTGAATGAGCGACTATTGTGGCAATAGGTACAATTGACGCCGAGCGACTTCGACATGTGGATCATCAGGGCGTAGGTCCATTCGGTCTGTTTGATCGAATGCTTGTTGCCGGTTGGCAATGCCGTGGTCGATACGGTGCGAATATTCGCGCCGCCTTCAAGGAATGTGGTGAATGGATTGAAGGGCAGGGATGTCAGGCCAACCGCTTCGGTCGGCATGTTCTGGCCGCCCTTGTTTCCCGCGAAGGTTGATCTGACCTCGTTCAGATGATCGAACCAGATGTCGGATGGAACCGGGTTGCCGCGGTGGCACGTATAGCAGGTGACGCCGGTTTCAACTACATGGGTCTTCCAGTTGCCATTGATGTTGCGCGTCATCTCGATCATGCGGCGCGCCACGACCTTGGTGTATTTTTCATCGGACGCCATGTTGGCGAGGTTGTGGCAATACGCGCAGCCTTCGGCCGGCGCTACCCAACTGGTCATCGCCACCATCAGTCGCGTGAACTGGCCCACGCTGGTATCGCCAAGGACCTTGACGTTCTTGAATATGAGCGACGACGGGGGTCCGCCTGCGGGCGCTGCAGGCAATGCGACCGGAACCATGTTCGCCTGTTTTTGCTCGGCAAGAGACCGCGGGTTCTGCACATCGACCAACCCGGTTCCGCGGTAACCCTCCTGGGTGCTCTGTGGGGAAGGCCGCTCGCAGCCTGTGATAAAGCTTGCCGCTGCAAGCAGGATGATTGCTTGAACGAAAATGCGCCGGTTGGTCTCGCTCATTTGCCTGCTCCGAGCGCGGGATCGGGCACGATCGGGAAAACATGCGGGTAAGAAGCAACGATGTGATGCTTGATACCCCAGAGATACCAGTTGTCAACGACGGTGCCGGTCAGCAAGATGCCAATGCCGCCGGTGAGCGGGCACAACACGGCAAACCACCAGGCCCAGCGATGCACCGATTCCATCGTGGCGTTGAATCCCATGGTCCAGCGCCAGAACAATGCGGCACGCTCTGAGGCTGTTCCACGATCCGCGATTTGCTCCAGCTCGCGTTCGCCACCATAGCGACTGACTGCGAGGATGGTTGCGCCATGCATCGCGAACAGCAGGGTCGATCCATACAGGAAGGCAATCGACAGCATGTGGAACGGATTGTAGAAAAGATTTCCGTAGCGGATGGAGAAAGCTGCGACCCAGTCCAGATGCGGGAAAATGCCGAATGGCACCGCCTCGCCCCAGTTGCCCATCATGACTGGCCGAATGAAGCCGAGCACGACCATCAGCCAGATCGCTGAGGCAAACGCCCATGCCACATGCGTACCCATGCCGAAAGCCTTCGCGCGCCGATACATGCGTGTACACCAGAGCACGACCGAGATGGTCATGCAGAATCCGGCGAGGATCCACCAACCGCCCTGATTCAGTGGCGGAATACTCAAGCCGTATGCCGGTGAAGGCGGCTCGAGTGCCAACCATGGCAACTGACGGATGAACTGGATTGGATTCCAGTTGACTGACGCGAACATGTTGAGTCCGACGATCTCGAAGGCGAGAAAACCGAACAGCAGCGAGGTTACGCCGGTCCAGCCCAGATAGATCGGACCGACCTGTGCATCGCCAATTTTTCCGAACCAATATGAGAAAAAAGGTTTGCCCGCGCGTTCGCCATTGCCGGTGCCGGCAACGAGCGGCGCACCATCGTACGCCAAGGCATCAACCTGCAATCGTGTAAAAATATTCTGGTATTCCACTGGAGCGCCCTCTTGATTAGTCGTCTGCTTTTACCGGGTCTACCAGATGGGCAAACTAAGCCACCAGTTCCACCATTCGGGCCAGCCGCGGGTCCAGAATGGGCCACTTATAATGATACAAATCGCACTCCAGAAACCTGCACTCAAAGCGAGGAACAATCCGAGGCGATGTATACCAAGGGTGCCTATGGAGTAGCCGATCGTGTCACGAAAAAACGTGTTTTCGTGCTCTGCCGTTTTCATCGGCTCGCCCTTCTTCGGATTTGCCGCCGATAGAATCAGTGAACCGTGCAGTGAAAGTGCAAAAACGGTAGCGAAGAAGAAACTGACCGCGAGCATGTGTGCCGGGTTGTAGTGGAAGTGCAGGTACTGGTAGCCCGTGTTGGAAACCCAGTCGAGGTGACTCGTGATGCCGTATGGGAAGCCGAATCCCCATGCACCCATCAGAATCGGCCGAATCACGACCAGCGAGACATACGCAAAGATCGCTACACCGAATGCAAACGGAACATGCAATCCGATACCGAGCTTTCGACAGATTTCAACTTCTCGAAGCGCCCAGGAGATGAATGATCCTACCGCGCAAATGGTGATGATCTGCCATAGACCACCCTCGGCCAACGGCGCCAGTGCGAGACCGTAGGACAGATCAGGTGGCGGAATATTGATTTGCCAGATGTTCCAGGTCGGACCGAGCGACGCGCCATAGATGATCAGCGCAGTCCCCAGAGTCGCGAAGAAGGCGGTGGTCAGGCCGAAAAAACCGCAATAGAACGGACCTATCCAAAAATCGAAAAGATCCCCTCCGAGCAGGGTGCCGCCACGGACGCGATATTTTCGTTCAAAGCTCAGCATGCTCATACCTGACTCCCAGCCGCTTTTTTCATACTTTCCGTACCGCTCTCTATCCCCAATGGATCAACGACGAGTGGCGCGAAAATCCGGTTGATGACGAATCCGTCATCAAAATATTTCCATTTTCACGTGCAGAACATTCTGTCCAACCAGGAACCAGGTCGACCGCCTTCTTGCGCGGTATCGCCGACGACCCAACGAACTCTCTCTGAACCAGCAAGCATACTCATTCGTCGCCTCCGCCTGTTTCCCTGTCTTGTTCTGATCTGCGCCGAAGCCAAACCGTACCGCCGGGCGGCGGTATCGGGCAGATTCGGCTATCCGCGGGGATAGCCAAGTCTCCCGTTACCGCCAACCAGCTTCCGCTTCAAAACAGTCCGGCCTTACGGTCGGGCTGCATTGTCTGTTGGTGCAACCACTGGGGCCTTCGCGCCGCCCTCGATCCAGTTGAATCGAGCCGTGCTGAGCAAGATGAAATGAATCAGCAAGGCAAGAACAAACAGGAAGGTGAAAAGCGCTACCAGCGATTTTCGTGGATCGAACAACAACCATACTCTCCACATGACTTAGACCTCCAATATAGGGAACAGAATCACTGCTGGAACAGGTGTTCGATTACAGCCAGGGACGGATCCCGTTACTGCAACCAAGGTCTCCACTGCCACACCAGGAAATGCGCAACAATTGCAATAGTGGTGAAGATGATGAAGCTGGTGACGAAGATTTTGTGAAACTCCTTCGCCTCCTGCTCTGTCAACCCCGATAGCGACCGACTTTCGTCACTCATGGTCTTTCTCCGCTTGGCCTTGCGGCCGTCGCTACGCAATCCCGCGTAGCCGGGATCGCCCCGGCATTGAGCCGCCGGAGCTGATGCTTGTATTGTTTTCTTCCGGACATGCCGGCTAGTGCTGGATCTTGATTCATGCCGGCTCCCCATCGGTCAGCGCATTGCGCGAACGACTCACGCGCACGGCAGTGACCTCAACTTCTCCGGCTTTGCGTGCCTCGCGCTCGGCGCGATCGCGCAAACGCTTGGCGGCGGAAATGCGGATCAGGACCGGCTGCTGTTCCAGCAATTCATCGAGCAGGGCCTTGGCATCTTCCAGCCATGGCAGTTCGGTCGTAAGCTTGGATGGCGTGGGATCGACCTTGTCCAGATCGCTCCCCAACGGCAAAATATGGAACAACGCATCGAACAGGGCGTTGCAGAATTCCTGGACAATGTAGGTCGCGCCGGAGTAGCCCATGAATGGCGTACCGGTATGCCGGCGGATGATCGCGCCGGGAAACGACGATGGAACGTAGCTCGCGCGATTGCCGATTTCAGCCAGGTACATGCGCTCGTTGTAACTGCCGAACATCACGAGCGGCGGTTTTTCCTGGACCAACCGGCGCACCTCGGCGTTGTCGGTCTTGCCGCCAGGCACACGCGATATTGCAAAGTTGCACGGCATACCCAATTCGTCTTCGAGGAAATTACGCACACCGCGCGTATAGGTCTCGTTGGCGACAATGGCGAAACTCGCGGTGCCGAAGAAGTCCTGGGTCACCGAACGCCAGAGATCCCAGATCGGCTTGATCGTGGTGTGTTTCTCGCGTTCGATGAAAGGCTCAGGATTCAGATCGAGCAACTCTCCGAGCTTTTGCAGAAACTTGGTGGTGCTGTGCAGGCCGATCGGCGCCTGCAAATACGGCCGATCAAGCGACTCGCACAAGAGTCGGCCGAACTCGCGGTACATGCAGATATTCACGTCCGCATCGATCAGCTTCGGAATATCGGCAAGGTGGCTGCCTAGCGGAAACACCATGTTGATATCGGCGCCGATGCCTTCGACCAGTCTGCGAATTTCGGCCAGATCACTCGGCGTATTGAAGGTGCCGTAGCACGGACCGATGATATTGACGCGTGGTTTCTTCTCTGCGGTTCGCGGCTTGCGCGCCGGTACCTTCTTCAGACCGTATTGAGTCCACAACCAGTTCATCGCGCGATTGGCGCATTGCCATTGATCCTCGTCGATCGTGCGCGGCAGAAAGCGCTGCAGGTTCGTCCCTTCCGGCGTCACGCCGCCACCAATCATCTCGGCGATGGAGCCGGTCACGACGACCGCCGGCAAATCCGGATCGAGCACGGCATGGGCGCGCTTCATCGCACCCTCGGTGCCTTCGCGACCCAATTGCTCCTCGGCCAGCCCGGTCACCACAATTGGCAATTCGTGCGGCGGCAACGCATCGGTGTA
>JBBQTY010000026.1:0-28316 GCA_038234445.1 Lysobacterales bacterium
AGCCACCCGCTGGCGCCGTTGTTGTCAGCATGCTCGCAGGACCGCTCTACGCACGCATCTACGTTCCGGCCAGTCAGCGCTTGAGCATGCGTCAAGGTACGGTGTGCAGCATCAGTGTCACCGGCAGCGCAACGCCATTCCGGGCGACGCTGCGCAGCATCCGTTCGGACCCAGCCTTCACGCCCTACTTCGCCTTGACAGGCGATGACGCCAGCCGACTCGCGTACCGCGCCGAACTCGTGCTCGAAGGTGCCGATGCGGACGCGCTGGCCGCAGGCATTCCGCTGCAGGCGCAATGCGCTGGCGGCACCAAGAACGTCGCGCCCTGAACGATGAACGATGAGACAAAACCGGCGCGCAGCGATTCGACCGAAGCGGTCATCGTGGCGAAAGGGCTGACCAAGCGATTCGGCAATGTCACCGCCGTGGATCATCTCGATCTGCGCGTGCGTCGTGCTGAGGTCTATGGGTTTCTCGGACCAAACGGCTGTGGCAAGTCGACCACCATCCGCATGCTGTGTGGCCTGCTGACAGCGAGCGAAGGCTCGATCAGCGTGCTCGGCCATCACCTGCCCGCCGAGGCCGAAGCGGTCAAGCGTCGCATTGGCTACATGACGCAGAAATTCTCGCTCTACGAAGATTTGAGCGTCTCGGAGAATCTCGAATTTCTCGCTGCTGTCTATGGCTTGTCGGGGCGGACGGCCAAAAATCGCATCACTGAGTTGTTCGAGCAATATTACCTCGGCGAACTGCGCAAGCAACTGGCGGGCACCTTGTCCGGCGGACAGAAACAACGCCTGGCACTCGCCGCGGCCGTCATGCACAAACCGGAACTGCTGTTGCTTGATGAACCGACCAGCGCGGTCGATCCGCAATCACGACGCGATTTCTGGGATTCGCTTTTCAAACTCGCGGATGCCGGCACCACCCTGCTCGTCTCGACCCACTACATGGATGAGGCCGAACGTTGCCATCGCCTGGCGATCCTCGATCGCGGCCGCCTCGTGGCCGACGGAACGCCGACCGAGCTGATGGCCAACCTGCCTGGCATGACCTTGCGCGTCGACAGCGACAAGCCACGCAAGCTGCAGGAAGCACTTGCCATCGAGCCACATGTGCTTGGCATCGCCCAGATCGGTTCGAGTCTGCGTGTGCTCACCGATCGCAAGGAAGATGGCGAGATCTGGTTGCGCGATGCATTGAAGAAGGCTGGTGTCGATGCCGTGGTCGAGCCTACCGAGGCGAATCTCGAAGATGTCTTCGTAGCGGTCACCCTTGGCCGAAAGGCGGAAGGACAGTGAATCTCCGCCGCCTGTTCGCCGTATTCCGCAAGGAGCTTCGTCAGCTTTCACGCGACCGTCTGACCTTTGGCATGATCCTCGGCATTCCGACCCTGCAACTGTTGCTGTTCGGCTTCGCAATCAATCTCGATATCCGCCATCTGCCGGCGGCGGTTCTTGATCAATCCAACAGCTGGCGCTCACGCGAACTGGTTGCCGAGCTGGCTTCGACCCAAGTACTCGATTTCCGCCACCATGTTTCATCACCCCAGCAGATCGACAGGCTGCTGCGTCGTGGTGAAATTGGCGCAGCCGTCGTGATTCCAAGGGATTTCGAAGCGCGTCTTGAGCGCGGAAACCAGGCCGCATGGCAAGTCATGGTCAACGGTTCGGACCAATCCGTGCAGGCCGCAGCGCGTCAGCTGGCCAGCTTTCCGCTGTCTTCACTGCAGTATCGGCCCGGCGTTGAGACGGTGCGTGCGGTCGAGATTGTCAATTTCTACAATCCGGAACGACGCGCTCAGGTCAATACGGTGCCGGGCTTGATCGGCGTGATCCTGACCATGACGATGACGATCTTCACCGGCATGGCGATTGTTCGTGAGCGTGAGCGCGGCAACATGGAAATGCTGATCGCCTCACCGCTCTCGCCGACCGAATTGACGATCGGCAAGGTCCTGCCTTACATCGGCATCGGCTTGATCCAGGTGACTTTGATCCTGATCCTCGGCTTGATCGTTTTCAAGGTGCCGGTACGCGGATCGCTGTTCGATGTTTACCTGGCCGCGTTGACCTATATCGCCGCAACGCTCTCGCTGGGCATCTTTATCTCTACCCTCGCCAAGACCCAGTTCCAGGCCATGCAAATGGCGTTTTTCCTTTTCTTGCCTCAAATTCTCCTGTCGGGTTTCATGTTTCCGTTTGACGGCATGCCACGCGTCGCCCAGTGGATCGCGGAAATTTTTCCGTTGACGCATTTCCTGCGTCTGATCCGCGGCATCATGTTGCGCGGCGCGAGCTTGGCCGAACTGTGGATCGAGTTGCTGTCGCTGGCGGCGTTTGTCGTCATCATCCTCTCGATTGCCGTGCGTCGCTTCCACAAGAGCCTCGATTGACATGGCGCGCAAGTTGGCCGCGGAGAAATCGTGGTGTCTGTATCTGATCGAGTGCCGCAACGGTTCGTACTATGCCGGCATTACCAATGATCTCGATGCGCGCTACCTGGCGCATGTCGAGGCACGCGGCGCGCGCTACACACGCGCCAATCCACCACGACGCCTGATCGGCTCGCGTGCGTATCCGGATCGCTCGAGCGCCTCGCGTGCCGAGGCCGCGATCAAGCGCCTGCCACGCGCCCGCAAGATTGCGTTCCTGCTTGAAATCGCTGCCTCCGAGTAGTTGCCGCAACTACCGCTAACCCCGGATCCGCCTTTGCATCGTTGCAGCTCTTTGCCGACCAACGACAAAGGGGAAGATCATGGCCACACACGCCTTGCAACGGAATTCCGCACCCAAGTGGAACTGGCTGCGCATCAGCGGCCTCAGTGGCAGCTTTGGGTTGCACGTTGCCGCGCTCGTGCTGCTCGCATTGCCCGCAGCGATTCCGGACTGGAAACCCGAACCGGCCGTTACCACCATTGCAATTCACGAGACGCCACCAGAATTGCCGATTGCCGAAGCTCCGCCGTCACCCGAACCGCAAACCATCGTTCGTCGTCATGAAGCGTCCATTCCCACGCAGCAACCGATCATGCACGAGGAAAGCGTCATGGCCGTGCCGGTTACGGCGCCAGCGACGGACGTCGCCGAGCCGGCCAGCACGACCGCAATCATCGCGACAACGCCGACCATCGCAGCGAACGCGAGCCTCGCTTACGAGAGCATCATCGAGCCGCGCTATCCAATGGAATCCAGGCGTCGCGGTGAGCAGGGAACGGTGCTGTTGCGTGTCCTGGTTGGACGTGATGGCCTTCCGATCGACATCGATATTGCACGCAGCAGCGGCTATCGCGCGCTGGATCGTGCGGCGCGCGAAGCCGTTTTGCGCTGGCGCTTCCGACCGGTACAAATCAACGGAGTAAATGTCGAGGCACGTGGAATGGTTCCGATCAAATTTGATGTGACGCTCGGCTGACTCAAGCCTACTCAGAGGCTTTCTGTCGCCTTCACGATCGAGTGGCGGCAATCAATTCGCTCAGCGCGCAGGCCTCATGAATTGCATAGCCCTGCACCTGATCGACACCGAGCTCTTGCAGGCGTTCGAGCAGGGCGCGATCCTCAACCCATTCGGCGACCGTTGTCTTGCCGAAAGAGAGCGCGACCTCGCACATCGATTTCACCAGAACCGGATCAACTTCGTTGTTGGCCAGATCGCGCACGAAGGCGCCGTCGACCTTGAGCACATCGACGGCGAGGTTCTTGAGATAGGCGAAGGACGACATGCCACCGCCGAAATCATCGAGTGCAATCCGGCAGCCACGCGCGCGCATTTCGTCGATGAATTCGCGCGCTAGGGTAATGTTTCCAATGGCCGCCGTTTCAGTCAGCTCAAAGCAAAGCTTGGCCGCCGGAACGCGGCTTGAATCAAGCAAGTTGACAACATGGTTGCGAAAATCTGGATTGGCGATCGATTGCGCCGAGACATTCAGATGGCAAAGATCGAGCATGCGCAGATGCTCCGGGTGACTTTCAAGTTGACGCAAGGCCATCGAGATGACCAGACGATCAATCGATATTGCCTCGCCGATACGTTCAGCGGCCGGGAAGAAATTCTCAGGGGTGTAGACCGTCCCCTTCGCGTCGATGAGCCGCACCAGCACTTCGTAACGAAGCGCCTCAGGCCCGTTCAATACCCCGATACGTTGCGCATAAAGCACGATGCGCCCATCAGTGATGGCCTGTCTGATCTCGGAGACCCAGGCAAGATCATCACGGCGTAGGCTCATCGCCTGGTCGGATTCCTCGTAGACGCGGATGCAGTTACGCCCACCTTCCTTGGCCTGATAGCAGGCGCAATCAGCCGCGCGCAGCACATCGCCGACGTCCACCGGGTCGGCGGTCAATTGTGCAATGCCGATGCTGCAGGTCACGTTGAAGCGGCTCCATCCCACGGAAACGTCGAAGCAGACAACGCGCGACGCAAACGCTCCGCGATGCGCATGGCCTCCTCGATTCCGGTATTTTCCAGCAGTACCGCAAATTCATCTCCGCCCAATCGACCCATCCAGTCGTTGCCGCGCATGTGCAGCATGAGTACACCGGCAATCTGGCGCAGCAACTGGTCACCCGCAACGTGACCGCAGGTGTCGTTGACCCGCTTGAACTGATCGAGATCAACAAACAGAAACGCATGCTCGCGCTGGCAGCGATGCGCAGAATCAATGCCGCGGCGGAGACGCTGTTCGATTTCGCGACGGTTGACCAGGCCGGTCAAAGCGTCGTGGCTGGCCTGGTACTTCATTTCATCGGCAAGGCGACGACTATCGGAAACATCCTCGATGATCGCGACGACGCGCTCCCTGTCTCCGGGATCGCCCTCGATTCTCGACGCCGTCCAGCGCACCCAGCGCGTCGAACCATCTTCGCGCGCAGAAATCGATGCTCGCATGGAATCTGGAGGACGGACCAATCGATCACGGAGCCTTCGCCAGTAATGGCGGCACGATCATCCGGATGTAGCAAATCAGCGAGTCGCTTTTGCTTTATTTGCACGGGCGAATAGCCAAGCACGCTGCAGATCGCTTCATTCGCTTCGACGATCCTGCCGTCAGAAGACATCTTGAGCATGCCAACGGCGGCCTGATGAAAAGCCGCACGGAATTTGCTTTCGCTGGCCCGAATGCACGAGCGTCGAGCGCAGAACCAAGAGGACGACCCAGGCGATGGCCAGGAACAAAACTATGCTCGAGACGATCAAGACGGTTCTGAGGATGCGCGTGCCATCGACCAGCGATTGCGAAAAGGCAGTTTCGACCGGGCGCAGACGTGCATCCACATCGAGCACCTTCTTCTGAAAAGAGTCCGCGAGTTCCGCGTTCATTGCACCACGGGCGTGAATCGCCTCTATCTCGACTCCTAGACGCTTCAGTTCGAGCATATCTTCATCGCCTATCCGCCATTGTTCCACCGACTCGCGAAAGAAAGGTGCATTGTGAAACTATCTATACAGGCGAATCATGCGACCGACATCCTGCGGCGAATTCATTCCGTCGATGAATCCCCCGTTGGGTGGCATCAATGTCCGGCGGATCCTGTTCCAGAGCCAGTCGTGCGCTTCGATCACCCAATGGAACGCGCAGGGCTTCCTGCGCACGCAAAAATTCCGCCGGATCGCCGCTGGATGCATGGCGCTGCAGCTCATGCGCAACATCTTTCTGGGCTTTTGGCCAATGACTCTCACCGATAATGTAGGCCGTCGCAGTGGTCTGCAGTTCGAGCATGCCGGCAGTCAACATGACCGCGAGCGCGGCGAGCATGATCAGAGATCCAAACTCAAGCGGCAGCATGCGCAACGAAGTTCGCTCATGTCTTGCGATCTGCTCCGGTTCACCGGCAGGATTGCTGGCAGCAAGATCTTTGCCTGAGGACATGCCTTTCCTTCGACAGCTCAGCGCGATTCCTGATCGGCTTTTCCCGGACCACTCATGGAAAATCCTGACGGGCGCACGGGGATAGTCGTGGCCTCGCCACCCGCTTGGAATTTGCACGTTTTGCGCATTGCAGAAAAGCGCGCACGCAATTCAATAGGCCGCTAGCGGCGCACTCTACCGTTGCCTTCGTTGTCCCAATAGCCAAACACACGTCGTGCGATGAGCTTGTAAACACGCTTGCCCGTGGCACGCCAGCCGCTCGCGATCCACGAACGACGCTCCAGCAGACGGCGTTCAATCGGCGTCAGCGCTTGCGGACAGTAGGTTCGCTTGTGCTTGAGCAGATGGCGCAGATCCTCGCGTGCGAGCAGACGGAAAAGGCTGCCACGCCGCTTGCTGTGCCAGGCGATCTGAAAATCCACCAGCGCCGGTCGCCCATCGACAAGCTGCAACCAATTGGGCTCTTTGGCCAAATCATTGTGGACGACGCCGCGAGCGCGTAGCCGCTTGAGTAACGCATGAGCTTGGCGAAAATATTCCGGATTGCACGGTCGCGCTTGTTGCATCGGCGCACCGGCCATGAAACTGCGATCAAGAATGGAACCATCCCAGTCAAGCAATTGTGGAACATCATCGAATCCGTACAATGCACGCAGAACCTTGGCCTCACGCGCGGCCGCCGTGCGGGCGATCCAGCGCATGCCAAATCGCGCCGGACCCACATTGCGACGGATCCATCGTTGGTCGCCATCACTGACGATCTCGATGCGTCCCAGCGCATCGGCCTTGAGCAATTCGGTTGCCATGATCAGCATTATCGCCGCAGAACGCCCAGCCGTGAGTGCGCAGCATTGACCCACTGAAGCGAGATCGTGCTCCCGCTGCCCGACGGGCCGACTTCGTCGCTGTTCAGCTTGTCCCGATAGAATCGCCTCCCCGAAAAAACTTTCCCCAGAATGACCAGCCAGATCGTTTTGTACGTTGTCGCCGTCTTGCTGATCATCGTCGGCACGATCGGCACGATTCTTCCCGCACTTCCGGGCGTTCCGATTGTTTACCTCGGCATGGTCCTCGCCGCGTGGGCCGGTGACTTCAGCCATATCGGCTGGCCCACTCTGACCATCCTGGGCGTGCTGACCATGCTCGCGATCATCGTCGACCTGCTCGCCAGCGTCCTCGGCGCCAAACGGGTCGGCGCGAGCGGCTGGGCCTTGTTTGGTGCCGCGGCGGGTACCGTGATCGGCCTCTTTCTCGGCATCATCGGCCTGATCCTCGGGCCGTTCGTCGGCGCGGTGATCGGCGAACTGATTGCCGGCAGTACGCTCAAGCGCTCGACCCACGTCGGCATCGGCGCCTGGCTCGGCTTCATATTCGGCACGCTGGCAAGAGTTGCGCTTTGCTTCACGATGATCGGCGTGTTCATCGTCGCCTATTTCATCTGAGTACGCTCAGCGATCCGGAAGGACATAGAGCAGGATCGCAAAGAATTCGAGCACACTGCCCGCCAGCACGAACACATGCCACAACGCGTGGTTGTAGGGCAGTCGCTTCCACAAATAAAACGGCACCCCGAGCGTGTAGCAAAGGCCTCCCGCAAAAAGCAGCCATAGACCGGCAGGCTCGATATTCGCGATCATCGGCTTGATCGCAATCACACCGACCCAGCCCATGCCGAGATAGAGCAATGCCGCAGCAACGCGATTGCGCACCCGGCGCATTTCCAGCGCGATGCCGACGATCGCGAGTGTCCACACAATCGCGAACAATGACCAACCCCACGCGCCACGCAAGCTGATCAAGGTGAACGGCGTATAGGTGCCGGCAATCAGCAGGAAGATTGCCGAGTGATCGAGCAATCGCAGGATCGACTTGGCACGCGGGTTGGGTATCGCGTGATAAAGCGTGGACGCCGTGAACAGAAGAATCAACGTAGTGCCATAGACGCTGACACTGACAATCCGTGACGCGCCGCCATGCAAGGCGGCAAATGCAGCCAGCACAGCGAGCCCTGCGATGCTCAGAATGATGCCGACCGCGTGACTCAGGCTCGATGCGACTTCCTCGGCTCGTGAATAGCGGGGTTCCATCGACGGGTCGACCAAGATGGGATCAAGCGGTCCGCGACGATCCGATCACCGCCTGCTGATGATGAAGTTACCGAAGGCAACGCCGAGGTCCCAGCCCCTGCCCTTGCCCGATAGAGCGAGAGAAATCGGTCCCTTGGTGACTACACGTGCACTCGCCGACTTGTTCGCGCCGGCATGCGCTTCAGCGGTTGCGTACCCACCAATGATGTCTTCGATCGCATAGACCTCGGTGAATTTGCCGAGTCCGTTTTCGATGCTCGATTTGCCGAATGTGATTCCACCGCCTTTCGCGGAAATCTTCACTTTCATCGACTTTCCATTATCGCAACTGACTGTGCCGGTCCCGGTGGAATGCTTGTAAAACGCAGACCAACCCGACATCGAAAAGTGGAGCACGCAGTCGATTGAACCCGCTGCGTGTGCGGGAGCACTGACGCTCAACGTCAAGATGACGGCGGCGGCAAAACCGACAAAGCTGCGCATGCTTGCTACCCCTCGCGGAAAGCCATCATTCTGCGTGGGTTGCGCGAGGAGCACAATCCGGATGGACATCCAAATCGCAAGTACCGCCAGCGATGGCGAAAGCGCTGGTGCGTTTCGACGGGATTCCCGGCGTAGACTCGGCAATACCCGAATTAGAGGATTTCGTCATGTCCGATTTCGATGTTGTCATCCATTTGCGCCAGTGCGACACGCTGGCGCCGGCCACCGAGGCAGGGCTTTCACTGGCCGCGCGGCTCGGCGCACATGCGCTGGGCCTGCATGTGGTCGCCCTGTCAACGGCAGCGTTCGTGTCACCTGAAGCGGTGGCCGTCCAGGTCAACGAAACCGGCCATCTCCTCGATCAGGCACGTCTGCGCGCATCATGGTGGCAGGAGCAACTCGATCTGCGCGGCTTGAAAGGGGAGTTCCAGGTGGTTCAAGGCGATGCCGTCGATGCGCTATGCCAAGCGGCACGCTGGTCGGACCTGGTCATCGCCGAGCGTCCTTGCGCGAATCCCGATGCGCCGGTGGGTTGGGGAATTGCCTCGCGCACGGTGTTTGGAGCCCGCGCGCCAGTGGTGGTCGTGCCCGACACCGCACGCGTCGACAAGGTCGGCGAACACATGCTGGTGGCGTGGAACGCAAGCCGCGAGGCCGCACTGGCAATTCATGGTGCGATGCCGCTGCTCAAGCGGGCAGGCAAGGTGACCGTACTCGAAGGTGACGCCAGCCCGAGTCCGCTTGGCTTCGAGAACATGCCGACTCTGAATCTTCGCGCGTGGTTCGAGCGTCGCGGCATCGCGGCGGAATTCCGCCCGTTCAAACCGACCAAGGATCATGGCGCGGCGCTGCTCGAGGCGGCCAACGCGGTCGACGCGAATCTGATCGTGATTGGCGCCTGGGGTCAATCACGCATCACCGAGCTCGTGCTCGGCGGCGTCACCCGGCATTTGTTCCAGCACAGCAATCTGCCGATGCTGGTAGCGCACTGAATGCGTACAAGATTCGGGATTCGGGATGAGCGGTTCCGGGCGGAATTGTGGGAAGCGGCTCTAGCCGCGATGCTCTTGCCGACTGTTGCGGGAAGCATCGCGGCTAGAGCCGCTTCCCACTATCAACGGAACTCATGCACGTCCGAGTCTCGGATCCCGAATCCCCACTCCCTATTTGGCGTTGACCAAAGCCAACGTCATATCCAGCATTCGGTTCGAGAAACCCCATTCGTTGTCGTACCAGCTCAGCACCTTGACCAAGGTGCCGCCCATGACGCGCGTCTGGGTAGCGTCATAGACCGATGACAACGGGTTGTGGTTGAAATCGATCGAGACCAACGGCTGGTTGTTGACGCCAATCACACCCTTGTAGGCGCCATCGGACGCTGCCTGCATCACCGAATCGATCTCTTCCTTGGTGGTTGCTCGTGAAGCGACGAAGGTCAGGTCGACGGCCGAGACATTGATAGTCGGAATGCGCATCGAGAAACCGTCGAGCTTGCCATTGAGTTCCGGCAAAACCAATCCAACCGCGGCAGCGGCACCGGTCTTGGTCGGTATCTGCGAATGCGTGGCAGAGCGCGCGCGGCGCAGATCTGAATGATAGACGTCGGTCAGCACCTGATCATTGGTGTAGGCGTGGATCGTAGTCATCAGGCCATGCACGATGCCGATCTTCTCGTTGAGCGCCTTGGCCAGCGGAGCCAGGCAGTTGGTCGTGCAAGAGGCGTTCGAGATGACCTGATGCGCCGAGGTCAGTTGATCATGATTGACGCCGTAGACGAAGGTGCCGTCGACATCGCTGCCTCCCGGCGCGGAAATGATGACCTTTTTCGCGCCGGCACTGATGTGCGCGCTGGCCTTGGCCTTGCTCGTGAAGAAGCCGGTCGACTCCAGCACTACATCAACACCGAGATCGCCCCACGGCAGCTTGGACGGATCACGCTCGGCAAACACCTTGATGCGATCGCCATTGACGACCAGGTCACCGCCATTGACGCCAACTTCGCCGGGAAAACGGCCATGCGCGGTGTCGTACTGGGTCAGGTGTGCATTCGTCGCCGCGTCTCCAAGATCATTGACCGCGACGATCTGGATCTCGCCGTTGCGCTTCGCTTCGTACAACGCACGCAACATGTTGCGACCAATACGACCATAACCATTGATGGCGACCTTGATTGCCATTGCACACTCCTCGACGCATGGGAAAGAACGGAATGCGTATTGTAACGGCCCTGTGAATCCGCCGCACAGCGCCATTCGAATGGATCCAATCAGCGCTTGAGCTTCATGCATGAGTCCCGTTGCGGCTTCCCCCATTAGCGGGCGCGCAGCCCTGCCGATGCAATCCGTGATCAGCCTCGAATCCGCAAACCCACACCAGGTTCTGTGAGGATCCAGCGTGGATGCGCCGCGTCGTCGCCGAGCTTCTGGCGCAGCTTTCCAACGAGGATGCGCAAGTAATGAGTGTCGCGTTCGTGGGTCGGCCCCCAAATCTCGCGGAGCAATTGCGGCTGCGTCACGACCCGTCCGACGTGAGTCACCAACAACGCAAGCAACGCGTATTCCTTGCGGCTCAAATCCAGTAGTGCTCCATCGAGAAGCACTTCACGCCGCGCCAGATCCACACGCAAACTGCCATCGTCGAAAAACGGTGGAACCGGCGCATTGGAATTCGCACGCATGCGCAACAGGCCGCGACTTCGGGCCAGCAGTTCCTTGACCCCGAACGGCTTGGTCACATAGTCGTTCGCGCCGGCATCCAGCAATGTGACTTTTTCATCTTCGGTGAATCGCGCGGTGAGCACGATGACCGGCACGTCCGACCATCCACGCAGTTCGCCCAGCAGATCCGCGCCATCACGATCGGGCAAGCCGAGATCCAGCACCATCAGGTCGATATCGCCTTGTGCGAGCACAGCCAGCGCGTCGGACGCATTCGCAGCCAACGCAACCCGATACCCTTGTGCACGATAGCCAATATCGAGGAAGCGCCGGATCTGCGGCTCATCGTCGACCACCAGCACGCGTGGTGCCGCGCTCATTCCTCGACCTCCAAGCGTATTGGCAAGTGCAGGTGCAGGCGCGCACCGATCGGCGCGTCTTCAACTTCGATGTGCCCTCCATGAGCCACAACGATTGCCTTGCATATCGCCAGACCAAGTCCCGTGCCACGCGCCTTGCGATCGCCACCGTCGTCGGTGTCGAACATCTCGAACACCCGCGTGCGCCGATTCGCTGGAATGCCGGGACCTGAATCTGAAACGCGCACGTCAACTGCATCGGTCGACTGCAAGACCTCGATGCGCACCGGTTGCGCCGTGCCTGCAAATTTGCTCGCATTGTCGAGCAGGTTGTAGATCGCCTGTTCGATCAGAGCGCCCTGCACGCGCACGGGCGCAAGGTCGGCGGGCAGAGCAACTTCGATTCGCGCACCGGCACGCGTACGCTGCAGACGTTCAACTGCTGAACCGATCAATTCGTCAATGCCGTTCCAATCCACATGCAGGGCCATCGAGCCATGTCCGAGCCGGGTCATGTCGAGCAGGTTCTGGATATAGCGGTCGAGACGCTGGCCCTCCTCACGCACGGTTTCGAGCAGTGCCGCGCGCTCGTCCGCAGGCAGCGCATCGCCGAAGCATTCAAGACTTTCCGCAGCACCGATGATCGAGGCCAGCGGCGTGCGCAAGTCATGCGAGACCGATGCCAGCAGTGCGCTGCGATTGCGTTCCGCCTCGCGCGCGATGCGCTCTTCCGACAATGCGACTGCCAGGCGCGTGCGCAACAATGCCTGGACCACATCCGCGGCCATCGCGCGGGCGGTATCGCGATCGGTCTCGGCCAACGGTGGCGCACCTTCGACGAGCTTCAAGCCCAATGTGCCGAGTTGGTTGTCCGGCCCGTTCAGAGGAAGGAACCACCAGCCCTGGTCCTCTACCGTGCGATGCCCGGCGTGCCCCTGCACCACCACTTCGGTGTGCGTGAAACGTACCCATACCTGCGCCTCCAAGGCATTCGCAAATGCGTCGCGCGCCGCCTGCAAAACCGAATCTTCATCGTCGGCCAGAGCCAATTGCTGCGACAACTCACGCCGTGCCTCTGCATGCCGCTTTGCCTCCTGCACTGCATCCAGTTGGCGGGACAGACGGGCAGCCAATCGACCAGCGATGATCGCCGCGGCGAGGAAGACCAAAACCGTGGCGACCGAGTGGTTTGCCTCGATGTAAAACGTGAAACGCGGCTCGATGAAGAAGAAGTTGTAACCGAGAAACGAAAGCAGTGCGGCCAGCGTCGCAGGGCCTGTGTCGGTGCGTGCAGCGACCAGAACCACCGCCAGCATGAACACCATCGACAGGTCACTGAGACCAAGAAAATGCTGCGCGAGTCCGGCGACGGCAACCGCTGCGACCGAAGCGGTAATTGCCAGCGCATAGGCCGCGATCGTCGAACGATCGTGGCTCAGACGGGCAAGCATGGCATCGGGCGGTGGCATGGCGTGATTGTCGCCCCTGGGGGCCACGCTGGCGATGCCGAAATGTTCGCAGGCAGCAGAAGTAGAGAAGAATTTACGCTGAATTTACGAGAAGTGCGGTCTTGGCGGCTTTCGGCTTTACGCCGCCATGCCGGACATTGCCGACTGGCCACCACGCATTGCATTTCATGTCCACTTCCGCCCAACAACTTCCGCAGGCACAACCGCAGGCGCGTTTTGGCACCCTGG
Source organism: Lysobacterales bacterium (assembly GCA_038234445.1). GTDB lineage: Bacteria > Pseudomonadota > Gammaproteobacteria > Xanthomonadales > Rhodanobacteraceae > Dokdonella. The sequence continues at coordinate 13,153 of JBBQTY010000026.1, forward strand.
TACTCGGCGCGATCGGCGTGGTCTTCGGCGACATTGGCACCAGCCCGCTGTACACGATCAAGGAAGCGTTCTCGCCGCACTACGGCCTGCAGCCCGACATGCCCAGCGTGCTCGGTGTGTTGTCACTCGTGTTCTGGTCGCTGATGGTGGTGATCACGATCAAGTACGTGCTCGTGATCATGCGCGCCGACAACGACGGCGAGGGCGGGATCATGGCGCTGACAGCACTCGCCCAGCGCAGCCTTTCATCGGGATCGACGATGTTCTATGCAGCGGGCTTGCTTGGCGTGTTCGGCGCATCCCTGTTCTTCGGTGATGGTGTGCTTACGCCGGCCATTTCGGTGCTGTCCGCGGTCGAAGGCCTGCAAGTTGCCGCGCCCGCGCTGGAACGCTTCGTGGTGCCGGTTACCATCCTCGTGCTGCTGGTTCTATTCGGCATGCAGCGGTTCGGCACCGACCGCGTCGGCAAGGTTTTCGGCCCGGTGATCGTGGTGTGGTTTGTCGCGCTGACGACGATCGGCGCGCACAACATCGCGCGCAACACCGAGGTGCTTGCTGCGCTCAATCCGATTTGGGCAGTTCGTTTTTTCGCCACCCATGGCAGCCACGGTTTCTTCATCCTCGGTGCCGTGGTGCTGGCCGTGACCGGCGGCGAAGCGCTCTATGCCGACATGGGCCATTTCGGCCGTCGCGCGATACAGGTCGGCTGGACGTTCGTCGCCCTGCCCGCGCTGACCATCAACTATTTCGGCCAGGGTGCGCTGGTTTTAGCCGATCCAGGCGCAGTGGAAAATCCATTTTATCTCGGCGTGCCGCAATGGGCCTTGTATCCGATGATCGGCCTGGCCACCGCTGCCACGATCATCGCCTCGCAGGCGGTAATCAGTGGCGGCTATTCCGTCGCGCGTCAGGCGATCCAGCTCGGCTATCTGCCGCGCATGGCAATCCGCCATACCTCGCGTTTGGCCATGGGCCAAATCTACATGCCGACAATCAACTGGTTGCTGATGATCGGCACCATCCTCACTGTAATTGGCTTCGGCAGTTCCACTGCACTGGCCACCGCTTACGGCGTCTCGGTAACCGGCACAATGCTGGCGACCAGCATCCTGCTGATCGTGGCGATGCGTCGGCGCTCGCCACTGCCGTCTGGTTTGTTCTGGCCACTGGCAGCGCTGTTTGTGCTGGTTGATGTCGCCTTCCTCGGCGCCAACCTCGTGAAATTCATGGACGGCGCCTGGGTCCCTTTGCTGTTGGGCGTATTGGTGTTCACTGTGTTGCGTACGTGGCGACGTGGGCGCGGACTGCTGCAAGCACAGCTGCAAGCGGACGGAATCCGGCTGGACATCTTTGTACAGGCCTTGATGCCCGCGCCACCGGTTCGCGTATCGGGCACGGCCGTGTTTCTGGCCCCGCAATCCGATCTCGTGCCCAAGGCGCTGTTGCATAACCTCAAACACAACAAGGTCCTTCACGAACGCAATGTCCTGCTCACCGTGGAAACCTTGCCTGTGCCTTTCGCGCCCTTGCCGGAGAGGGTTTCGATCCAACCAATCAGCGACGGCTTCGTTCGTGCAAACTTGCGCTATGGATTCATGGAATCTCCCGACATCCCGTTGGCGCTGATGGCTGCAGTTGATCATGAGCAGCGCTGCTTCGATCCGATGGACACCACCTACTTCACCAGCCGCGAATCGCTGGTCGCGCTACCACGACATGGTATGCCGCTATGGCGCGACAAGCTGTTCGCCTTCCTCCATCGCAACGCTGCTCCGGCCAGCGACTTCTTCCACATTCCGGGTACGCGCCAGGTTGAATTGGGTTCTCCGGTGGAAATTTAGCTATAACTTCTTAAGCAATACACGAACAAAAAATCTCACGAAATCGTGCCGCGCCAGCACATCGCGCAGTCAGGAAACGAAGTTTGCGCAGGAGTCCTGCCGATATCAGCGAGATCAGCACGCTATCCAGCAGATTTTCGGCAAACGTAATCGGCAGGCGGTGCAGTGGATCGACGTAAGGTCATTGAGCTGGATGACGTGCCTGGTGCCTTTTTGGCGGCCCGTCGCATCCACGTACACTTGCCCCGCCGAATTGCTCGCAACTGATGAACTCCAGGCGCTCCGGGTTGAGGTCATGTCTTTCATCAAAATGCCACAGCGGAACAAAACGGAACGGTTGGCAGCTCTTCACATGTCTCCAGGGCTTGTCCGGGCCGACATGGTTCAGCTAGCAGCGGAACCGACAGATCCTTCGGTTTAGTGGGCATCATTGACTGAATTTTTGACTTCCTCCGATTGCATTTGAAAGCCAGGTTCAGGCCGTTTGCTTACCTTGACGGCAAGCCTGGGCATCCGGGCCGTGATACGCAGGTTGCCAAGCTCTGCTAGATTCGGCGTTCACCGATTTTCCAGGTCAACGAATGAATCCGCTGGTCCGCAGCTTCCACCACACCGCTACAGGAACATGGACGCATGTCGTGGTTGATCCATCGACCCGGCGCGCCGCGATTATCGATCCGGTACTCGATTTCGATTTGTCATCGGGCCGTATCAGCACCGATAGTGCGCAGCGCGTACTCGAATACATCGCGACAACCGATCTTGGCGTTGACTGGATCCTCGAAACCCACGCGCATGCCGATCACTTGAGCGCGGCCGCCTGGCTAAAGCACCAATTGGTCAATGGCAGTGCGTCGCCAGCAATCGGCATCGGTCGGGGCATTATCGGCGTGCAAGAGACGTTCAAGGAGAAGCTCAATCTCGATGACCAGTTCGTCGCCGATGGTCGACAGTTCGATGCACTGTTTATCGACGGCGAAACCATTTGCATTGGCGATCTCGATGGCCATGTCATCGCCACGCCGGGACATACGCAGGACAGCCTCAGCTATCAGTTTGGCGATGCCGTTTTTGTCGGCGACACGTTGTTCTCGCCGCAAGGCGGCACCGCGCGCTGCGATTTTCCCGGGGCGGATGCGGCAACGCTTTACCGCTCGATCCAGCGCCTGTATTCGCTACCCGATGAGACACGGGTTTTTCTTGCGCATGACTATCCATCGCACGGACAGGAGGCGCTCGCGAATACAACGATTGCGGCAGAAAAGGCCGACAATATCCATCTTCGCGCCAACACCAGTGAAGCGGATTTCGTCGCCATGCGCACGCAGCGTGATGCCACACTTGCGGTACCGAAACTGCTCTGGCCTGCCTTGCAGGTGAATATCCGTGCGGGCCGCCTGCCATCGCCTGAAACGGGAGATCAGGCTTACCTGAAGATTCCGCTGCAGAGCGAGGGTTTCGAAACATGATGCAACGTCGCTGCGGCGCGGCTGCGCTTGCATGGATGGTGTTGATTGTCGCCGTGCTTCCATCGATCGCCTCGGCGTGGGGCCCGAGTGGACATCGCATCGTGGCCAAACTTGCTGAAGATCAGCTCGATGCGAAAGCCGGCCGGGAGGTTCGTTATCTGCTTGGCGTGCTCGGCGCAAGCTCGATGACAGACGTCGCCAACTGGGCCGACGCGATGCGCAGCGATAAGTCGCAGCGCACGTTGTCACGCGCAACCTCACGACTTCACTTCGTCAACTTCAGCGATTCGCGTTGCCACTACGATCCGCCAAAAATCTGCGCGAACGGTCAGTGCGTGGTGGCCGCGATCAATCGCTATGCCGCTGTGCTCGGCGATCGATCCGCATCGGATCGTAGCCGTGCCGAGGCGCTGCGCTATCTCGTGCATTTTGTCGGTGACGCGCATCAGCCGCTGCATGCCAGCTATCGAATCGATCGCGGTGGCAACAACTATCAGGTGCGCTTCAAAGGCAAGGGCAGCAATCTGCATTTGATCTGGGATTCGAAAATCATCGGGAGCCGCCGTCTGAGCTGGCAAAATTACGCGCGAAAACTCGAACGTCAATCGATCGCAGATGACGATGACAATCCGATCGACTGGGTCGAGCACTCCTGTCGAATCACGCGAGATGAGGGCGTCTATCCACGCACGCGCACGATCGACAAGGCCTATCTCGATCGTATGCGTCCGATCACCGAACGCCAGCTCCGCCTCGCGGGGAAGCGACTCGCCGATCTGCTTGAGCGCACACTGGATTAGCAGATTGTCTTACAGCGAACCGCGAGACGAACCTCCGTGCCACGGAACCTGCACCGCCGGTCCTACCGTGCGCGGACCAACTGTTAGCTGAGTAGACGGAAAGACTCCAACTTACAGCGATTTTCGCTCACCTCAGCCGTTCGCTCTGCGCCTGCCGAAGGGCCGCTCCGAATTACCTGATAACTTCCGGTCAACGTGCGCGTCCACGGGCCAACGACAGCACAGCTCGCGACGAATCGGCATTGACCAGTGGTATGCAAGGTTCTCACGCTGCAAGAGAATTGCCATCAGAAATAGCGGGTCGGCAAGACCGTTTTTCGCGCTTTTTCTCCCACTCTATATTTCGTGATGCTGCATCAGGTTATCGGACGTATCTTCAACTTGCGTCGAGTTCGAATCGGGATCTTTCGAGTAGGCAATTGGTACAATTATCCAGCTCGACATTGAAACGCCATCACGCATTGAAGGATTGAACGTCCAGCTCTTGACCGATGCTATTGCGCTCTCCGAAAGCAGTTCAATTTGTGCCCGAGTTAATGATGCCGGTGTTGTGTGATCGAGCTCGACCTGGATCGGCGCACCATCGGCGGCGACCTGGACCTTTAGGTACACCGCGCCTTCGACGAAGGCATCGCCGAGATTGTCCGGAAAGCTAGGCGGATTCGTTTTTCCGTACGTTACGTTGACTTCGGATGCCTGCGCGGTCCAGACAAGGCAACTCGTGGCGAGCACGATTGCGCACAACACGCTTGAACCGATCGCTCTTTTCATTCGACTAGGTAGCGGTTTCTTGAACATGGCGATTCTTTCCTTGATGGGATGGCTGGACTGCCAGAAGCAACCGATCGGCAGTCCGGAATCGACCAGTTGCGTTTTCAACATGGCGGCGGCGTAGGACCGACGCGCGTTCGGAAATTGGCGGATGACGGCGGCATCGCAGGCGAGCTCCTGGTCCTTTCGGAACATTCGAGCGGCAAGGTGTGCGAGCGGATTGAACCATTGCAAACAGCGCAGGAAGACGACGAGCGCATTGATCTGCGCATCGCCTCGCCGACGATGGACGCGCTCGTGGGCAATGATTAATTCGCGCTCTTGCGCGGCGTAGTTCTGATCGAAGCTCGCTGGCACGATGATGCGTGGTTGGAGGATGCCGATCAGCATTGGTCCGAAGGCATCATCACGCGATTGCCAGCACCCGTCGTCGCGCTTTTTGAGCGGCCCGAGACGCTGCAACAATCGCCATTGCATCAATACGGTGAGCGCGAACGACAACAGCGTACCCACCGCCCAGGCCAGCAACAGCGATTGACTCGCCTCGAGTCGCGTCGCAGTCAGCGCGCTACCGCCAACGAGGGCGTCAAACATCGGCTGGCCGCGCTCGACGATAGCCATTGGCAATGCCGCGGGTCGCGGAACGAAAGCTGCAAGCATTGAAAACGGAACGAGTAGCCACAGCGCATAGCTGATGCCTGCGCCAAACACCCGGCGCACCGAATGACGCAAGCCGATAACAACGAGCATGGCCAACGACGAGGCCAGCACCAGGCGCATGATGACGACGAAAAATTCAGCGGTCATTGTCGATCTCCTCGATGAGACGACGCAGTTCGGCGATATCCTTCTTGCTTAACTTTTTGCGTTCGGAAAAATGCGCGACGAGCGGCGCCACGCGACCCTCGAACAAGCGATCAAGCAGGCTCTTGCTGCTGGCATGTACGTAGTCGGCACGCTTGAGTAGTGGCCGGTAGAGATAACGGCGACCGTCCTGTTCGGCGGTGATTGCCTTCTTGGTCAAGAGACGGTTGAGCAAAGTCTTGACGGTGGCCACTTGCCAGTCCTGGCTGGTAGCCGTCGCCCGTGCAATATCGTCGGCCGAACGCGGCGATTCACGCCACAGTTCTTCCATCACGACGCTTTCCGCTTCACTGATTTGCATATCGTTTACACCTGTAATCACAGGGCTTACGATTACAGATGTAATTGATGATGTCAAGCTTGATGCTCCCATCGACTTTCGGTCGTTGGGCGTCGAGGTTCTCAAGCAGAGCCAAAATCAAAGGATGCTAGGAGTCTGGGCGGTAGAAACTTTGGATAGCGAAATCGCGCTATCGCCATAGGCTGCGGCTATCGGAGGGCGCGCATTGCGGGCCTATGTAAGCCCGACGAGAGGCGCAGCCTATGGATGAGAGCGCGATTGCAGCCCGAAGATTTCTGCCGCCCAGACTCCTAGATATCGTTCACCTGGTATCACCCTTCGACAGGCTCAGAGCCTGCCCTGAACTTGATCCGGGGGCGAACGGCAGAGGTGGCCCAATCATTCAGATGGCGCTATGGCGCCCTAAAGCAGCTCAGCAATCAGCGATCGACGAACGCGCGTTCGATAACGTAGTCGCCTGGGGTGCCTATGCGCGGAGATGCCTGGAAGCCGCGCGCATCAAGCATGGTGCTGATGGATTTGAGCATGGCGGCACTGCCGCAGATCATGACGCGATCAATCGCTGGATCGAGTGGCGGCAGACCGACATCGGTGCAGAGTTTTCCGCTAGCTAGAAGTTCGTCGATCCGACCTTGATGACGGAATTCCTCTCTTGTGACGCACGGGTAATACGAAAACTTGGCGCTCACGGCCTCGCCGAAATACTCGTGATTCGGCAGCTCATTTTCGAGGGTTTGGCGATAGGCGAGATCGGCAATCTGGCGCACGCCATGCGCAAGGATCACCCTGTCGAAGCGCTCCCAGGTATCCGGATCGCGAAGAATGCCGAGGAAAGGTGCAAGTCCGGTGCCGGTCGAGAGCAGATAGAGATTTCGGCCGGGCTTCAAATCCTGCAGCAGCAAAGTGCCGGTCGGTTTGCTGCCAATCAGTATTTCATCGCCGACTTGCAGATGTTGCAGACGTGAGGTCAATGGCCCATCGGCAACCTTGACGCTGAAGAATTCGAGATGCTCTTCGTAGTTCGCGCTGGCGATGCTGTAGGCGCGTAGCAACGGACGTCCATCGACGGCAAGACCGATCATGATGAATTGGCCGTTCTCGAAACGAAGGCCGGCATCGCGCGTGGTTGTGAAACTGAAAAGAAAATCATTCCAGTGCCGCACGCCGGTGACGTGCTCGATATTGAAAGCTGCCAATGAGTTACCTGTTTTTTCTTTGCATCAACGCGTGGGAGATACAACCGCGTGAGATCGGACAGATGTCCTGCTCCCGAAGTTCTCCTGTCTGCGGAGAAGGGCATCGCCCCCAAGAGGGGACAAGTGGCTGAAGCCCACTCCCACGATGGAAGTACTCCCATCCATCCCGGTCAGATCCAACCCATCGCTCAGGTGAGTGACTTGGCTCGATCTGCGACTTCTTCGGCGGTGATGCCGAAGTGCTGGTAGAGCTGCTCGGCGGGTGCCGATGCGCCGAAGGTATCCAGACCGACGACATCACCGTCAAGGCCGACATACTTGCGCCAGAAATCGGATACGCCCGCTTCGACCGCCACGCGACGACGACACCATGAAGGCAGCACACCTTCGCGGTACTCGACGGGCTGCGCATCGAACACGCTCGTGCACGGCATCGAGACGACGCGTGCAGCAATTCCCTGATCAGCGAGGATGCGCATTGCATGCATGGCGAGTTCAACTTCCGATCCGGTGCCGATCAGGATCACGTCGAACTTCGCGCTCGGCGGATCGGACAGCACATAGCCACCGCGTGCAATAGCGCTGACCTGCTCGTTACTGCGCGGCTGATGAACGAGGGTCTGGCGCGAGAATATCAGGCAGGATGGGCCGTTACTGCGTTCGATCGCGCGCTTCCAGCACACTGCGGACTCAACCGCATCGCAGGGACGCCAGACATCGTTGTTCGGGATATAGCGCAAGCTGGCCAGATGCTCGACCGGCTGATGGGTTGGGCCGTCTTCGCCGAGACCGATCGAATCATGTGTGTAAACATGGATCGCCCGGGTTGGAATCAACGCGCTCATTCGGACCGCGTTGCGCGCGTAGTCGGAGAACACGAGGAAGGTCGCGTCGTACGGAATGAAACCGCCATGCAACGCGAGCCCGTTGGCGATCGCGCTCATGCCGAATTCACGCACGCCGTAGTGCACGTAATTGGCCGACGCATCGTGACTAAGCACGTTCTTCGAGCCTTTCCAGATGGTCAGGTTCGAGCCGGCCAGATCGGCCGATCCGCCGATCAACTCGGGCAATAGTGGGCCGAACGTATCCAGCGCCATCTGCGAGGCCTTGCGTGAAGCCACCGCAGGACCTTCCGATTGCAACTTGGCAATCCAGGCATCCGCGGTAGCGGCGAAATCATTCGGCAACGCGCCGCTTTGACGACGTTCAAATTCGGCGGCGAGTTCGGGATGGGCGGCGCGGTAGCGCTCGAACAATCCATTCCATTGCGTCTCACGTTCCGCACCAGCAGCGTCGGCATTCCATGCCGCGTAGATAACGTCCGGAATTTCGAACGGCGCATGATTCCAGCCGAGCTGGGCGCGCGTCGCGGCGACTTCATCCTTGCCGAGTGCCGAGCCGTGCGAGGATTCCTTGCCTTGCTTGTTCGGCGAACCGAAACCGATGATGGTCTTGGCACAGATCAGCGTCGGTTTTTTCGTTTGCGCTGTGGCCGATTCGATGGCTGCCTTGATCGCTGCCGGATCATGGCCGTCGACACCACGGATCACGTACCAGCCGTAAGCTTCGAAGCGTTTCGGTGTGTCATCGGTAAACCAACCCTCGACCTCGCCATCAATCGAAATGCCGTTGTCATCCCAGACCGCGACAAGCTTGCCGAGACCGAGCGTACCAGCCAGCGATGCGACTTCATGCGAAATCCCTTCCATCAGGCAACCATCGCCAAGGAAGACAAAGGTCCGGTGATCGACAATATCAAGGTTATCGCGATTGAAGCGCGCGGCGAGTACTTGCTCGGCCAAGGCCATGCCGACCGCATTGGCCAAACCTTGCCCGAGCGGGCCTGTCGTGGTTTCGACGCCAGGGGTTTCACTGTATTCGGGATGCCCGGCAGTCTTTGAATGCAGCTGGCGGAAGTTCTTGAGCTCCTTGATCGGCAGCGCATAGCCGCTCAGGTGCAGCAGCGCATAAAGCAGCATCGATCCATGGCCGTTCGAGAGCACGAAGCGGTCGCGATTGGCCCACTTCGGGTTCTTCGGATTGTGCCTGAGGAAGTCATTCCAAAGCACTTCGGCGATGTCGGCCATGCCCATCGGCATGCCCGGATGGCCTGAGTTGGCAGCTTGGACGGCGTCCATGGCCAACGCACGGATGGCGTTGGCGAGTTCTTTGCGGCTCGACATGATTCGGACTCGACTGGATGACGCGGCCGAACCGGCAGGCGACCGCATGGGATGAGCATTGTCGCCGATCAGAGCCAGATTGTCTTTTCGGGGCACCTTCGGGCCGTCAGAGCACCCTCAGGCCTATCGAGAAGCCGATGGCAGGAATTCCTGAACCCCGAACTAACGAAAATTCTCCAGCGCCATCCGTGACGCTTACGGAATGAATAGATAACGCAATGTTTTCACCTTCTCCACCAGACTGCTGCCGCCAGTTCCGCAACGCGGCGCTGGAATCCTCCCCAATCGGAAGTCCTATTCAAATCATGAAAAACCTGACATTGGCATTCGCACTGTCTGCAGCGAGCATGATCGCCATTCCTTTGATCGGCCATGCAGCCGCCAACAAAAGCGGCTTTTTCGTCAACGGCGCGATCGGCCGGGCCGATCTCGACAACGGCTTCTATGACGACCGCGACACGAGCTACTCGATCGATGCCGGCTACCGCTGGGCACTCGCACCGGCCTTTGCTTTCGGCATTGAAGCTGGCTACACCGATCTCGGCTCGTTCTCGCCCAACTTCGTCTCGGTAACCACCCCGACTTCGTCCCTGCTGATCGGCAAGGCTGAAATCCGTGGCCCCTCGCTCGGCGTCAACGGGCACTGGAACCTGAGCGATACCTGGTATCTCAGCGGACGTACAGGACTCTTCAATGCGGGCGTCAAGGGAAATTTCATGGATGCAGGCTCTTCATTTCAAACCGTTGACCACCGCACCAAGGCTTATGCAGGTGTCGGCATCGGCTACGATTTCAGCGACCAGTTTGGCCTTGGCCTGAACTACGATCGCTACAAGGTCGGTTTCGGTCTCGATACCGACGTGGCATCGGTCAGTGGAGAATTTCGCTTCTAACGACTGTTCGCCGAACCAGCTTGACCCGGATCGCTACGCGTTATTGATGTGCAATGCAATTTTATTGCAACACGAGCAGGAGGCACTCCGGGAAGGAGCTTCAGGGGCAAGGATGCCGCTTCGTGCAGACCATATCGGAGACGGACTGTCGCGCGCTGATTCCTGAAATGCGCGCCCCACCTTGAACAGGCGACGGATTACTGCATCACTCATTGGGCGGGTACGGCCAGGTCGGAACCATCAAAGCTATCGGAGAAGATCGCATCCACCCAACCACCGAGGAGTTCCCAGGCCGACTCTCCAAAACCGTCCGCATGACCATCGAAAATCGGCGAGATCACAAACTGGAGTTCGCCTGAACCCGGAATTTCTGCAAGAAGTATTTCCTGCTCTTGCCAGCGACGCGATGGATTGGCAGCGGCCGGCGGAAACATTCCCACGATGAGGCCGTTTGCGCGAACCTCTGCCCCAGCCTGTGAGGCCAGCAAGCCCGTTTCTCCATATGCCGCATCAAAGGTTCGGCGCAGACGCAGCGTTCCCGATTTTTGCAGCGGGTTGAAGGCAAAGCTTGTGGACCCGAGGTTGAAATGGCAATCCATCGCAACGCGAGTGGTCGGCGGTTCATCGGAATACTGACCCGATTGATTTCCGCAAACGGCCGAAAGCGAGGTCTGCCACTGATGTGCGGCGCTCTGAATGGCATCGCCAACCTCGAATCGCCCATAGCTGACCGTCAATGGCTGCTCTCGCCGGTAACGATAGACCACGCGTCTTGCGCACATCGGGATCGGCAGCAATGGCGCCAAGCCGGCCTCCTGGGTCCAGCGGATCGCACGCGAGTAGACGATCGGATCGGTGGCAAAAATGCGATAGGCCGAAGTGGTTCCACTTCCATCAGGATCGACTTCGCTGGCTCCGGAAAATGCTGAGGAGAATTCATTCTGATCAAAGTAAAAACCGGCATCGAAGAAGTCCTCGACACCCGTCCCGTACCACGCCGGCGTGCGCGCATCATCAAGCACGACGCGTTCATCGCCTTCGAGATAGGCGCGGCTGCTGATTCCGTTGGCGTGATAGCGCGAGGCGAATCCCACAACTTTGCCCACGCCGCGCTCGTCAAGCAGATCGAGGTCTCCAGCGCTGACGCAGGTGTCCGCAAGCGTGGCCTGAAACCGACCCGCATCGGGCGCCACCGTGGCGTTCTCGAAGGCGAGGTTGCCGTTGATCGCCACGGGCGACAACAGACTCGGCTCTGCAATCAGCGCGATGGTTGCCGATTGCGAATACGGCATCGGCCACCATGAGAACAGGCTGCCATTCGTGTCTTCACCGAAGAACAGATTCTTCGTCGTCAGTGTCGAAGTGGAGGAACTTGCGAAGAAGTCGCTCAGGGGCATATCGACCGCGATCCCGCCATCGATGGCAATGCGCAGGCGCACATCAGCGCGCTGATTGAGCGGAACTTGCAGGCGAATACCGCGCAACCAGCCGGTTCCAACGCGAGTACCCAGTACCAGCGATGTACTCGGAGCAAGCACATCGGCGAACGCTTGCGGCGCGAGCATCGCGGCCCAGGGGTCCTCGCCAGGATGCTCAAGAAATGCTCGCCACGCCAGGGAATTATCCGTCGGGGAAAAAGTCGCCACCACGCTTGCGTAAGGCAATCGATGCACGATGAACTGATACCACAGCAGCTTCTGGTTGTTGTCGGTGCACGCGTTGGGTCCGCTGTCCGCGCCGCTTAGGCTGATGCGTAGCGATTGCGTATAGGTGATGGGCACGCGACTGAGAAAGCCACCACTTGAGGCAAGCCGGTCGGCGACCAGAGGCGAGGTGAATGGTGCTTCGCTGCCATCAAACAAGGCGGCCAGCGGCATGTCGATCAATGGAATATCCGCACCATCGAAGTAGAAATGAACTCGGATCGAGGGATCGATGCAAGTCGAAATACCGAAGCCTGTCGTCATCCAGATCCGCGTCAGCGCGCCGGGACCGCGCTCATCGAAGAGCACGACTTCGTCGCCATCCCGGTACATCCAGCGCAACGGGTTCGGATTGTCGAGTGGGTTTTCAAATCCAGGATTGCTGCGATCGTAGCGACAGCCTTGCGGGCAGTGGCTGGACTGTTCGATGACTAGATCCGCCGCATCGAGACTGGCAAGTCGCGCTGGCGATTCCCAGATTTCCCAGGGCAAGCCTGTCGCCTGGGCCAGCGGCGCAGTCGTTGCGAGCAAGGCAAAAGCCAACCATCCGAGCCACGCGATGTGCTTGTGGGTACGCAAAGATCGGATAGACATCGTCAACTGGCCTCAGGTGTTCTCAACCGGGCCATCGGGCTCCTCGACACCGTTCGAGACGACAACCGCGGCGGCAAGATCTCCCGTTACGTTTAGCGTGGTCCGGCACATGTCGAGGAAGCGATCAACGCCGAGAATCAAGCCGATGCCTTCGGGTGGCACACCAACCATGCCACAGATCATCGCGACCACCGGCAGCGAACCGGCCGGCACACCGGCGGTTCCGATACCACCAAGTATGCAGACGAACATGACCACTACCTGCTGGGTCAGGCTCAATTCGACATTGAAGAACTGTGCAAGAAACAAGACCGTGACACCTTCAAACAAGGCCGTACCATTCTGGTTTGCGGTGGCACCGATGGTCAGCACGAAGCGCGAGATGCGCTTGGGCAGCTTGAGATCTTCCTCGGCCACCCTCAACGCCGTCGGCAAGGTCGCGTTGCTCGACGCAGTCGAAAAGGCCATCACGATCGCTTCCTGCGATCCGCGGAAAAACTTGATCGGCGACATGCCGCCGAACCAGCGCACGCTGATCGAGTAGACGCCGAAAAAATGAATCGCCATTGCAAGCACCGCGACACCAACATAACCCGCCAGTTTCGACAGCAGCTCCCAGCCAAATACCGCGGCGAGATTGAAGACGAGGCAGGCGACGGCATACGGCGCGAAACGAATGACCAGATGAATCAGGGTCATCGAGATTTCGAAAACGCCTTCGATGACTTCCTTGGTCTTTTTCGCCAGCGGCGATTCGGTCATGACGATGCCGACGCCGAACATCAGCGCAAAGAACATCACCGCGAGAATGTCGTTGTCAGCGGCGGCGCGAATGACGTTGGTCGGCACGATATTGAGCAGCAGATCGATACCGGATCCCTGCAAGGTACCGCTGGCCACAATCTTCTGCGTACTGGCGCTGGCATCGCTGAGCAATTGCTGCGCGACCTGAGGATCCACACCGACACCGGGCTTGAACACGTTGACCAGGGTGATGCCGATCACGACTGCTATCGACGAGACGACCACCGTATAGATCAGAGTCTTCCAGCCGACTCGACCAAGCGACCGGATATCGCCCATTTCGGCAATACCGACGACCAGCGCCGAAAACAGCAATGGAATCACGAGCATGAACAGCAGGCGCAGGAACAACTTGCCGACCGGCTGGGTGATCCAGGTCATCAACCACTGCACCCATGGCGCATCACCCCCATTAAACCAATGCACAAGCAGGCCGCCGAACAGACCGACCGCGAAGCCGATCAGCATTTTCGTATGCAGCGCCACGGGTCCACGCGCACTCATGCGCGCCTACCTTTTCGGTTCACCTCGGCAATGCAACAGGCGTGATTCTTTGCGCAAAGACTTCTCATGCAGCCAGGCATCTCTTGGGGGGAATCGACCACCCTAGTGTGCCGCATAGCCCGATAGGGCGAAACTTCGCGCGCAGAATGAACTCAGCGCCTCGTCGGATAGAGCGGTGCCAGGGCCGGCTTTTCATACGAAGCCGCTGCGGATTGGGTCCAGGAAAAGCCGTTTCGGAACACGCGGGTCAAACGCGCACCGAGTCCTTCCGAATTCGCCCCGGCATAGCGCGTGCGCTGGAGTTCATCGAGCGCGTCGCGCTGACTCACGTCATCGAGCGCGGTGATCAGCTCACCGAGATTGCGCACGCCCGCCTTCTCGCTGCGTGCCCACGACACCAAGGCACGCTCGGCGCCGACCAGATCACCCATCGAACACGCGCGCAGAAAGACGCTGCGTCCTGGAGCTTGCGGCGGATGCGCCTGCGCGGATCGGCTGAGCATCGTTGTACGGCGCGATCGCCACCACAGCGCCAGCGTCAGCAGCCACAGCAAGGCCAGCAGCAGTGAAATCCAGCGCCAGAAGCGCGTATCAGAATCATTAGCCGACGAGGGATAGACGACGGTGGTTGGCGCAGCAGTGGAATCCGCCTGAGTCTGGTCGTGCGTGGCTGGCGGCGCTGCAGGCGTTGTTGCCGCGCTGGTCACGGCGGCGCCAACGACGTTGATCGTTCGTTCCGGTAACGTCGCTGTCTCCATTTGATCTTTCGCAGTATTCCACCATTGCACTTCAACGGCCGGCAAGGTCAAGGTTCCCGGCCGAGTTGGCACAATCGCAAACTTGCGTGTGCGCTCTCCGTAGAGCCAGCTGCCGTCATCTCGTGTGCGCGTATCGGGTTTGTCCGGGTAGACCTCGGCGCCATCTGGGGTCTTGATCTCAAGTTCAGGCAACTGCTCGAAACCAAGTCCCTGCGCACTGAGCTTGATCGTTCGCGTCAACGGCTCTCCGACCTTGATCTCGCCGGGCAGTTCGCTTTCATCGGTGAGAGTCAGCGAGGTCGCCGGTAGCCACGGCGCCGTTCCCCAACTGGCCGGTTTCGGGCGCACGTTGAGCTGCACCGCATCCGAACGCGCAGTAATTGTGCGGCCGCGCTGGAAGAATCCGGTCGGGTCTGAATTGTCCACTGCGCTGCCGCGAAAATTCAGCTGCGGCATTTCGAGCATGCCGCTCTGCTCCGG
>JBBQTY010000027.1:0-28151 GCA_038234445.1 Lysobacterales bacterium
CGAACCCCCGACCCTCTCCGTGTAAGGGAGACGCTCTACCGCTGAGCTAAGCACCCCACAACGTCAGTTGATTGCGTCCTTGAGGCCCTTGCCGGCCTTGAATGCCGGGACCTTGGATGCCTTGATCTTGATGGTGTCGCCGGTGCGCGGATTGCGCCCCGTACGGGCAGCACGCTTGCGCACGCTGAACGTGCCAAAGCCGACCAACGAGATGCTGTCACCGGACTTCAATGCTTTCTTGACGACTTTGAAGACCGCTTCTACCGCGCGGTCTGCGTCTGCCTTTGTCATCTCTGCAGCTTCGGCGACAGCACCAATAAATTCACCTTTGTTCATTATCAACTCCCTTTCGAGCAGCAACCCGGATATGTTTGGTTTGAACTGGTCACGCAGTACGAGCGAGGTGGGCTGACCTCAGGCGTGATGTCGTTTCCCCGCGATTCGATCGACTTCAAGCGCGTCATCAAAACGTGGCGCGACCTTTATACCAGTGCCCCAGATACCGCGCAACACAAGGATTGGCGCGACTTTCCGCCCTTCAGCGGAGCCTCGATCACGGATCAAGACTCGCTACGCTCGTCAATCCCCGAATTGAAAATTCTGGCAACGGACGAAGATGAACCAATGAAACTGCGTAGCCGCTCAGTGCGGTCTTACAGGCGATCCATCATCACGAGTCTTGCGCTTGCCGCGCACAACTTGCGATGCGGTCGGATCTTCTCGCTTGACCGGAGTCAGAGCACGCTCGAGGGCGATATCGAGTACTTCGTCGATCCACTTGACTGGTCTGATCTGCAGTGATTCGGTAACATTTGCCGGTATGTCCGCGAGATCCTTGCGGTTTTCCTCGGGAATAATGACCGTTCCGACACCGCCTCGGTGCGCTGCCAGCAACTTTTCCTTGAGTCCGCCGATCGGCAGCACGCGTCCACGAAGCGTAATTTCTCCTGTCATCGCCACATCGGAACGTACAGGAATCTTGGTCAGTGCAGAAACCAAGGCCGTGCACATGGCAACGCCTGCACTCGGCCCGTCCTTCGGCGTGGCCCCTTCCGGGACATGGATGTGCACATCGAGCTTCTGGTAAAACTCGGGATCAACACCAAGCAGGTCCACGCGCGCACGAACAACACTCAGGGCAGCCTGAATGGATTCCTGCATGACATCACCGAGTTGGCCGGTATGTTGGAGCTTGCCTTTGCCCGGAACCGTGGTGGCTTCGATACTGAGCAGGTCACCACCGACTTCTGTCCACGCCAGTCCGGTAACAAGACCCACCTCGTTTTGTAGTTCGGCGCGACCAAAATTGAACTTCTGTACGCCAAGATACTGATCAAGATTGGCCTCATTGACCATCACGCAACTGCTCTTGGTCACCACTTTTTTCTTTACTGTCTTGACCTTTGCGACCGCCTTGCCCTTGGCGGATTTGGGCGGCGCGGCCAGACTCAGTTCCTTGACGACCTTGCGGCAGATCTTGGATATCTCGCGTTCAAGATTGCGCACGCCGGACTCGCGCGTGTAGTAGCGAATGATGCCGCGAATCGCTCCCTCGTCGACCGCGAGCTCTGCGGACTTGAGACCATTCGCCTTGAGCTGCTTTGGCACCAGATAGCGTTCGGCAATATTGAGCTTTTCATCCTCGGTATAGCCTGGAATACGGATGACTTCCATGCGATCGAGCAAGGGGCCCGGAATATTCAACGAGTTCGCAGTAGCAATCCACATGACTTCGCTGAGGTCGAAATCGACTTCGAGATAGTGATCACTGAACGCATTGTTCTGCTCGGGATCAAGCACCTCAAGCAACGCCGAAGCGGGATCGCCACGGAAGTCCATCGACATCTTGTCGATCTCATCGAGCACGAACAACGGGTTGCGCGTACCGGCCTTGGACATGTTCTGGATGATGCGCCCAGGCATGGATCCGATATAGGTACGTCGATGGCCACGAATCTCGGCCTCGTCACGCACACCACCGAGCGACATGCGCACGAACTTGCGATTGGTGGCCTTGGCAATCGACTGTCCAAGTGAAGTCTTGCCTACGCCGGGCGGACCCACGAGACACAGGATTGGGCCTTTCATTGTGCGCACACGCTGCTGTACGGCCAAATATTCAAGGATGCGATCCTTGACCTTTTCAAGACCGAAATGATCCGCGTCCAGAACCTCCTGCGCGACATGCAGATCCCGACGAACCTTGGTGCGCTTTTTCCATGGCGCACCGACCATCCAGTCGATGTAATTGCGCACAACGGTCGCTTCCGCGGACATCGGCGACATCTGTTTTAGCTTGCCAAGCTCGGCCCGCGCCTTGAGCAAAGTCGGCTTCGGCATACCGGCTGCTTCGATTTTTCGAGCCAGCTCCTCCAACTCGTTCGGCGCATCCTCGGAATCTCCGAGTTCCTTCTGGATCGCCTTCATCTGTTCGTTGAGGTAGTACTCGCGCTGGCTCTTTTCCATCTGCGACTTGACCCGACCGCGAATGCGCTTTTCGATCTGCTGGACATCGATCTCTCCGTCGACGAGTCCAATCAGTTGCTCCAGGCGATCGGCGACATCGGCAGTCTCGAGAATCTGCTGTTTGTCCTGCAAGCGAACCGACAGATGAGCGGCAATCGTGTCGGCCAGACGCGATGGATCCTCCAGCCCGGCAAGCGTCGTCATCAGCTCTGGCGGAATCTTTCTCGACAGCTTGACCAGCTGCTCGAACAGCGAAACCAACGAACGGGAAATCACGTCGATTTCGCGATCGTTGCGCGTGAAGGCCGCATCAAGCGCGCGTGCACGGCCAGTCAACAACGAATTGCGTTCGGAGAAGCCGACGATTTCCGCGCGCGAGGTTCCTTCAACGAGCACCTTGATGGTGCCATCCGGCAACTTGAGCAGCTGCAGTATCGAGGCAATCGTCCCAATCGGGTAAAGATCACCGGCCTCGGGCTCGTCAATATCCGGGCTGCGCTGGGCAACCAGGAGGATCTGCTTGTCGCCTTCCATCGCGGCATCGAGCGCCATGACCGATTTTTCGCGGCCGACGAACAGCGGGATGACCATATGAGGATAGACCACGACGTCGCGCAGCGGCAGGATCGGCAGTTCGATCACATCCTTGGATGCGGTGGTGGCTGTCTTGCTGGGCTTATCCATCTCGTTGAATCCTGGGCTATCGGCATCGGTAAATGTCAAACGGCAGCGTGAATGCACGCTGCCGTCTGGTCAAGTGCGGCCATCACGCCGCAATGCAAGGTTTTTGCTGCCAACTGCGCGGCGCGCCCATTACTCCGCGGCGGCGGCACGCGCCTGCATGTTGCCCTGATAGATCAGATAGGGCTCAGCGTGTCCGTTGATCACCGCTTCGTCGATAACGACCTTGCTGACATGCTCCAACGAAGGAAGATCAAACATCGTGTCGAGCAGAACCTGCTCGAGAATCGTGCGCAGACCACGCGCGCCAGTCTTGCGTACGAGCGCCTTCTTGGCGACGGCAGCCAATGCATCTGGACGAAACTCCAGCTCCACACCTTCCATTTCGAACAGACGCTTGAACTGCTTGGTGATTGCGTTTTTTGGCTCGCTGAGGATCTTGACCAGCGCTTCCTCATCGAGCTCTTCGAGCGTCGCCACAACTGGCAAGCGCCCGACAAATTCCGGAATCAGGCCGAACTTGATCAGATCACCTGGTTGTACCTGTCCGAGCAGCTTGCCGGTATCAGCCTTTTCGGCACTGCTGCGAATCTCCGCACTGAACCCGATTCCCGTCGTTTCCGAACGCTGTTGAATGATCTTCTCAAGTCCGGCGAACGCGCCACCAACAATAAAGAGCACGTTCTTCGTGTCGACTTGCAGGAATTCCTGCTGCGGGTGCTTGCGACCGCCTTGCGGCGGCACCGACGCGATCGTCCCTTCGATCAATTTCAGAAGAGCTTGCTGAACGCCTTCGCCCGACACATCACGGGTAATGGAGGGATTTTCACTCTTGCGCGAAATCTTGTCGATTTCGTCGATATAGACGATGCCGCTCTGCGCCTTCTCGACGTCGTAATCGCATTTCTGCAAAAGCTTCTGGATGATGTTCTCGACGTCTTCGCCGACGTATCCGGCTTCGGTCAGAGTGGTCGCATCGGCAATCGTGAACGGAACGTTGAGCAGCCGTGCCAGCGTTTCCGCGAGCAGAGTCTTGCCCGAACCGGTTGGGCCGACCAGCAGGATGTTGGACTTGGCCAACTCGACTTCATCGTTGCGACTGCGCGATTCGAGACGCTTGTAGTGGTTGTAAACCGCAACCGCAAGCACCTTCTTGGCGCGCGACTGGCCGATCACGTACTGATCGAGAACGTCGAGTATTTCTTTCGGCTTCGGAAGATGACTACGCGCAGAGGCCGCTTTTTCTTCAAGCTCCTCGCGGATGATGTCATTGCACAGCTCGACGCATTCATCACAGATGAACACGGACGGTCCCGCGATCAGCTTGCGTACCTCATGCTGGCTCTTGCCGCAGAAAGAGCAATAGAGGATTTTTCCGCCGTCGCCCGATCGGCTTTGTCGCTCTTCTGTCATGCCACGCCTCGGGTTGCTTCACTTGATGCCGAACGAGCATAGCACAGCAGTTCGCCACGACTGGCCAGCTTGGCCACCTGGAAAATCAACTGCGTGCTCGCCCGATGATGGGATTTCAAGCCGGTTGAACGGGCTCTTTCGAACGTCGATCGATTACTTCATCGATCAGACCATAGGTCTTGGCGTCTTGCGCATTGAAAAACAAATCGCGCTCAACATCGCGTTCGATCCGTTCAAGAGGCTGCCCGGTATTCTCCGCGAGCTCCTCATTGAGGCGCCGGCGAAGATAAAGGATTTCCTTGGCCTGGATCTCGATATCCGTCGCCTGACCCTGCGCGCCGCCCGACGGTTGATGGATCATCACGCGCGAATTAGGCAACGCATAGCGCTTGCCCTTGGTACCGGCGGCAAGCAAAAACGACCCCATGCTCGCCGCCTGCCCGATAACCATCGTGCTGACGTCCGGCTTGACGAAACGCATGGTGTCGTAAATCGCCAATCCTGCGGTGACAACGCCACCGGGGCTATTGATGTAAAGGTTGATGTCCTTATCGGGGTTCTCCGACTCCAGGAACAGCAACTGCGCGACGACCACGTTGGCTACGTAATCGTCGATCGGACCGACCAGAAAAATGACCCGCTCCTTGAGCAGACGCGAGTAGATATCGTAGGCGCGCTCGCCGCGGGACGTCTGCTCGACGACCATCGGTACGAGGTTGAGACCCTGACTTGGCGTATGACTGGACATGCTGGATCTCCGTTGGGCCCGGTGCTCAGGCACCAGGACGCATCACTTCGCTGAAACTCAGCTTCTTTTCGCTGACCTTGGCCTTATCCGCGATCCAGTCAACCACCTGATCTTCCAGAACGCGGCTTTGCAGCCCGCTCATCATCTGGGGATCCTTTGAATAAAGTTCAACGACCTGCTCGGGCTCTTCATAGGTCGAGGCAATTGCGCTCAACGCTTCGGATACCCGACGCATGTCAATACGGATCTCATTCTGACGCGCGAGTTCCGAGAGCAGTACACCGCCGGCGACGCGACGACGTGCCGAAGCGATGAAGGGCTCATGCGGGGCTTGCCCCTTGCCGCCGGTCGATTGACGCGCCAACTCACGCGCCTCGTTCTCGATCAATCCTTGCGGGAGCTCCATATCAGCATGCGCTTCGATGAGTTTTTCGACCGCCGAAGCCTTCAAGCGCGAGTTCAGCGCAGCCGAGAGTTCACGCTCCAGATTGGCGCGGACGTCTTCACGGAATTTCGGCAATCCGCCGTCGGCGACGCCGAACGTTGCAAGGAAAGCATCGTCCAGTTCAGGCAGCTTGGCTTCCTGGACGCGGACGATCTTGAAGCTCGCGTGGGCGGACTTGTCAGCCAGGCCTTCAATGCGGAAATCAGCAGGGAAATCGAGATCCTTCTCGAATGCATCGTCAACGACGTGACCGAGGAGTTGGTCTTCCAGCCCCTTGAACAAAGCGTCCGATCCGATGATCGTACCGACACGGTCTGTTCCATTTTCGGGATAGCGGAAATCCGACGCCTGCGCGGCAAACTCGAACAACACCATGTCACCGGCCATTGCAGCGCGATCGACGGGGTGCCAGGTTCGACGCTGCACGCGGAGCGTATCGATCATCGCATCGATATCGGAATCTTCGACGCTCGAGGTCTGCTTGATGATTTCCAGCCCGCTGACATCAAGTTTGCCGATCTCCGGCATGACTTCAAATGTCGCGACGTATTCGATTTCGCCATTTTCCGGCTTGCCGCTGGTAGCAATCGACGGCTGCACGGCAGGCCGCAGTTTCTCATTGCTTACCGCTTCCTGAAACGTTGAACCAATAAGTTCAGACAACGCTTCGCCGCGAATCTGCGCGCCGTAGCGCTGCTCGATCACCTTGGTCGGCACCTTGCCCGGACGAAAACCCTTGAGGCGCGCATTGCGTCCCATTTCCTGAACGCGATTGCGGACCGTATCTTCGAGACGTGCGGCAGGAATGCGCACAGTCAACTTGCGTCCGAGATTACCGACGTTCTCAACCGAAACTTGCATGGATGCTCCTTGAAACGACTATCCCCGACGCAGGGCCGGGCGTGGTTAGCCGACTATCATAAAGCATTACGCGGCGAATTCGCAGGGGTTGGGTCGGTGTTGCTTGTATCGACTCCAGCAGGGGCTCACGCTGCGCTCGATTGGCGCCACGGACGCCGCTTCGGTCCGCCAGGCATGAGGCGCGAGCGGACGACTCCTTGGCGATGCAGCCAAAACAAGCCTCGAAACGATAGGGAACCTGCAACAAGAGTGGCAACCGAAGCATCGTACTTTTCGGCTTGGTGCGAAAGGAGAGACTCGAACTCTCACGGGTTACCCCACTGGAACCTAAATCCAGCGCGTCTACCAATTCCGCCACATTCGCAACGCTGGAACCCGTGGGAGCATCAAGCGCCGGTGTTGCGCCCTCCACTCCGCAGACTGCAAAGCATGCAGCCGATGTCTGTTTGGTGGGTCGTGAAGGATTCGAACCTTCGACCTATTGATTAAGAGTCAACTGCTCTACCAACTGAGCTAACGACCCGAACAGACCAACAAGCTTAGCAAAACGCGATCTGATCGAAAACAATCGGATCAATAAATTGGGGTGAGCGAGGGGACTCGAACCCCCGACATCCGGAATCACAATCCGGGACTCTAACCAGCTGAGCTACGCCCACCATTGAAACAACCATTTCTCCACCCGATTCAACTCGGAACGCACACGGGCTTGAACAACATCGTACGACACTTCCTTTCGCCGCACTCGCTTTGGCGCGCCCGACAGGAATCGAACCTGCAACCCTCGGCTTAGAAGGCCGATGCTCTATCCGGTTGAGCTACGGGCGCATCGTCAGCAGAAAACAGTTTCATTCCGAAAGACGCCGCCATCGTCATGCTGCAGTTCACAATCGCACGATTTGGAATCGGAATGGTCGGGGTAGAGGGATTCGAACTCTCGACATCCTGCTCCCAAAGCAGGCGCGCTACCAGGCTGCGCTATACCCCGCCGACTTCAATCCTTCGGTTGCACCCGATCCGGCAAGGTCTACCGGAGAGGCGCCGCATGGTAATGTCGTGATCGGTTCACGTCAATGCGCGATGTGAAGTTTCTATCCCGCGAGACCATTCCGCCAAGCACTGATTGCTGCAAACTGTGGTCATGGCAATACGATTCAGCGCTGCGGCAGCGCTTTCAACTCGTCCTCGACCAACAACTTCAGCCAGCCGGAATTATTTTCTTCGCTCCGCTGCGACTGCAGGTAGTCACGGTATTGCCCGGGCGACAGCTTCGCCTTCATTGCGGCAAATGCGGCCTTGACGCCGGATCTTGCCGCCGAGTTGTGCGAGTCGAGCTTGAGCACATCAGAATAGGCGAAGACTGCGTCTTCGGCATATCCGCCGGCGAGATATTCAGAGCCATCCTTGAGACCGCTATTCAAAGACGTGGTTTGCGCAGGGTCGAGTCGCGAGCGCGTCATCCAGCTCTGAATTGGATCTGCAGCAAGCCATCCTGCCAACAGCAATACGCTGAGGACACTGGCCGCAATCCCTCCGATCTTGCGCCAGTCTGGCGCCTCGAACGCGCGCTGAAACGCCGCGGCATCAACGAATCGATGCTCGCGCTTGAATTCAAGTGACTTGCGCAAGGCCTGCCATTGCACACGACTGAGCGATTTCGGCCGCGTCGGCCGCATCTTTTCGCTGCTGGCGATATCGGCGCGAACATGATTGAACGGATGCGCTCCCGTGTGCATGGCGTAGATGATGCAGCCGAGTGCGTAGACGTCATCGGCCGGTATAGGCCGCTGCCGGTTGAGCATCTCCAGACTGGCGTAGTCGATGGTCAGCGCGAATAGATCATCGGCGTCGAACACCGTGTCGTACTCGCGTCGCCGAGCAATGCCAAAATCGAGAATTTTCAGGTCGCCCTTGCTGTCGACCATCATGTTCGACGGCTTCAAATCGGCATGTGACAGATCACGCGAGTGCGCGTAGCTCATGCCCGCGAGCATGCCGTGAGTCAGATGATCCCGTTCGGCTGGTGTCAGAGGGCTGGCATTGGAGGCGCGCAAGCGCGCATGCAACGCGACACCTTCGACCACCTCCATGGTCAGGTAGACCAGATTCTCGTCGCGATCGAAATCGAAGACCTTGACGATATTCGGATGATTCAGGGATTGCGCATTCTTTGCTTCGCGTTGCAGCGCGACAAAGGCTTTCTCGAATCCGATCAGGCTGCCTGTGATGAACTTGATCGCGACGTAGGGATCAGGGTCGAGCGCCTCCGTCTTGCGCATGTCACGCGCTCGGAAGACGGCACCCATGCCGCCGCGTCCGAGCTCCTCGATCAGCTCGAAGCGCTGCTTGATCAAATCACCGATATCAGGCAACCCGTCGCTATCGGCGGCACTGCCTGCCGTTCTCGCGGCAGAGGGTGAGGCCGATGCGCCAGTGCGCGGCGCGGGTACCTGAATGATGCGCTCAATCGGGACCGAAACCGCGGTGGCTAATGGTGCCGCAGGCAATGGAGCCTGGGGCATCGATAGATTGGTCGCAGCAGGCTCCAAGGCGACGCCCGACTTTGCTCCCTTGGAGGGCT
Organism: Lysobacterales bacterium; assembly: GCA_038234445.1. Lineage (GTDB taxonomy): Bacteria > Pseudomonadota > Gammaproteobacteria > Xanthomonadales > Rhodanobacteraceae > Dokdonella. The sequence continues at coordinate 9,196 of JBBQTY010000027.1, forward strand.
CCATGAGTCGCGTAGCGCCTGCCATGTCATCGTCCGCAGGCGCTCGCTTGAGGACGACCGTCGCTGAGGCAGCGGAGTCAAGAATCCGCGTAGGCGCATCGGCGTCGAGTGCGGGATCGGAGCGACCATCACCGCGCCGATCAGGCATCAGCCGAGTCGGTTGATCGCTACCTGACGGCGTGGATTTCGCTGAATCCTTATCCTGCTTTTCGTTGCTCATCGGTCGGTTGTGGCCGTCATCTGGAAATCAAAGCGGGAATCTGACATCGAAACGCAACGCCCAGCGATCAAGATCCTGAAAACCGAACGTTTTCATGATCCCTGCATTGAAGTCGACCGTGCGCGTTCCTATCGGTCGACTGAAGCCCAGTCCGAGCTCAGCCGTCCCATAGCGACGATCCGGCTCTTCCATCGAAAGTGCCAGCGGCGTCGATCCGTTCGCACCGTCGAGCACGAAATGGGTCAACAGGTCATTCGAGGAACCGCTGTCTGCGAAGAGAAACGCACGCAGGTAGGGCCTGAAGGCTCCGACCGAAGTGGCGAAGCTGCGATCGATGTAGCTGCCTACAGAGAACGAGGTGCTGTTGGACGTGCGGCTCTCATAGCTGAGGTTGAACTCGGACGGGCCGCGCTCTGAAAAGGCATCGTAGTTGGTGTGCAAAACCGATAGTTGTGCCTGTGGTGCAAACGTCCACGTTCCGCGCATCAGTGTCCAGGTCAGGCCAATATTCGCACCGGTCTGGGACACCGTTGGACTGCCCACGGCAAGATCGCGCCCCAATGAAGAATAAGCACTTCCGTCGGCATTCAGCGCGAACAACTCGATCACGCGCCTCTGCGTGTAATTGCTGCGCAAGTAGCTAAGCGAAGCGTCGAGGCTCAAGCCATTGGGGATCGAGTAACCCGAGTAGATATGCAAGGACTTTGCGTTCGCATCGAGCGATCCCTGATCCAGTGCGTAGTCGGCGCTAAGCCTTGAATAGCCGATCGCAGCACCCGCAAAAAATTTGTCGGTGAATCGATAGTCGAGTCCGCTGGTCAGATCCCAGGTATCGGATTTGAAACCGGAATTGGCGTTGCGGCGTTCACTTTTACTCCCCCCCAACGTGCCGCTGACCCACAGTCCGAGCCGCGTTCCGCCAAGCAAGGTGCGTTTTTCCTCATTGCGGGCCGAGTCGTCGTCGTCCACTTTCAACAACGAACTCAGACTGCCCAGCGATAACGGAATACCGTTGCCAATAAACGTCAAACCACCTGCGCTCAATGTCCCACCGGCATCGGCCCGACGCAATTCGGCAAGGCGCCCGGCAAGGTTGTTGCTTTGTCCATTGGCCAAAAGCGGAGCAACAAACGCAATCGCTGTGGTTTCGTCGGGTGCGATGGCAAGAAGATTGTTCTCGAGCACGGCGATGGCATTTTCACGCACCGCTGCCGGCGTATCGGGATTGGCGATCAGGACCGCCGCATTCTGTGTAGCGGCACATCCGACCCTTCCCGCACCTCCGCCTTGAGCGCCGCAGAAAGCCGTCGTCGCCATACTGACTTGATCAGCGGCTGGGTCGATCCCGGGGAAGCTTGCGCCGTCGTCGATGGTGGCTTGGCCTAGAATCGAAACCACAACGATGGGCGCCGTGTTACCAGGAATTGTTCCGACAATCGGAGCACCATCCGGCTGAAGCCCCTGGAACGATCCTTCGCCACGAACAATATTGATCGTCTTTGTCTGACTGGTCTGACCCACGTCAAGCACGTCGACATGCACCGTCGCAGCCACAGGTGCCTGCGCCCCGCCGCCTGTTTCCGTGCCCAGATTGAGCAAGGCCATGCCGGGCGTCGAAACATAGTCAGACCCACTCGACGCCGTTCCCCCGGAAGTACTGAAAGGAACCAGGGCCGTGCCTCGCAACACAGAGCAGGTCAAGGTGACGTTGAGGACGATATCGCGTGACGTGTCAACGCCGCGCTGGAGTTCGATCGTCGTGGTGCCGCCCTGCGGTTCCACGGTAAAGGCAAACGCCACTGTTTGATCCGAACAGGCCGCAGCGCCCGCTCCGGCAACATCGGATTTGGAAGTTCGGGTCGAAACTTGACCGTCCTTGCGCACAACAACCAGTTGCTGGTTTGCCCAGCACAGCGTCGGCACGATCACGGTGGCGGCAACAAGCGCAAGTCCAACCCGCTTCGGACCTGACCGCGTCTTGCAAATCATCATGGCGTTCCCCCAATCGGTAATTCAATCGAGTTGTTCGAGCCGTCGATGTCACCGAAAGCGACGAGCTGCAGTGACGCCCCGGATGTCCCATTGAGGGCAACAAATAGCGTCATCGCCGCACCGGGAGCAATCTGTCCCAGCGTGCAAACATTGCCAAGACAACTGATTCCCTGGGTTTGGGGCGGCGTCGGGCAAGCGACGCTGATGACTCCATCGGCAGCAGTCGTCGCTGTGCACGCAGAAGCATAGGGTGCCAATAAACGCAGCGACGCCACCGGTGAAACCGTGACGCTGGATCCCGAGGATGTAACCGATGACAGATTGACTACATCCACCAGGGTTCCCGCAATGCCACCCGCCGAAAACGCTCGCGGATTGACGAGGGCCAGATCAATCGCCTCACCAATTGGGTTGCTCGTGCTGCAGGTATCGCATTGCACGCCGACGATGCCCGTTGTGCTGACCGAATTGACTACCGCACCGGTAGCCCCGGAACCGACGGTGGCGGTGATCGTCACGCTCTTCATTCCACTGAAACCCGGCGCAACCGTACACGTCAGGTTACTGCCCGGGACCGGAGCAAGGCTGTCGCACTGAACCCCGATACCGGGGCTGACCGAAATATTCGTGACCGACGTCGGCAAGACATCGCGCAGCAACAGAGACGACGTGGTTGCGCCACCTGTATTTGTCGCGGAGAGTGTCCAGACAATCGAGTCATTGGCAGCCACCCGGGTGCCGGCTGGGGGTGATGCCGACTTGCTGACAACGATATCGGCTGGTGGCCGCACGGACAGGCTGGATACCGCTTCGCAATTGGACGGGTTGCATGTGATGTTGTTTCCCGAAACCTGCGCGCGATTGGTGACATTGACCGACGCGTTGCTCGATACAACCGCGTTGATCGAGTAAGTCACCGAAGATCCTGCCGGCATCGAATCAAGGAATTCGTTCAATGGCCCGCTACCCGAGCTCGCCTGGCAGGACACGCCGCCGCTACCCGCGCACGTCCATGTGAATTGCGACAATCCGAACGGAATATCGTCGATCAACCGAACCGAGGTCGCTTCGATACCGCTGCCATTGGCAACAACCACGGTATACGACACGCTGCCGCCCGCTACGAGTTGTGTACGATCGGCAGTTTTGGAAATACTCAAACGTGCGGGAGTTGCCGAAGCACTTGGCAGCGAGAGGGAAACGCTGCAACTCGAAGGCATACAGGCCAGCCCTTGTCCACCAGAAGTGACTGCGACCGAATAATCGATACTGGACGGCAACACCGTTCCAACCGTCGCGGTGATGGTGAAGTTCAATGAAGCACCGGCCGGAACGGGGCCGAAGGATTGGCTGAGTTGACCTGTGCCGCTCGGGTTGCAATTCGCGCCCCCTGTCCCTTGGCAAGTCCACGATGAAGTGACGAAATCCGCAGAGTCGAGGGCGGAGACCTGGAATCCAGATACATCGGCAGGTCCCGGATTGGTGACCACGAACGTATAGTTGATGGTGCTGTTCGGCTGAACCACGCCGACATCCGCGCTTAGCGACAAATCCACTTCGGGCATGCCAACAGGGAGGGAAAGCGAAACGCTGCAACTTGCCGGGATGCAGGGCAATATCGCTTGAGGGATTGGCCCGCCGCCCGGCAGAAGTGAGACCGAATAATCAATCGTCGAAGGCAGCACCGATCCAACCGTGGCGTTTATCGTGTAGGTCAATGATCCGGGCGGGAAGAACGGTATTGACACATTGAGTTGGCCGGTACCAATGGGATTGCCGCAGGTGGCTTCTCCGGCTCCCACGCACGTCCACGATGACGCGATGAACTGCGCAGAATCGAGCGCGGATATAAGGAAACCAGCCGCGCCCACCGTCCCCGGATTGGTCACCACGAAGGTGTAGTTAATGCTGCCATCCGGCTGAACCACGCCAACATCCGCATTCAGCGACAAATTCAGCGGCAACACAATGGCGCTAGGCAGTGAAACCGTGACCATGCAAGTAGCCGGATTGCACGCTTCGCCGTTCGTCGGCGTGACCACCGCGGTGAAATCAAACGGGTCAGGGATCGTAGCGGCCGTGTTGACCACAAACGTGAAAATCAAACTGCTGCCAAGTGGGATTGCAGGAAGGTTTACATCGATGGGGCCGGCTATTGGGCCTGGCGCGGGACAAATCGCTCCGTCCGGGCTGAAACAGGTCCACGACGATGAAGACGTGCCAACCGGTTCAATTGTGGTCAGGTGCATATCCACGCTTGGCGTACCGGCCACGTTGTTCAGAATCGCCAACGTGTATGTCACAGTGCTGTTTGGCTGAGCCACACCGACATCCGGGGACAGCAGCAAACCGATCTCAGACGGGCCGCTGCTGGGCAGCGAGAGTGGCACCCCACAGGAAGCTGGGACACAGCTCAAGCCGCCTGGCGGAATACCCACGCCGCCAGAAATACCGACGAAATAGTCTATCGAGGGAGGTGGCGAAGGTCCAATTTGCGCCGTAATAGTAAATGTTGCAGTTTCATTTCCAGAAGGAAATTGAATTGAGGTCGAAAGCGGGCCGCTACCGGAGGGCGTACAACCCGATGGGCCAGTTGATGTGCAGGTCCATGAACTCGAGACAAAGCCTGGCGAGTCAAAGCCGACAATGTCGATCGTATTACCGGTGGCGCCCTGATTTCCGGAACTTGTGATGACGAACGTATAGGTGACGGTGCTGTTCGGTTGCACCACGCTGGTATCCGCGGTCAGGCTCAAATCCATCTGTTCCTGGATGCTGGGCATCGACAAGGTGACCGTGCATGTAGCGGGAACGCAGACGCCGACGGATGCAGAATCGATGCCCGCCGTGTAGTCAAACTGGGGTGGCAGCGTCGGACCAAGCTGAGCCAGGATCGTATATGTCACCGATGACGAAACCGGCAACGAGACAATCATGTCGTTGATTGCACCGTTACCCGACGGTGAACCGCATTGGGCTCCAGCCTGCGCTGTACAATTCCACGAAGACCCTAAGACGCCGCTCGGTTCCATGCTGAAGACCGGAAGATTGGAAACCGGCACGCTACCGAAATTGCTTATCGTGAAGCTGTAGTCAACCGAACTGTTCGCATAAGCCGAAAATGATCCCGATGTGAGATCGAGAGTCACCGCAGACCCAGCGGGCTGCTCGAACGACACGTAGGCAACCGACTGACATGAAATCGGTGCGCAGGTATCTCCGGCGCGAGGATGCAGATCGACACCCAACTGCGCACCGGCGTTACCCACGACGGTTCCACTGACGGTGAAGCGAATTCGACCGCGAGCAACACTTTCTTCGCTGCTGGATGTGTCGTAAACCGATAGCGATTCGATCACCTGGTTGATTGCCCCGGCACCCTCGGCTGCCGGGCATTCTGCGCCAGCACATGTCCAGCCGGTTACGTTCACACCGTTGTTGGCAAGTTCGTTCGTGATCGAGAATCGACCTGAATCTTCACTTCCGAGGTTGCGAACGTCGACGATCCAGGTTGTCTTTTCGCCAGCGCGAGCGACGCGGTCGACGGCCGTCACTTTAGTGAGCAAATGCGCCGAAGGTACGTCGACTACCGGCACAGACAAGCTGTTCGCGCAGCCGTCATCGGCGCACAACGTCTTGGCACCGGGCGTCACCGTGGCAGTGCTTGAAACAATCGCTGGGGCGACTTGCGCAAGAGTTGACCGAATCGAGTAGCTCAAATAGGCGCCAAATGCGAGATTATCGACGGTGCTATCGATCGCACCGGAGCCGGAAGCCGAAGGACAGGCGGCGCCACCAAAACCGGCGCAGGTCCATTCTGATCGAAGGATGCCCGAAGCGAGAGGCAGCATGAGCCGCGTATCACGGGTCGGCCCGCCAAGATTCTTGAGCGTAAGGGAATGATGTATTATTCCACCACGCAACAATTGCCGCTCGCTGGCCGATTGGCTCAACTGAAGCTTCGGTGCGTAGCTGCTGTTGTTGCGATCGACGCAAGGAACACTGCCGACCGCAGCCTCTGCAGCATCGTGACAACGGCCACCCACGGCCGGAAGCGCTGTAAGAACACTGGTTGTCGACGCCGGCTGATGATTGTCGACCTGGGCTGTCACCTTGTAGTGCACGCCTGATCCAGACGGCATCTGACGAACTTTCGATGCAAGATTGCCGCTGCCGCTGGCGCTTGGGCAATCAACGCCGAGGCCGCTGCAAACCCAGGTGCCATTCGTGAGCCCGTCTGGCAGGAAGTTCCTGATCTGAACAAGATCGGCTTTCGCACCGAGGTTGAATACGTCGAGGACATAGTCAACGGCGCTGCCAGGTGTGAGACTGCCGGCCGCCATCGACTGATCAAGCGCGAGCACCGGAACCGTGGAGAACTGGCTGGTGGCGACGCAGGCCGTGCTCAATCCACCCTCCATCAAGCAGCCGAGACTGTCCGCCGCAGGAGCGGTCAGGGTCGCCCGACTTGCTACAGTCGTTGGGGGTTGTTGGCCAACGCGCGCCTGGATCGAATAGATCAGCGTCGCCGATGGCGCAAGCTCGGGAAACAACTGTCGAATCGCGCCCGCGCCCGAGCGGACGGGACACGCTGTGGGTGACGCCACACCCGCGCTGCAGGTCCATGAGACGAATGCACTGATGCCATCAGGCACGGGTAGGGACAACACCACATTGCGTGCTGTAGCAATATCATTGTCAACCGAGACGGTGAAATTGACCACATCACCGCTGCGTGCACCGAGACGATCAACCCGTTGACGCAGTTGCAAGCCGGAATGTTCGAGGCGCAGGGATAGCGCCGCTGCGCATCGAGACATCGAAGCATCCGCCGCGCATATTCCCCGTGCATTGGGCGTTACCTCAAGCGAACTTGGAGAACTATTCGCATTGGAGGATTCAACGTGCGACACCACATCGTAGACAAGTCGCCCGGATGATGGCCATGCAGATACCGCTTGATGAACGGCACCACTTCCGCTCTGCTGCGGACAGGTCGCCCCTTGGCCAGCGCAGGTCCATTCCAGCCGTGATGTCCCGGCTGCCGCCATGAGGTCAATGACGCTGCCGTCGGCAGCGGTACCCTGATTGTCGAGCACAAACCGATTGACGATCGTCGTCGCTTCGGGTCGATAGTCTTCGCTGCGACTGATCAGGATACTGGCCGAGGTAGCCAGTTCGTTTCGCGCGGTGCATGGGGCTGCTTGGAACCGCATCGCTCCGCTTCGTGCAATGGCGCAGCTGCCGCCATCAGGTGGAACTGCAACGGCGGCCTGGACGATCTTCGCCGGCGCATCGCTCGCAACCGTGGCTGAAACCTCGAAACTGAGGTCACCGCGTGAGAAATCCCCCAAGACCTGGTCGATATCCCCCTGCCCCGAACTGACGGCGCATGCACCGCTACTCGAACGGCAACGCCAATGACTGTCAACCAGACCACTCGGCACCGGACTGCGCAGTACGGTTCCCGCGGCGCTCGTTTTGCCAGTGACCGCGTGCACCGCGATCGTGTAGACGATTTGCTGCCCACGAGCTTTCGCGGCAGGCGAACGCAGTTCCAGCATTACGCCTGGACCTGTCGGCAAATTCAGGTGCGCTTGGCAGGGGGCCGTCTCACCATCAGCACACTTTGCAGATCCTGCGAGAGTTGAGCTCGCCACAATGTCCAGAAATTTCGGCGCATTGTCAGCGACATCTGCCCTGAACACATATTCCAGTGAAGATCCACCGCCAAGCCCATCGAGAACCTCATTGAGCGCGCCACTGCCACTGGCAGAGGCGCAATGACCACCCGCATTCTCAGAGCATATCCAGGATAAATGGCTCAATCCAGGCGGTGCCGGCACGATCAGTCGATTCCCTGCGCCGATATTTCCGCCGCGGTTGCTGACCCGAACGACAAATTGGGTGGCCACGCCTGAGGCGACTGCCCCGCCAGGAGCGTCGAGGGTGACGGCAATTCTTGGCGCAATTTCGACTGACGTGGCAGCCATGGCGGATGCGGCGACCATCAGGAAAAAGTTCGCTAAAACGATACGCGAACAGGAAGCTATTGTTGACCTTGCGCCGACCGATGCAGGCTCACTGAACATGATTCTGTCCCCCCTTGATTCGTTGCCATCTGCTATCTCTTGGGTGATCCGAAGTACCGTCAGCTTAGAAGTTCCGGAACCGGCAACGTCACGCAATTTTTCGGTCACAAACTCTTTTTGGCCCTACTTCATCCTGTCTCGCCGCAGCCGATGCCCTGTGACCACGGTTTTCCGGGATTGCACCCTGCCCTGTGCACCTCCTCCAGGTCAGGCCATCAGCCCTTGTCCGGGAGCGTCTTCGGCACCAGGAAAAACGCACCCCCTGCATCACCCGCCTCACGTACTTTCTTGAGATCCGGCGACTGCACCAGACCGATGCGCGCCGAACTTTCGCGTACAGGGCCAGACAACGCCTGTTCAAGGCCGGTCTGAGTCAGGATGCGGTCGTTGTCACGCAGCACCTTGAGCAATGCGGAGGCAAACACGGAATGTCCGTCGCCTGCCTGATCCAGCACAGGGCTGAGCCCGCCGGATGAAAGCACATAGCGGGCCTTGCGGCTCAGATAGCCACTCGGAATGCCCTTTTCATACTCGGATGGTCCGCCGGTGTAGCTGCTTACCGATCCGGAAAGCGCGCTGCCGAAACACGAATCGGCGATGACCAGCACACTGCGCGCCTTGAACATGGCAAGAAATTCGGCCAGCGTCTCGGTCGGCAGCGCAGGACTGCGCTCGCTTTGACGCGCGTCCAGCGGCAGCCAGAATCCGCGCTGCGCGGCATTGAGCACACCATGACCCGCGAAATAGATCAACACGTTGTCGTCTGGGCCGATCTTTGTCGACAACTGCACAATGCCACCGACGATCGAAGAGAAATCCGCGTCAAGCAAGGTCGTGGTCTGGAAGCCGTAGCGCTTTTCGAGCACGCTGGCGATTGCCTGAGCGTCGCTGATCGGCGTTTTCAGCGGGTCGTAGCTGATGTAGTTTTGCACGCCAATGATCAGCGCGTGATACTTGCCGAACTTGATGCCATCAGCTGCGACCGATTCCGCGGTAGCTGCCGACACCCTTGGAACCGTCACACTGCGCGTGGCGAGGCCACCAGTGGCCTCGTTTTTCGGGGCGGCTGAGATCGCCGTCAATTGGCGATCGGCGTCCGCACGCTGGGCCATCGCATCCTTGAGCGAGCGTTCCAGCGCAGCCATCTTGCTGACGTCGCGCTTGTGGCTCGCGCTTTCCGATTTGAGCGAGGCGACCTCGCCTCGCAAACGCGAGACATCGGCATCCGCCGTCGCACGTTGCGCGGCAAGCTGTTTGCTCAAGTCTTCGTTTTTCGTCTCAACCTCGGCGACGCGCGCATCCGCTTCCTTGCTGCTGACCAGGTCATTGCCCTTGATGCCCATCGCTTCGCGATACAGATTGACCGCGCCCGCCTCGTCCACCGGCATGCCATGGCCACTCTCCATCATCGCTGCGAGCGACAACTTGGCTTCGTTTGATCCCGACGCAGCCGCCTTGCGGTACCACTGCGCCGCTTCTTCGTAGTCGGGCGCTGCGTCCATGCCTTTCTCGTAGATCTGGCCAACGTAAAACTGCGCAGTCGCATCACCGCCCTTTGCCTTTTCCATCCAGACCGCTAGGCTGGATTGCATATTGGCGCGGTCGTATTCGGTGTACTCCCCGCCACGCATCGCACAAAGCTGAGCCGTGGTCTTTACCGGCAGACGTGGCCCCATGTAGGACATCGCTCCGGATCGACGCATCTGCCCGGGCAGCAAACAATCAACGACCATCATCGAATCAATGGGTTGCACGCCCGCCAGCGCGCCACCGTTGCTGACGTAAGGTTGCCAGGACTCCGCAGCATGCGAAGGGGAGCCAGCGACTACTAACGCGATGGCGGCACAGGTGCTCAGAATCTTCATGGGTCGTACCCTCCGAGTGGAACGGACGATTGCCTGATCCGACGGCAAATTTCAGTTGCCCATTAAAACGCAAACTGACCGCGAGTGCTCGACATTATCGACGTTGTCACAACAAATCAGGTCATCTGCTATCGCGAACCGCTATTCGTCATCCCAAGATGCAACTTTCGTGCGCGACGCCGATTGCCTCGACGTTGCAGATTCCAAGCCGACGGCTTCGCAAACCTTGATCGCATCGAGCGTTGCGGCAACATCATGCACGCGCACGATCGATGCTCCGCGCTGCACAGCGATGATGGCTGCAGCGACGGAGCCGAAGACCCTTTCTTCAGGATTGTCCCGCCCAACCAAAGCTCCGATCATTGATTTTCGCGAAAGCCCCGCAAGGACTGGCGCAATCTCGGCAAAACGGCCCAGATTGCGCAACAAAGAGAGATTGTGATCGAGGGTTTTGCCAAATCCGAATCCGGGATCAACAATAATGCGTTTCTTGTCGATCCCTGCCAACTGGCAGGCGAATACTCGATCGGAAAGGAAGCGATGCACTTCCCCTACGACGTCATCGTAACCCGGCGCATCCTGCATGCTGCCTGGTTCGCCCTGCATGTGCATCAGGCATACGACCGCACCCGACTCCGCTGCTGCATCGAGTGCGTCTTCGTTACGTAAAGCACGCACATCGTTGATCATGCCTGCACCGGCTGCAACCGCTGCACGCATTACCTCGGAATCGGATGTATCGATCGATATGGCCACTTTCGAGCGCGCGATGAGCGCCTCGATGACCGGCACGACGCGCGCGATCTGCAACTTCGGGGAAACGGGCGATGCGCCAGGGCGAGTGGATTCGGCGCCGATATCGATCAGGTCGGCGCCCTCTTCGACCAGACGCAAGGCGTGCGCGACAGCGCGCTTCGGATCGACGAACTTGCCGCCATCCGAAAATGAATCTTCAGTGATGTTGACGATGCCGCAGATGCGCGCCCGATCGAGGACGAGTTCGCGCCCCTTGCAATCCAATACTGTCGAAAACATGCTTCTGCTCCAAAAGAAAAGGCCGCCAGTTGGCGGCCTTTTTATCAGATCCGGATGCAGGGGATCAGTGCAACGTGCTGACGCGTGACTGCGTGGCCGGACCTCCAATCGGACTTTCGCTTCCGCCACCTTTGCTCGGACCATCACCGGTTCCGCGTTTGGTCGACGTACTTTCCCAGCCTTTCGGAGGGTCAGGTTCGCGGCCTTCCATGATTGAATCGATCTGCGGCATGTCGATCGTCTCGTAGACGAGCAAAGCCTTGGCCATCATGTGCAACTTGTCGAGGTTGGCGGTTAGCAGCTGCGTCGCCTCGACATATGCCTTGTCAAGAATGATGCGCACGACCTCGTCGATCTTCCGCGCAGTCTCGTCGGACACGCTCTTGTGCTGGGTCACCGAGCGGCCCAGGAAAACTTCATCTTCCTGTTCGCCGTAGGCAATCGGGCCGAGCTCATCCGAGAGCCCCCACTTGGTCACCATGTTGCGAGCCATTTCGGTGGCACGCTGGATGTCATTCGATGCGCCTGTGGTGACTTTGCCTGGCCCGAAGATAATTTCCTCGGCGACACGGCCGCCGTAAAGCGAACACAGGTTGCTGTGAATATAAGTGCGGTTGTAACTGTAGCGATCGCCTTCCGGCAAGAACATCGTCACACCAAGTGCGCGACCGCGCGGAATGATCGTGACCTTGTGCACCGGATCGTGCTCAGGCATCAATCGACCGACAATGGCATGACCTGCCTCGTGGTATGCAGTATTGCGCTTTTCTTCGTCGCTCATGACCATCGACCGGCGTTCGGCACCCATCATGATCTTGTCCTTGGCGCGGTCAAAATGATTCATGTCGACCTCGCGCGAATTGTCGCGCGCGGCGAACAAGGCTGCCTCGTTGACCAGATTGGCCAGGTCGGCGCCCGAGAATCCAGGTGTGCCGCGAGCAATCACCATTGGATCAACATCGGCAGCGACCGGCACCTTGCGCATATGAACCTTGAGGATCTGGTCGCGGCCGCGGACATCGGGCAGAGGCACGATCACCTGGCGGTCGAAACGGCCCGGACGCAACAGCGCAGGATCGAGCACGTCCGGACGATTGGTCGCCGCAATGACGATCACGCCCTCGCTGCCTTCGAAGCCGTCCATCTCGACCAGCAATTGGTTGAGAGTCTGCTCACGCTCATCGTGACCACCACCAAGTCCGGCGCCACGATGACGACCAACGGCGTCAATCTCGTCGATGAAGATAATGCACGGCGCCTGTTTCTTGGCCTGTTCGAACATGTCACGCACACGGGCCGCACCAACGCCGACGAACATCTCGACGAAGTCGGAACCTGAAATCGAGAAGAACGGCACCTTGGCCTCGCCCGCGATGGCCTTGGCCAGCAGGGTCTTGCCGGTGCCGGGTGAGCCGACCATGAGCACGCCACGCGGAATCTTGCCGCCGAGCTTGGTGAATTTGGACGGATCACGCAGGAACTCGACCAGCTCGGAGACTTCCTCCTTGGCCTCGTCGCAGCCAGCGACATCAGCGAACGTGATCTTGACCTGATCTTCGCCCTGCAGCTTGGCTCGCGATCGACCAAACGACATTGCGCCGCGACCGCCGCCGCCCGCTTGCATCTGGCGCATGAAATAGAAGATGAAGCCGAAAATGACGAGCAGCGGCAACCAATCAAACAGCAACCGCAAAATCAGCGGCATCGGCGCTTCGGTCGCTTCGACCTTGACCTTTTGCACGTCCTTCTCGATGTCGCCGATCGACTGCTCGGTCAGCAAAGCCGTGGTGCGTACGCTGGTGCCGTCCTGAAGCTTGGCCTCGACCGTGCGTCCGTCGTTGTGCACGAGCACTTCGTCGACGCGCTTGTCGCGCACCGCCTGCATGAACTCGGAATACGGGATGTCCTTGGTCGTCGCCGTGTGCGGATTGAAACTCTGAAACACGGTCAACAGCACGACCGCGATCACCACCCAGAGCAGCACCGTCTTTGCCATGTCGTTCATTCTTTTCCGTTTCCTCCTGCAGTGGCGGCCGCCGGTTGTTTTTTGCCGGTCGCCAATGCGTAGACTTCATTGCTGCGCGCCCGAGATGCCTTGGGCTTGCGGATGCTGACGCTTGCATATTCGCTGCGCAAGCGCCGGATGTACTCATCATATCCCTGACCTTGAAACAACTTGGTCAGGTAGGACCCACCCGGCTTCAGATGGGTTGCGGCAAATTCGGCAGCGAGTTCAGCCAAAGCCATGGAGCGATCCTGGTCAACAACGCCGACTCCGCTCATGTTGGGGGCCATGTCGGAAAGCACAAGATCCACCCTTGCGCCATCCAGCAATACTTCAAGCTGCGCGAGGACTTCATTTTCGCGGAAATCGCCAACAATGACGTCGACGCCGCCAATTCCCTGCATCGGCAGTATATCCAGCGCGATGATGCGTCCGGCATCACCGAGGCGCTCGCGGACCATCTGCGACCATCCGCCCGGCGCTGCGCCGAGATCGACCACAAGCATGCCGGGCTTCAGCAGCTTGTCGCGCTCGATCAACTCGTCCAACTTGAACACCGCTCGTGACCGCCAACCCTCGGCGTGGGCGCGCTTCACAAAGGGGTCGCTGAAGTGCTCCTGGAGCCAGCGAGAACTGGTTTTGCTTCGCGCCACGTCGTTCCACCGCGCTAGGTGCGCGTTTATCAGGCAAGGGATTGGCCTCATAATACCCGGAAAGCCGCACCCAACTGTCGGCAACCCATCTGCATTCGGACTTCATTCATGCCTCTCACCTCGTTTCAGAAGCGCTACTTGCGCGGTCTTGCCCATTCCCTGAGCCCGGTCGTCATGCTCGGCCAGAAAGGCGTCACGCCGAATTTGATCACTGAATTGAACGTCGCCATTGATCACCATGAGCTGATCAAGGTGCGTCTTTCCGGCGCCGACAAGGAAGAACGAGGCGCGCAGATTGAGACGCTGATCCAAGGATCGGCATCCGAACTCGTTCAGATCATCGGCCACACAGCAACGCTGTGGAAACGCAACGAGAAGGAACCGAAGCTGCCGCTGCCAAAATAAGGAGGCATCCATGCAGCTTGTCCACGATCGCGCTGAAGGCTACTTTTTTATTCGTGCAGTCCGGGAGAATTCGGTTGTCGTGATCGATCGCGAACTTGTCGCAAGCTTCATCATCGCGCCCGATCGGGTTGTCGAGGACTGGCCACTTTCGACGATCGTCGATCTCGATGCGGCCGCGATTGAGATGATTGCAGATCTCGAACCCGAGCTTGTTATCGTCGGGACCGGCACTGAACAGATTTTTCCGGCACAGACATTGTTGCTGCCATTGCTGCGCAAAGGCATTGGTGTCGAGGTGATGCACAATGCAGCGGCCGGGCGAACCTATAACCTGCTCGCCGCTGAAGGCCGAAAAGTTGCCGCGGCGTTCATCCTGCGGGGTTGATCAGTCGGTCTGATCCAGCGAAGAAAGCTGGCGCAGGCGCTTGAGGGCTTCCTCCTGAATTTGCCGAACACGTTCGCGAGAAACACCGAGATCCACGGCGATCTCGGCAAGTGAGTGGACGGCCTGGCCATTCAGACCATAGCGGCGCTCAACGACCCATTGCTGCCGCGGTCGCAGCGCAGCCAGCCAACCCTGCAACTTGCCGCTGCCGGTGGATTCGCAGTTAGAGGTTGACGCGTTTTCATCCTCGTCGACAATGTGCTCGATAAGTGCACGATCATCGCTGTCGGACATCGGCGCATCGAGCGAGCTGATGTGTTCGCTGACAAGAAAAAGCTCGGCGACATCCCGCGGTTCCTTGCCAACGGCACGGGCAAGTTCTTCAAGGGTTGGTGGACGCCCGATTTGTGCCGTCATCTCGCGATTGGCGCGCAGAATCTGGGCCAGCTCGCGCAAGACATGAACGGGAATCCTGACCGTGCGACCCTGATGCGAAAGCGCGTGTTGAACGCCGTGCCGAATCCACCACATCGCGTAGGTCGAGAAACGCAAACGCCGTTCGGGTTCGAATTTCTCGACTGCCCGAATCAACCCGATATTGCCTTCCTCGATCAAATCCATCAGCGGCACACCGCGTCCGACGTAGCCACGGGCAACGGTGACGACGAGCCGCAGATTTGCTTCGATCATGGCTCGTCGCGCTTCGGCATCACCGACCTGAACGCGCTCGGCCAGCGCCCACTCCTGTTCGGCCGAGAGTAGCGGAATCAAACCAATCTCGTTGAGATAAGCACCGGTCGAACTGCGCACCTCCTCGTCAACCGGTTCGATCGCGTCGAGTAGTTCCAGAACCTCTTCGACCGCAGGTTCGTCGGCAGAAGGCGATGTCGATTCATTTGTCATGGATTGTGACGAGCGATTCGCTGTAAGCGGTTTCGCCTTGAGCTGACGGCGACGGATTGCGGGATGGAAAACGTGTTCATCGACGCGATCAACGTTTCGGCAGAAAACCGAGCGGATCAATCGGTTTGCCATTCTTACGGATCTCGAAATGCAGCATGTCGCGCGTCGCGCCAGACGAACCCATTTCGGCGATCTGCTGACCTGCCTTGACGCGGTCACCCTCCTGCACGAGTCGGCGGCGGTTGTGGCCATATGCCGACAACATCGTGGAATTGTGTTTGACGATGATCAACTCGCCGTAGCCAATCAGGCCATTTCCGCTGTAGACGACCTCACCGTCGGCGGTCGCGCGCACAGCGTCGCCGGATTTACCGGCGATATTGATGCCCTGTCGTGTTTGATCGCCGGAAATGAAGGTGGCGACCAATTGCCCGTCGGAGGGCCACCTCCAGCGAATATCCGAACTTGATGCGCTTTCTGCTTGGCTGGTTTCCGAAGTCGTCGCCACGTTGGGTGATGCAATCGCGGCGGTTGTCGGGTTTGCCGGTGTCGTCGGTGGTCTCACCACATTCCGCGGCGGAGCGATCGAGGACGAACGCGGTGACGAAAGTCGAGAGGGGGATGTCGAGGACACTGGGGGGTCGTTGCGCACGACGCTTGATCCGCCCAGTCGGATAATCTGGCCAACATAGATGGTATAGGGCGATGCGATGCCATTCGTGCGTGCGAGGTCGCGAAAATCCAGACCGTTGCGAAAGGCGATGCTGTAGAGCGTGTCACCCTTGTGAACACGGTAGGTGCCCGCGGGCATGTTGCGCTGATTCGAAGATGCCTCTTCGCGATGATGATGGCGATTGCCCAAGCTGCGATCCTCAACCGGTGCGGGAGGTGTCGACGCGCAGCCGCTCAAGACCAGGACAGCGAGAGTCCCAATCATTCTTGAACGCAAGTGCTTTAGATTATTTTCAATCACTTATCGAATGAACTTGAAGTAGACAATCGCAAGCGCCAGCAAGACCAATACCGCCCAACCGATCCACTCGATCCACCGATGCAAGGCCGCCTCTGCTTTAGGCCCTGCAATGCGGATCAGCCCGGCCAGCAAATACACGCGCTTGCCGCGACCGACCAGCATGCTGGCGACAAAGGGTAACAGCGGCACCCCAACGATGCCTGACGCCCAGGTAAAGATCTTCAATGGAATCGGCAGGAACCCGGCAAGCACCAGTAGCCAGAACGCCGACCACGGACTTTGAGCGGCGATCTCGCGAAGCTCGGCGACCTGCTTGTCGATGCGTTCGAGCCAACCGAGGGATTCGAGCAGTGGTCGCATCCATTCAAAAGCAAAGTGTCCCAGCGCGTAACCGACCAGTGCTCCCACCACAGAAAACAGCAGACTAACCGTGGCGTATCGGGCCCATCGTTGCGGTCGCGCAAGCACCATCGGCCCAAGCATGACCTCGGGCATGACCGGAAAGATAATCGCCTCGAAAAAGCTCAGCGCTGCCAGCAAGGGCTCTGCCCTGGGGTGCTGCGCCCATTTCAGTGCCACTTCGTAGAGCGGCTTGAAAAGCTTCAAGCGTGCACCCCCAAATACCCGGCTTCGCGCATCAAGCGATACCTCCAAGCAACGGAACGAAACTTACGGCGGCGAGAATTTCACGTTGCCAACCGGTCTCGGTCGCTCGCACGCGCAACAGCTCCTGTCGACCCGGCGGACCGACCGGTGCGACCAGCACTCCACCGGGTGCCAACTGATCGAGCAAGGCATTTTCGAGATCGGTACCTGCAGCGGTCACCATGATGGCATCGAACGGCGCCTGATCGGGCCAGCCGAGGCGACCGTCATCGTGGCGTGAGCGGATATTCGCCAAGCCGAGCTTGCGGAATCGTCGACGCGCATTGCGCAACAATTCGTCGATTCGCTCGACGGTGAAAACGTGCTCGATCAGGGTTGCGAGAACCGCGCACTGATAGCCCGATCCAGTACCCACTTCGAGAACACGGGCAGGCATGGCATGCTCGATCAGCACCTCGGTCATTCGCGCGACCACGTATGGCTGCGAAATGGTCTGGCCCTGGCCAATCGGCAAGGCCGTATCTTCGTAGGCGCGCGAAGCCAAGGCCTCATCGATAAACAAATGCCTCGGCAGCTGACGCAGCGTTTCGAGCACGCGACGATCTTGAATGCCCTCCACTTGCAGACGTTCAATCAGGCGATCACGCGCACGTTGCGAGGTCATGCCAAGACCACGCGCTTCCGGATGGGATCGAGCGAAGCGGTTCATCTGCGCCCCGTCGAGCCGAGGGAAAATGGACGCTTGCTCATTCGCCGGGACTCACCATGTCCAGCGAGCTCAGCCAGCCGCCGACTTTGTCCAGCGCCTGGTAGCGGGTCAGATCGACATGGATCGGCGTGATCGAAACAAATCCTTCGCGCACCGCATGAAAATCAGTACCCGGTCCATCATCCTCCGCCTCACCGGGCGGCCCGATCCAATACATCGGTCGACCACGTGGATCGGCCTGTTCGATGCAGCTCGGCGCACGATGTCGCCGTCCAAGTCGAGCTGCCGAGAATCCCCGAATTTCCGCCCAGGGCCTGTCCGGCACATTCACATTGAGAATCGTGTCAGCCGGCAACGGATCGACCAGGAGCTTGCGCATCAATTGCATCACGGCCAAGGCTGCAGATTCATAGTGTTGGCCCTTGTGATCGCGCGTCACCAGGGATACGGCAATGGCCGGCAAACCGAGAAAACGCCCCTCCATAGCCGCCGAAACCGTGCCGGAATAGATCACGTCATCACCGAGATTGGCTGCGCTGTTGATCCCCGAGACAACAATATCGGGCGCGACATCGAGCAAACCCGTCAGCCCGAGATACACACAATCAGTCGGCGTTCCGGAGACGCGATATCGTCCGTCATCCAGTTTTTTGACCCGAATCGGCTGATCAAGCGTCAGCGAATTGCTGGCACCCGAGCGATCACGATCCGGAGCCACGACGACAACCTCACCAATCGCCGCCAGATGGCGCGCGAGAACGAGGATGCCGGGCGCATCAACGCCGTCATCATTGCTGACAAGAACACGCATACGCTGCTTCCCGAAGCGATTCCAACGCCAAGCCGAGGCGCACGATTTGTGGCCACGGCAGCGAATGTTTTCAACCATCTAGCATACCGGAATCACCGGACTGGCTGAATGCGCATGGGGGCTTGTCTGCGCGTCGCCATCGTGCAATGGTTTTCCTTTAACCAACCGAGCGTCGTCGTCGCGTGATGAAGGATCTTCGACGCTACTTGAAAGCGGGTCGGGAAAAACCGCCCGTTGCCGAGGATGATCTAAACCTGTTCCGCGAAGCGGTCGGCAAGGTTCGGCCATTGCCGGTGCGGGCC
>JBBQTY010000028.1:0-27842 GCA_038234445.1 Lysobacterales bacterium
TCTTGGCGAGCTTGATCGACCTTTTGCTGCGCCTCGACGGCGGAATCCTGCTGGTTGCAGGCGCTCAGGCCCAGGATGGCAGCCAGTGTGGAAACGAGCAATACAGATTTCATCGTGTTGTTCTCCAATTCGTGAGCGGCAAACCCGAGTGCATTCGCAACGGCTCGGATGCCACGGCGTGCATTGAAGCGTTTGCTTCGTGAATGGACTCTGTGTGCGCCAAAATCCATTCAGGCAACGGACACGTTCGGCTTGTAAAACGAGCACTTGAGGCGTTCGACACTACTCTGCAGGCCGACAAACCGCTGGTATTCACCCTGATAAAAATTGCCGGGATCTGCGAGCACTCCATCGAACAACGGCATTGCATCATTGCCCCAGAAAAGTTGATCGCCATGTCGAAAGGTCGGCACACCAAAGACCCCTGATGCGATGCCCTTCTCGTTATTCGCGCGCAATTGGTCTTTCACGGCAGTCGCGCCAATCGCTGTCTCAACATCGGCACGACCCGGACTTTTCGCCACGCCGCCCAGGCTTGCCGAATAGTTTGAGGCCCTACCGTGCATCAATATGCTCGAAGATCGCGACAATCGACGCCCAGCTGGATCAGCGAGCGCTGTTCGAACCGCGCAAAAATAGCTGATAGGCCGGATTCGCACTTTCATCGCGATGCGGATAGCCAAGCTTGTCGAGAAATTTCCGGAATGCCTTGTTGTCGGCATCAGGCACCTGGATGCCGACCAGAATCCGTCCGAAGTCGGCACCTTCATTGCGGTAGTGGAACAAGGAAATATTCCATTCCGGACTCATTGCTGACAGAAAGCGCAACAACGCGCCTGGCCGTTCTGGAAATTCAAAGCGAAACAGTCTCTCGCTTGCAGAACTGAGCGAGCGCCCACCGATCATGTGGCGAAGATGCTGCTTGGCCAGTTCGTCGTTGCTGAGGTCGAGCGTGGCAAATCCGTCAGCACGCAAGGCTCGCGCAATATGCATTCGATCCGTCTTGCCGCTTACCTGCAGCCCGACAAAAAGGTGAGCCTGCTCGGTATCAGCCATGCGGTAGTTGAACTCAGTGATGCTGTGTCCTTCAAGCGCATCACAGAAACGCCGAAACGATCCTCGCTGCTCGGGTATCGTCACCGCGAATACGGCTTCGCGTGATTCACCGACTTCGGCACGCTCAGCAACAAAACGCAGGCGATCGAAATTCATGTTGGCGCCACAGGCGACAGCGACAACGGTCTTGTCCTTGCCCGATTGTCTGGCCGTCCATACCTTCATGCCGGCTACCGCCAATGCGCCGGCTGGTTCGAGAATGCTGCGTGTATCCTGGAACACATCCTTGATTGCGGCGCATACCGCATCGGCATCAACGCGGATGATCTCGTCGACCAACTCCCGACACAGACGAAATGTTTCCTTGCCGACTTGCTTGACCGCCGTGCCATCGCAGAACAAGCCAACATCTTTCAAGACAACGCGCCTTCCGGCCTCAATCGACTGCGCCATCGCGTCGGAATCGTTGGCCTGCACGCCGATGATTCGAATCTCCGGGCGCACGGCTTTCACGTAGGCGGCGATGCCCGAAATCAATCCGCCACCACCGATCGCGGCGAAAATCGCTTCGATCGGCCGCGGATGCTGACGCAGGATTTCCATGCCGATCGTGCCTTGTCCGGCGATCACATCGGGATCATCGAAAGGATGCACGAAGATGAGCTTGCGACGTTCAGCCAGGATGTCGGCATGCGCCTTGGCGTCGGAATACGATTCGCCATCGAGCACAATTTCGACGTGCTCGCCGCCAAAGGCGCGCACCGCTTCGACTTTGACTTGCGGCGTGGTCACCGGCATGACGATGACCGCTTTGCAGCCTAGCCTCGCTGCAGCCAAGGCCACGCCTTGCGCATGGTTACCGGCCGAGGCGGCAATGACTCCACGCTTCAAATCGTTTGCGCTGAGCCCGGCCATCTTGTTGTACGCGCCACGCAATTTGAATGAGAACACCGGCTGGTTGTCTTCGCGCTTGAGCAGCACGTTGAAGCCCGTACGCACGGACAATCCCGGCGCACGCTCAAGCGCGGTTTCGACGGCGACGTCGTAAACTCGCGTGGTCAGGATTTTCTTGAGGTAGTCGACGGGCATGGCGTGATCCGCTGGCGATACGCCAGACTAACCACCTGTCGACCCGGCCTCAATCAGAAAGATCGGCCCTTGTCAGGAACCCGGCGATTCATCGAGTTTGAGATCCTTCATCGCCCAGATGAATTCAAGCGAGAGTACGCTCGCCTTGTCGGCGACGACTCGGGTCTTGCAGTTGAGGTTCTGGGTAAATTCCGTCGACAGGCCTCGATCAAACACGATTTGCGTGGAAAGGTGCCAAATGTCAGCCGTTCCACTTTCCTGCTCGGCGCTTGCGGCGAGCTTTTTCGTGTCGAGTTCAAAGGTCTTCCCTGCCAGTCGCTGGTTGACCTCCGTCACACAGGCGTCGGCCGCGACGCTACCCGGCCCCGAACCGCCACAGGCGGTCAACAGAAGAAAAACGCAGCTCGCTAGATTGGTTCTCATCGGCAACCTCTTCGGTTAACCGCCGACGGGGCGGTCGAACGTGACGCCGATCACGACATCACGCTGACTGGAAGTATAGGCACGGCCTTACAAGAATCCTTGCTGCAACGCAGCGAACGCTGTGAATATCAGTAACGCGGTACTTCGCTATCGACCTCACTGGCCCAGGCATCGATGCCACCGCTGACGTTGTGCACGACGCGAAAACCCTGCTCGCGAAAATGCTCGGCGGCGCGCTTGCTTGAATTGCCATGATGACAAAGGAACGCAAGCGGCGTTTCCTTCGGCAGCTTGACCAAGCGCTCATGGGAATTGCCATCGAGCACCTCGGCACCCGCAAACGGTGCGATTGCGCGCTCTTCGATTGGGCGCACATCGATGACCGTGATCGCACCCTTCTCGAGCAGGTTCTTCAACGCGCGGACGTCGAGCTCATGGACCTTTGGCGGCGCGGCCGGCAAGTCGATCGAAAGGCCCTCACCCTGCGCGGTTTCGGTCCACCCAATTCGCGCGCCGCGGGCGCGCTGCGCACTGGCCGGGTCAAACAGCACATCGATGCCGTTGGCCACGGCGCGGATCTCGTTGCCCTGAATCTCGCGCAGTTGGAACTGCGGTTGAAAGCGCCCGTCGATGGCCAGGAAAAGACCCATGCCTGCAGCCTCGCCCAGCGCGTTGCGGATCTGCACGGCAGCTTCGTCGCTGATGCTGATCTCGGGTGGTGTGCGATCCGGCTCCGCAAGCCCGAGCAGCTGATGCAGTTCGCCGCTGGCCGCCATGCCCTGAACGATGTCGGCGCCGCCGATCAGTTCGCCATCGACGTAAAGCTGCGGAATCGTCGGCCAGTTGCCAAACGCCTTGATGCCCTGACGGATTTCTTCATCGGCCAGCACATCGACGGTCTCATAATCATCGAGCAAACCACTCAACGCACCCACGGTTGCTGCTGAAAACCCGCAGCTTGGCGCGTCGCGCGTGCCCTTCATGAACAAGACAACACGGTGCTGTGCAAGCAACGACTCGATACGTTGACGAACGGGTTGGGCGCTGGACATGAGAGTTCCTTGCAGACAATACGAGAAAAGGTTGAGCGGACATGGGTATGTGATGCCTTCGATGCAAGGGCTACTGCCTCTCCCGGCCACGATGACATTGGACTGCAGCGCCACCCTGAAGTCAGCGATCCGACAATGCCACGCGATCGACTACGACTGCGAATTTGAGCATCCTCAGAAGTGTCCAGGCGAACGCTCGATGTTTGCTTACGTTGTCGAACACGTCCAGCGGAATATGCTCATGATCGAGCAAGGCATCAAGTACGATGACAGGTACGCACCTGGGAAACAGGACGTGACTGATCTGTTCGATCGATTGACTTGGGGTTTTCAGCGCTGCAACACGTATCAGATAGAATCCAACAGCCAAACCAGGTGGCCTCACATGCATCGATCATCACTCCGCACGTGTTTCATGGCAGTCATCGCGGCCACCTTGGCGGGCTCCATTGCGCAGGTCGATGCAGTCGAGCGCATCAGCGTCGCCACAGGCGGCGGCCAAGCCAACAGCCAGAGCCGCTTTGCTGCGATCTCCGGCAATGGCCGCTATGTCGTTTTCACCAGTGATGCGACCAATCTTGTTGCCGGTGACAGCAACAGTGCAGCCGATATTTTTCTGCGAGACCGCGTACTCGGCACGACGACACGTATCAGCAACCAGTCCAACGGCAGCCAAAGCGACGCAGTGAGCTACACAGCGAACATCTCCGGCGATGGCTCCCGCATCGTGTTCGCCTCGCACGGACATCTTCTGCCAAACAGTGGCTATCAGAATTGCTACCTGCTCGACCGCACGACCAACACCTTGCAAGTGCTCGACCTGTTGCCGAGCGGGCAACCCGCGACAACCTGCGACAGCGCATCGATCGACTATGCCGGCACGCACATTGCGCTGGTTTCGGGCGACGCTCTCGAAGCAAGCGATACCGGTAGCTACGACATCTATGTGCGCGATCTCGTCGCTGGCACAACACGCCGCGTGAGTCGCGCGGCGGGCGGCGGCATGAGCAACGCCAGCAGCTCGAATGCGCGGATCTCCGGTGATGGCAGTCGCGTCATTTTCGCATCCACGGCAACCAATCTGGTATCCGGCGACAACAACGGTGAAAACGACATTTTCCTTGCCGCGTCCGACAATAGCGTGGCCATCACGCGCGTGAACGTCGGCCCAGGCAATGTTGAGGCCAGTGCACCGGCCGGTACAGGCTACATAGCCGCGCTGAACGCTGACGGCAGCTTGCTGGCGTTTTCCAGCAGCTCGGTATCCTTGCCCAACTGGGGCCCGGTGGCGAATGAAACCTTGTATATGCGCATCCCGAGCTTCGACCAGACGATCGCCTACAGCATCCCCGAAGGCAATCTGCCGCGTGAAGGCTTCAACTATGAACCAGACTTCGACTATAGCGGTCGCTGGCTGACGTTCGCATCAAGCGACAGACTCTTCGTGGGTGCAGAATCGGGCGGCGTGTATGTCATCGACGTTGTTGAAGGCTTGATCGCGCAGGTCAGTGTGGGCGGCAACAGCGGCAATGTGCATCAACCGCGCCTCAGCGCCGATGGCACCGGCATCGTCTGGTATTCCTATTCATCCACCCAGGTTCCCGGCGATACCAATGGCACCTGGGATGTGTTCTATGCCGACAATCCACTATGGGCCGAAACACCCATCTTCGCGGATGGGTTTGACGGCTGAGCGGTGAGGCCAGGTTTCGACAGGACAACGCCTGCACTGCAAAACGACCGGCGACTACGTGCACGCATAGCCCGCCATTCGTTCGCCTATTCATTCCTCAGTAGCCAACGCGCCGGATTCACTTGGCGTTCCAGGTCGCTGGATCGGCACCGCCATCCGACGGCAATCCTCTTTGCGTGAGCGCTCGGATGTCGCATGGGATGCGGCTTAGACATCAGCAGGGGCAGCACCACACCACGATCACGCGAGAATAGTGGGCTTTCCAATCTCGCGCTGACTTGCGCGCTGGCTTGCGCTCCGACGCGTGCGCATACGACGCATCTTTAGCCGATCGGTTAATGTCAGGAACTTGCATCCCCGTTGAATGCATCAGCCTGCAGGCCTGCGAGTCAGGCGAAGTTACCCTGCGAATTTCAACCTCCAAGAGACTCGCCTCATGCAAAGCTTCACACTGGATATCGCGCAAACAGTAGCGGTTGCCGCCGTGCTGCTTGCGCTTGGAGAATGGATCAAGAATCGGGTGCCGGCGCTCTCGCGCTATTTCATCCCGTCACCGATCATCGGCGGATTGGTGTTCTCGTTGATTGCGCTGGCCGGGCACCAAACCGGGGCTTTCAGTTTCGAGTTCGCCCTGAACATTCGCGATTTCCTCTTGCTCGTATTCTTCACCACGATTGGTTTTTCAGCCAGCTTCGAACTACTGAAGAAAGGCGGCATTGGCGTAGCTATTTTTCTGGCGTGCGCGGTGGGTTTAGTGCTTATCCAGAACGGTGTCGGCGTCGCTTTGGCTGAGGTGATGGGCGCCAATCCGCTGATCGGACTGGCCGCTGGATCAATCTCGCTCACGGGTGGGCACGGCACCTCGGCCGCATTCGGTCCGTTGCTTGAAAAAGCGGGTGCAGTCGGCGCGCTGCCTGCGGCCATCGCGGCTGCCACCTACGGCTTGGTTGCGGGTTGCGTCATCGGCGGCCCGGTCGGCAGCCTGCTGATGCGCCGCCACAAGCTGGTTGGTCCAGCCCGCGACGGTGCCATTTTCGACGCTCAACCGAGCGCTATCGAGACCGCCCGCGAAACCACCGAAACCACCGATGGCACGATCCTTCGTGCAACGATCCTGCTGATGATCGCCATTGGCATCGGCACGCTGCTAGCGAATTGGCTCAAATCGGTGGGAGTGACCTTGCCCGCCTACCTTGGACCCATGATCGTTGCGGCGATCTTTCGCAACATCATCGACTGGCGCAACTGGGTGCTGCCGGTGCGCCAGTTCGAGGTCGTCGGCCACGTCTCGCTGGCCTTCTTTCTGACGATGGCACTGATGGCGATGAAACTCTGGGAGCTGGCGGCAGTGGCCGGACCCCTCGTGGTGATTCTCCTCGTGCAAACCGTGATCATGTTCGGGTTCGCCTATTTCGTGACCTTCCGTGTCATGGGCAAGGACTACGATGCCGCCGTGATTGCCGCGGGCCATTGCGGCTTCGGTATGGGCGCCACACCCAATGCAATGGCCAACATGCAGGCATTCACCAGCGCCAACGGGCCCTCGTTCAAAGCCTTCTTCGTGATCCCGCTGGTGGGCGCGATGTTCATCGACTTCTTCAATGCAATGGCCATCACCGGCTTCGTGGAGTTTTTCAAATAGGCGCGTCGCGAAAGAACATGAAGTGCGGCCTATCCTGACCTCACCTTGCCGCCGATTCTGAACGCGCCTACTGCTGAATTGGACTGCAAACCGAAGTTGTTTGGTTGACCGCCGAAAAATACTGGATAATTCGGCGCTCAGGGGAATTACGACACCGTCAGGGGAACCGACATGATTCGCAAGCTGCCGCTCTGCATTGCTCTCGCACTCACCGCCACCGCCAACGCACAGCCGCCTTCCGATCCTCTGTCCGGCGCTGCGACGATTCCGGTCACCTACGTCGGCTCGAATGCTCGCGTTTCACTTGGCATCAATAACGACGGCGACGTCCTCGGCGAAATTCTCGGCATTCTCGGCAAAACCGATGAATCGGCCTGGCTTGGTGAACTCTGGCTCGGCCAAGGCGCATCCGGCGGAGTGCAGATCGGCTACAACCGATTGCGCGGCGCTGCCGATAGCGACGCGGCGACAGTGTGGAAGTTCTTTGCTGCGGGCGATCAGAACCGCTTCAAGGATCGCAAGGCAACCCTGGGCCTTGGCTGGGAGCGCAATGACCTGTTTTTCAGCGGCTACGTGAGCCACGCGACGTCTGGTGCGCGCCTGGTTGATTCGCGGCTGATCAGCAACACGACGACCTTGAGTGGCAGTGATGCGCTCGGCGACTACACGCAGACGCAAACCATCGACACCTTGATCAAAGGTTTTGAGCATCCTTACGAAAGCGGACTCGGCTTGCGCTTTGGTTCGTATTTTGACGAGCCCCTGATGCGCGTGCGTGCCGGTCTCGATTACGAGAAAGGCAAGTTCAGCTCGGATCAGACCACCGTTTCGCTCGGCATCGACAAGCTGTTTCGAAATAGCCCGTTCAGCGTCTCTGTGCAGGGCGAATACGCGCGCAAGTCGGGCGATTTCGAGTTCGACAAGTCCGACACGCGCGGCTGGCTGTTGCTGCGTTATGACTTTGGCAAGAACTTCCGTCCGCGTGAACCGTTCCGCATGGTCGAAGTGAAGACTCCGGCCGCAGCCGCAGCCACGAACGCGTCGAATGCGCAGGTCGTGCGCAACGATGTCCGCCTTGATGGCGATGCGTTCTTCCAGTTCGATCATGACCAGTTGAACGCCGAAGCCATCGCATCACTCGATGCACTGGTCGACAAGCTCAAGTCGGAATCGCGGGTCAGTCGAGTCAGCGTGGTCGGTCACACTGATTCGGTCGGTCCTGAAGGCTACAACCAGCGCTTGTCCGAGCGCCGCGCGGCGAGCGCCAAGGCGCACCTGGTCAGTCGCGGCATTCCCGGCGATCAGATCGATACACGTGGCGATGGTGAGCTCAATCCAAGTCACCCGAACGACACGGCGGAAAACCGCCAGAAGAACCGTCGCGTCGATGTCGAGTTCCTGACCATCGAGGAGACCACGGTTCCCGCGGAAACGCCGGCCGCATTGCCGGACAAGGTCGAATGGGTACGCGAACCGGTCAAGGCCAATCCGGCCTGGATCGAGCGCGCCTTGCGCAATCCGGCCGAACACAAACGCACCGTCGACGTCTATCGCTTCGAGGAATCCGCCACGACCACAACGCTCGGCCCCCGCGAGTATCTCAACGTCGGTCCGAATGCGGTCGACGATGCGATCACGGTCGACTTCAACGCGTTCGCCACCTTGGTCGACGTGCTCGCCAATGACAGCGATCCGGAAAACGATCCGTTGACGATCACCGCCGTATCAACGCCCGCGCATGGCAGCGCCGTGATCACATCGGGCGGCATTACGTATATGCCGATGGACGGCTATTCTGGCGACGACAGCTTCACCTACACGATCATTGACGGCCGCGGCGGCAGCGCAACGGCTACAGTCGCAGTGACGGTAAATCCGGCCTCCGATTCGAATCAGGCGCCGGTCGCAGTGGATGATGGCGACAACGTTCTCAAAGGTTATGACACCGATATCGACGTGCTCGCCAATGACAGTGATCCGGATGGCGATCCGTTGACAGTGATCTCGGTTGAACACACGGGCCTCGGCAACGCCGCAATCACGATCAACCCGGACAACTCCATCCACTACCAATCGATCCATGGTTATTCAGGCGTCGACACGTTCACATATACGATCTCGGATGGTCGCGGTGGCACTGCCACAGCTACCGTGACGATTCTCGTCTACGAACTGGCAGGCGGCTGATAGTCCCCGGTCGCGCAAGGTTGGTCGACTACGATCGACCTTGTACGGGTTCGTCAAGGATTACGCGTGCGCTCGGCAGGATCGCTTCGACCCAGAGGACGTATTGCTCGGCTGATGGATGAATTCCGTCCTGCACGAGCCAATCGCGCGCGCGACCGCGCGAGATAGCGGTCACATCGATCCAATGAGCGCCGCGAACTTCGGTGCGCGCGCGCGCGATTGAGTTGAACTGATCGATCTGTGCAGAAACCCTGGCTGAATCGACGCCTTGCTCGAGTGCAAATGGGGTGACTCCCCAATCCGGAATCGACACCACTACGAGCTTGCCTGCGTCATTGCCGGTCATGGACACTGCAAAATCGAACAAGGCCACGAACTCATCCGCGTAGTTGCCCAAGTCGCGCCCGCGATACTGATTGTTGACGCCGATCAACAGACTGGCCAGCGCGTAAGGCGGCGAGAACTCGCGCGAATTGATCGCGACTTGCAACTCATCCGTGGTCCAGCCGGTGGTGGCGACGATATCGGCGTCATCAATCTCGACACCCTGATCGCGCAGACGGGTCACCAGTTGCACCGGCCATCGCTGCGAATCCTCAACCCCTTCGCCGATCGTGTACGAATCGCCAAGAGCGAGGAAACGCGTCGCGCGACGGCCTTCGACCTTGTTCATCGCGGCGGAATCGAGTTCAGGCGACTTGAAGAGGACGCGTCGAGCGCTCTGCGGTTCGTGCAAGCGCGCGCTCAATGCGCAGAAAAACATCGGCGATCACATCCGCTTCGGGCAGCAAGGTGATACGGAAGTGGTTGCGATAGTCCACATTGAAACTCGACCCCGGCACGATCAAAACATTTTCGCTTTCGAGCAGATGCAGAGCGAACGCTTCATCATTGAAACCCGACAATGTCCCTTTCTTGATACCCGGGAAGGCATACAAAGCTCCTGCAGGGGCAACAACCTCGAGGAATTCACTTTTGGCCACGGCATGCATCACCGCACGGCGCGATTCGTGCAGGCGGCCTCCGGGGCGGGTCAATTCGCTTATTGTTTGCGGGCCTTGCAGGGCCGGCTCGATCGCCCATTGGCCCGGCACATTCCCGCAAAGGCGCAATGCCGCGAGCAGATCGAACGCATGCAGCATGTCCCTGATGCGGGCAGCCTTGCCGGAAACGGTGAACCAGCCGGCGCGGTAGCCACAGGCACGATGAACCTTGCTGAGTCCGCCATAGCTCAGGCATGGCAAGTCGCCGGCAAGTGTTGCCAGTGGCTGGAAGGCGGCATCGTCATAGAGAATGCCGTCGTAGATTTCATCGGCCATCAGCACCAGACGATGACGCTCGGCCAATGCAACAATGGCAGAAAGCAATTCACGCGGATAATTGGCACCGGTCGGATTGTTTGGGTTGATTAACACGATGGCGCGCGTGCGTGGCGTGATCAGCGCTTCCATTTCATCGACATCGGGCAAATGCGCGCGATGCGCCGGGCACGGGTAGTGCACGGCCTTGCCACCATTGAGAATCGTCGCCGCAGTCCAAAGTGGATAGTCGGGTGCCGGGATCAACACCTCATCCCCGGCATCGAGCAGCGCACGCAAGCTCAGATCGATCAATTCGCTGACGCCATTGCCGATGAACACTCTTTCTGCATTGACGGCATGCGATCCGCGGCTGCGCTGCTGGGCGGCGATCGCTTCGCGCGCGAGCGGCAGACCTTGCTGCTGGCAATATGCTTCGCTGCGCGGCAGAGCAATGGCGACAGCCTCGCGGATATGCGCCGGTGTCTGGAAGCCAAATGCGCCGGGATTGCCAATGTTCAGCCGAATGATGTCGCGGCCTTCGCTTTCCAGATCGCGTGCGCGATGGCTTAGCGCACCGCGGATTTCGTAGCGGACTTCGCGCAGTCGGGAGCTGGTATGAATGGGTAGCTGTGGCATGGCGGATGAGCAGGACAAAGGCGTGCCGGCATCTTAGCAACACCTTTGCTGCGCTGCACACACGACTGAAATGGGAACGCACGCAACCTTTGCTGCGGCAAACGCATCTCATCTTGCAGCCGGTCGACATTTGCACCTCCGATACCTTCGGCAGATGCGGATGCGGCAGCGCAACATCATCATTCCGCTCAGAGTGCATTGACAGAATGACGCTTGGTGTTATAGTTACCTACAACACTACTCCCACAACACGGCAACGACCATGTCCCGCCTAACCACGCTTCTCCCACTTTCCCTTGCGCTGATCGTCGCTCTCGCCGGTTGCTCGGGCGCTGCCGCGCCGAAAGACGCCGTCGCCAAAAAAGGTGAAGCCAAGGAAGGACAACCGGTCGAAACGGCGCGCGTCGTGCAGGGCGAGTTGACTGCGCGCTATGCCGCCACGGCAACCTTGCAGGCCGAACACGAAGCCAAGCTCATCAGCGAAGTGCCCGGCACGGTCATGCAACTGCTGGTCGAGGAAGGGGATCAAGTCAAGCAGGGACAACTGCTCGCACGCATCGATGCCGCGCACAGTCGCTTGCAGCTGCGTGAGGCCGAAGCCGATCTGCAGCGCCG
The DNA here is from genome assembly GCA_038234445.1 of Lysobacterales bacterium. Taxonomy (GTDB): domain Bacteria; phylum Pseudomonadota; class Gammaproteobacteria; order Xanthomonadales; family Rhodanobacteraceae; genus Dokdonella. The sequence goes on from JBBQTY010000028.1 coordinate 11,695, forward strand.
TCGCAACGATGTCGAGCGCGGCGGCAAGCTGGTCGCGCGCAAGCTGATTGCAGCGAATACGCAGGATCAGACCGAAGCCGATTTCGCGGTGCGTCGCGCCGAGGTCAATCTGGCGCGCGTGATTGTCGACAAAAGCGAGATCCGCGCGCCGTTCGATGGCGTCATCACGCGTCGCTGGATCAAGCAGGGACAACTGCTCGCAACCAACGCGGCCGTCTTCGACATGGCCAATTTTGCCGAACTGAGGGCCGAACTGCGCGTACCCGAGCGTGACGCGATGGCGATTGCTTCCGGTCAAGCCGTCAACTTCACGGTTGATGCGCTTGGTAACCGTCATTTCGAAGCCAAGGTTGATCGCGTCGCACCGATCGTTGATCGCGATAGCGGCACCGTCAAGGTAACCGTCAAAGTCGACAACCGCGACCGCAGCTTGCGCCCGGGTCTGTTCACGCGTATGGATATTGCCTTCATGCATCTGGCCAACGCGGTGCTGGTGCCAAAGGCAGCGGTGCTTGGCAATCGCGGTGCCGAAATGGCCTATGTGATTGAGGATGGCAAGGCCCACCGCCAGCCGATCCGCATCGGCTATGACAGCGGCTCGAACGTCCAGGTTCTAGAAGGACTCGATGCCGGTGCCGAAGTGGTCGTGACCGGTCAAGCCCAACTCAACGAGGGCGCCTTGGTTGAGGTACTGAAGAGTGACGCGGACTCGCGTAGTGCCCAGGCGCGCGCCGTTGCGGTGGCCAACAGCAAGGTCGCCAATAGCGGCGGCTGACGCGTGATTTGATTGCGATCGGACGGGCCAGCTCGATCGTTCGCCGGTAGAATCCGGCGATGACCGATACCCCAGAAACCCAGCTTGCCCTTGTCGGCTGGCGCGGCGCGCTTCCCCCATCCGCGCCCGACGCCAGCGATAGTCGCATTGCCCGTGTTATCGCCCAGCATCGTGCCGGTTACGAATTGCACGATGGCGAGCACGCCTTCAATGCGCAACCCGCGCCGCGCTTTCTCAAACCCGGAATCGATCCGACCCTGCGCCCGGCGGTTGGCGACTTTGTCCGCATCACCTCGTCAAAACCGCCATTGATCGAAGAGGTGCTGCCGCGGCGCTCCGTGCTGGCACGTGCAGCAGCAGGCGAGCGCCACCAGCGCCAATTGATTGCGACCAATATCGATACCGTCATGGTTATCACCGGCCTCGATGGCGATTTCAATCCGGCCCGTGTCGAACGCTATCTGATGCTGGTCGAAGGCAGCGGCGCCAAAGCTGTGGTCGTGCTGACCAAGGCCGATACCGCGCAAGACATCGAGGCGTCGATCGCCGAGATGCGCAGGCATGTTTCGAACAACACCGAAATCCATGCGATCAATGCGAAATCGCGCGAAAGTGTCGCGACCTTGCTGGGCTATTTTGGTCCTGGATCGTCGACCGTCCTGGTCGGTTCCTCCGGAGTCGGCAAGTCGACCCTGACCAACAGCTTGCTCGGTGAAACGCGCCAAGCCACGGCCGCCGTGCGCGAGACGGACAGCCGGGGACGCCATACCACCACCTATCGAGCGCTGATCCAGTTGCCGAGTGGTGGCTGCCTGATCGACACCCCAGGCATGCGCGAGATCAAACTGACCGGCGAAGAAACCCTCGATGGCGATCAATTCGGCGACATCGATGAGCTTGCACAGAGCTGCCGCTTCGGCGACTGCAGCCATTTGAGCGAGCCAGGCTGCGCCGTCCGTAGCGCCCTGGACGACGGTCGCCTCGATGGCGACCGCTGGCACAACTACCTGAAGCTTCGCGGCGAACTGGCTGCGGCTGCGGAAAGTCTCGAAGCCCAGCTCCGTCGCAAGAGCGAAACGCGTGTGCTGACCAAGGCGCTTGGCAAGCGACTCGACGAGAAATACGGACGCCACTAGGCGTCTGCCAAGCACTGGCGCAATTTGACGTCCTAATCCGAGCAGCGCGCACGCAATGAAGAGACTATTCTCCAGACTGGCGTTTTGATCAGGGGAAACCTTATGCGGACGATCGCGTTTTATCTAGGACTTCTATTGCTGCCATTGGCAGCATCGGCTGAACCGCCCAATGGCGGCGGCCCTGCGCCGAATTTGCCAAGTGACGAACTCGGCGTTGCGCAACGTCAGCGCATCGATGCCGAGCTTGCGCACAACGTGGCCATGCTTCAAAGCGAAGGCAAGCTTGCCCCCGCGCCTCCATCCCTGCTTGTCCCCTTGCAAGGAAACCTGATCTGGCCGTTGCGACCCAGCGCCAACTGGACGGCCCCCGGGTATCACGGAATTTCAAACTTCGTCGATCTGAATCCAGCCGTACCGAACCAGTTGCTCGACTACAACTGCGGCATGCGCACTTACGATCAATCAGGTGGTTACAACCACGCTGGCATCGATATGTTCCTGTGGCCGTTTCCATGGTTGATGATGGATCAGCAATCGATTGAGATCGTAGCCGCCGCGCCAGGAACGATCATCGGCAAGCAGGATGGTTTTGATGATCGCAGTTGTCCAAACAATTACTCGGCCGATTGGAACGCTGTCTATGTCCAGCACGCTGACGGGACTGTCGCCTGGTATGGGCACATGAAGAAACTCTCGCAAACGGCCAAGCCGATTGGCGCCAGCATCGCCGCGGGGGAATTCCTTGGCAATGTTGGTAGTGCGGGCTTTTCCTCGGGTCCGCACTTGCATTTCGAGAATCATTCTGCACTTGGCAACTACACCATACTCGAGCCCTACAACGGCAGCTGCAATGCGCAGGCCAGCCTGTGGGCCCAGCAACGCCCCTACTATGACTCGGCCATCAACATGCTCGCCACGCATTCGGCAGCGCCGAACTATCACGGCACCAATTGCCCGAATCCGGTCGATGAAACACCGAATCTAAAGGACAATTTTCTACCCGGTCAAATCGGTGTTTTCGCAGCCTATTACCGCGATCAACTGGGACCTCAAGTGAGCAATCTCTCGATAGTCAGACCCAATGGCAGCGTCGATCAAAGCTGGACATTTCGCATGTCTGACGAGACCAACGATCCTCATTACGCGGCGTCTTACTGGTATTGGAACAAGACTATCCCCGCCAATGCGCCGAGCGGCCTCTGGCATTTCCGCGTGACTTACGAAGGCTCCACCTACAATCACGATTTCACGGTCGGTGATGTGATTTTTGCCAATGGCTTTGATTGACCCGCGCGTACGCGGGAATGGATAGACAAATCCTCGCGACGAGTTGCTACGCAAGTCGGGTTCCGGACTATATTTCGACCACTCCATGAGCACCCATATCGAAAGCCTGAAACGTCATGCCGGTCTTGATCGTGAGCTTGTCGCTGCGGTCAAGGGAATTCGCTTGCTCGGCTCGGTGAGCTGGCCCGCATCGGCGCAAACCGCGTTTCTTGAGAGCTGGCGAAAGGGCGTGGTGAACATGCCGGCTATCGACTATCCGAAACGAGATTACTCGGAAGTTCGCAGCCGGATCATGGTTATCCACGATGCCGCCGATGCGCAGCATCCCGTTGGCGACTACATCCGGCGCAGTGCGCAATCCTGGCGGGTGGCCACCGAGTTGCTCGAAGCCGCCGGCACGCCAGCGTTGACGGCATATTCGATCGAGCTTTATGGCCGGCCCGATTCACGGGTTCCTGGCAGCGAACTAAGCAACGTCGACGCCGCCAAGCACTTCATCAGTCTTGCCAATGAACTCGACAGCGAAGTGCTGACCACCGAGGCCGACTACTGCATTCCGGCCGGTGTGCTGCGTGAGGATCTGCAGAGCCAACTCGATGCATTCTTCGGCAATGGCACCGTTCGCGTCGAAGTCGACGACCAACTGATCTCCAAGGCCGCCGCCGGAGCGACCCGGATTCGCCTGCGCTCGGCGACCTGTTTCACCGAATACGATCGCACCCAGCTGCTCGAACACGAAGCCTACGTGCACACGCTTACGGCATTGAATGGCCGACGTCAGCCGAACCTCGCCTCATTCGGCCTCAGTTCGCCGCGCATCACCGCGACCCAGGAAGGTCTCGCCGTATTCGCCGAGTTGATGACCGGCTCGCTCGACATCGAGCGCATCAAACGCATCAGCTTGCGCATCCTCGCGATCGACATGGCTCTCAACGGCGCGGATTTCATCGAAGTGTTCCGCTATTTTCTGGATGCCGGACAAACCGAGACTGACAGCTTTTCGTCGGCCCAGCGCGTATTCCGCGGCTCGCCGGTCACCGGAGGTTCGGCGTTCACCAAGGACAGCGTCTATCTGCACGGGCTGCTCTCGGTCCATACCTTTTTCCGTTGGGCACTGAAGAATCGCAAATTGAATCTTTGCCGCAATCTGTTCGCCGGCAAGATGAGTCTGCACGATGTCGTGGCCCTCGAAAGCGAGTTTGATTCCGGTTATATCGCCGCGCCGAATTGGTTGCCGCGATGGATCCGCCATGCGAATGGTCTCGCCGCGATGCTTGCCTTTTCGCTGTTCGCCAATCGCATACGTCTGGATCGGGTCGAAGCTGAAGACATTGTGCTTTCGCTGTAAGCAGGCCGCCGGCTCCGCGCCGAATCAGATGCATGCACCGGGGCTCGTCCGCAGCTGCGTGATATAGTCAAAAACCCTGCAATAACGCCACATCGGAGGCATCAGCCCGCGCCATGTCCAGCGATATCGAACTCCTCAAGCAAGCCGCACTCGAGTATCACCGGCGTGCGCCGGCCGGCAAGATCAAGGTCGTGCCAACCAAGTCCGTGGTGACCCAGCGCGAGCTGTCGCTGGCCTACTCGCCTGGCGTCGCGTTCGCTTGCGAGGAGATCGTCCGTGACCCGAAGATGGCCGCTGAAATGACCTCGCGCGGCAACCTCGTTGCGGTGATCACCAACGGCACCGCCGTGCTTGGCCTTGGCGACATCGGCCCGCTCGCGGCCAAGCCGGTCATGGAAGGCAAGGGCATGCTGTTCCAGAAGTTCGCCGGCATCGATGTGTTCGATATAGAGATCAACGAATCCGATCCGGAAAAACTGATCGACATCATCGCCAGTCTCGAACCGACGTTCGGCGGCATCAATCTTGAGGATATCAAGGCACCGGAATGCTTCATCGTCGAACGCAAGTTGCGCGAGCGCATGAACATCCCGGTGTTTCACGACGATCAGCACGGCACGGCGATCATTCTCGGCGCGGCGTTTTACAACGCGCTGGAAGTGATCGGCAAGAAAGCCAACGAGGTCAAGATCGTACATACCGGTGCCGGTGCGGCCGGCATCTCGTGCATGGACATGCTCGTGCATCTCGGTGTACCGAAGGAGAATATCTGGGTTGCCGACCGCGGCGGCGTGATCCATACCGGGCGCACCGATCTCGACGAAAACAAGCAGCGTTACGCGCGCGAGACCGAGGCGCGCACGCTGGGTGACATCGTCGACGGCGCCGATATCTTCATCGGCTTGTCCGCCCCCGGCGTGCTGACGAAAGAAATGGTCTCGCGAATGAGCGAGCGACCCGTCATCTTCGCGCTGGCCAATCCGACACCGGAAATCCTTCCCGAACTGGTCTGGGAAGTTCGTCCCAATGCAATCGTCGGCACGGGCCGGTCGGATTACCCGAACCAGGTCAACAACGCGCTGTGTTTTCCGTATCTGTTCCGCGGTGCCCTCGATGTCGGCGCGACCGTGATCAACGAGGCGATGAAGATCGCCTGCGTCAAGGCGATCGCCGATCTGGCGCGCCGCGAGATGTCCGATGTCGCGGTGCGCGCCTATGGCGGCCAGACCCGTTCATTCGGTCCTGAATACCTGATTCCACAACCGTTCGATCCACGCCTGCTGGTTGAGCTGTCCTCGGCGGTCGCCGTGGCTGCGATGGAATCCGGCGTGGCGACACGACCGATCGAGGACATCGAGGCCTACCGCGAGCGCCTCAACACCTTCGTGTTCCGCACCGGCCTCGTCATGAAGCCGGTTTTCGACCGTGCGCGCGCCGATCTCAAACGTGTGGTCTACGCGGAGGGCGAGGAAGAAACCGTTTTGCGCGCGGTGCAACATATCGCCGACGAACATCTGGCTTGGCCGATCCTGATCGGTCGACCAGCGGTCATCGAAGCACGCATCGAGCGCCTGTGTCTGCGCATCAAGGCCGGCGAACATTTCGAAATCTGCAACATCGAGAACGATCCGCGCTTCAAGGACTACTGGATGCTCTACCACAGCCTGCTTGAGCGGCGTGGCGTGACTCCGGACGGCGCCAAGGCGATCGTGCGTTCGCGCTCGACCGTGATCGCGGCGTTGATGGTTTATCGCGGCGAAGCCGATGCCTTGCTGACCGGCCTGATCGGCCGATATCACAAGAAATTGCGCTATATACAGGACATCCTGCCGCTCGATCCGGATGTTCACGCGCCGTCTGCGATGACCGGCGTTATCAACAGCAGTGGCATATTTTTCTTTCTCGATACGCACGTCAAACTCGATCCGAATGCCGAGCAGATTGCCGAAGCGACGCTGCAAGCGGCCATTCGCCTGCGCCTGTTTGGTGTCGAACCGAAAATCGCCCTGCTCTCACATTCGAACTTCGGCAGCCACGACGATCCCTCGGCGGCAAAGATGCGTCGCGCCCTCGAAATCGTTCGCGAACGCGCACCGAATCTCGAGATTGAAGGTGAAATGCACGCCGATACCGCGCTCAATGAGGAAATCCGCGATCGCCTGTTTCCAAATTCACGTCTGAAGGGCCGCGCCAACCTTTTTGTCTGTCCAAACCTCGATGCGGCGAATATCGGCTACAACATCACCCGCGTGATGACCGAAGGCGTCGCCATCGGCCCGATCCTCATGGGCGTGTCGAAACCCGCGCATATCCTTACTCCTGCCGCGACCGTGCGTCGCGTGGTCAACATGACCGCGATCGCGGCCGTCGAGGCGCAGATTCGCGCCGCGCAGGTCGTCGCCTCAGGTTGAGCTCAAGTCCGCTCGCAGACGCATGGCGTCTGCGACGTCATGCACGAACTGAGCTAGGCGGCTAAACTTCATGGTCATCCCAGACGGCGCTTCAACAGCGCCGTCCCATCAAAGAACAATACGCGCAAGCCTGAGGAAACCGCATGAACCAGCTCCAGGACATTCTCGATCAGGATCTCGACCCGGTTGAAACGCGCGAGTGGACCGAATCGCTGCAGTCGATCATCCATACCGATGGCCCCGAACGAGCGCACTACTTGCTCGAACGCATGGTCGAGGAAACCCGCCGCGCAGGTGGTCACCTGCCGTTCCAGCCAACCACCGAATACATCAACACGATTCCACCGCACATGGAGTCCAAGTGCCCTGGTGACCCGGCCATGGAATGGCGCATTCGTTCGCTGGTGCGCTGGAACGCGATGGCGATGGTTATCCGCGCCAACCGCAAGCCTGGCGATCTCGGTGGACATATCGCGAGCTTCGCTTCGAGTGCGACCTTGTACGACGTCGGCTTCAACCACTTCTGGCGGGCGCCGAGTGACGAACATCCGGGCGACCTGATCTTCCATCAGGGCCATTCCAGCCCGGGCGTCTATGCGCGAAGTTTCCTCGAAGGCCGACTCAGCACCGAGCAGCTCGATCACTTTCGCATGGAGGTGCGCGGCAAGGGCAATGGCCTTTCCTCGTATCCGCATCCGTGGTTGATGCCGGATTACTGGCAGGTACCGACGGTTTCGATGGGTCTGGGTCCGTTGCAGGCGATCTATCAAGCCCAGTTCATGAAATACCTTGAGAACCGTGGCCTGATCGAGAAGAGCGATCGCAAGATCTGGTGCTTCATCGGTGACGGTGAATCCGATGAACCCGAATCGCTCGGCGCGATTTCGCTGGCCGGACGCGAGGGTCTGGACAATCTTATTTTTGTGGTCAATTGCAATCTGCAGCGCCTGGATGGCCCGGTACGCGGCAACGGCAAGATCATCCAGGAACTCGAAGGCGTGTTCCGTGGTGCCGGCTGGAACGCAATCAAATTGTGCTGGGGTGGCTACTGGGATCCGCTCCTCGCGCGCGACACCAAGGGTGTGCTGCGCAAGCTGATGATGGAAACCGTCGACGGCGAGTATCAGAACTGCAAGGCCTTCGGCGGCGCCTACACGCGCGAGCATTTCTTCGGCAAGTACCCGGAAACCGCCCAGCTCGTCGCCAACCTGTCCGACGACGACATCTGGCGCTTGAATCGCGGCGGCCACGATCCGCACAAGGTCTATGCGGCCTACCATCAAGCCGTCAACACAAAGGGCATGCCGACGGTGATCTTGGCCAAGACGGTCAAGGGCTACGGTATGGGCTCGGCCGGTGAATCGCAGAACATCACCCATCAGCAGAAGAAGATGGATGACACCGCGGTACGCGCGTTCCGCGACCGCTTCAATATTCCGATCTCCGATGCCGATCTGGCCAGCGTGCCGTATTACCACCCGGGCAAGGATTCGCCCGAAATCCAGTACATGCTCGAACGACGCAAATCGCTCGGCGGTGCCCTGCCGCAGCGACGGATGAAATCGGAATCGCTGGCGACACCGGAGCTGTCGGCTCTCGAGCAATTGACCAAGGGCACCGGCGAGCGCGAAATCTCGACGACGATGGCGTTCGTGCGCGGCATGAACCTGCTGTTGCGCGACAAGGTGATCGGTCCACGCATCGTGCCGATTGTCGCCGACGAGGCACGTACCTTCGGCATGGAAGGCATGTTCCGTCAGATTGGTATCTATGCGCCGTTCGGGCAGAAATACAAGCCGATGGATGCCGACCAGCTCATGTTCTATCGCGAAGACGAATCCGGTCAGGTGCTGCAGCAGGGCATCAGCGAACCCGGTGCGTTTTCCTCGTGGATGGCAGCGGCGACAAGCTACTCGATCAGCAATGTGCCAATGTTGCCTTTCTATATTTACTATTCAATGTTTGGCTTTCAGCGTATCGGCGATCTGGCCTGGGCGGCAGGCGACATGCGCGCGCGTGGCTTCCTGCTCGGCGGCACCGCAGGACGCACCACTTTGAATGGCGAGGGCCTGCAGCACGAGGATGGGCATTCGCATCTGCTCGCTGGCGCGATCCCGAACTGCCGCAGCTACGATCCGACGTTCTCGTTTGAAGTCGCGGTGATCCTGCAGGACGGCGTGCGTCGCATGCTCACCGAACAGGAAGATACCTACTACTACATCACCCTGATGAACGAAAACTACGCGCATCCAGACATGCCGACGGGTTCCGAGGACGGCATTATCAAGGGCATGTATTTGTTGCGGGATACGGGATTCGGGAATGGGGATTCGGAAAAGAAAAACGCAAAGACCAAAGCAAAGAATATTCCTCAGGTTCAATTGATGGGCAGCGGTACGATCTTGCGCGAAGTGATCGCGGCGGCGGAGTTGCTTGAGCAGGAATTCGGAGTTTCGAGCACGATCTGGTCGTGCCCGAGCTTCAACGAACTGCGTCGTGATGGTTTCGATGTCGAGCGCTGGAATCGTCTGCATCCGATGGACAAGAAGCCGCGACAGTCCTGGGTCGCGGAATGTCTCGAGGATCATTCCGGTCCGGTCGTTGCGGCGACCGACTATGTGCGCGCCTACGCCGATCAGATTCGCGCCTTCATTCCGGAAGGACGCAAGTTCATCGCACTCGGCACCGACGGCTATGGCCGCAGCGATTCGCGCGAGGCACTGCGTGGCTTCTTCGAGGTTGATCGCTACTGGATTGCACATGCGGCGATTTCCGCTCTGGCCGCCGAGGGCAAGATGAATCCGCAGGATGTCGAGCGCGCGATCAAGCAATGGAAGCTCGATCCCGAAAAACCCAATCCGACCACGGTCTGATCGTATTGTGATGGGCGCAGTTGGGCTTGGCTCATCTGCGCCTCAAGCGTGTTTGGATACGCTGCGTCGATGCAAGTCATCAACGATGACGTCGCGAGTCAATTTCTGCCGCCGCGCGATCATAGCTGCTACGCGCCTATCGCATTGCCACCGACCCGCTTTACGTCAGCGTCGGCGCGGCGCTTGCCAATTCGCAAAACCGTTTAATTGATCTTGGCTGCGGTATCAGTCTGCTTTGCTCCACTTGGTCTTGCTGACTGCTCCACTCGGTTGCGCGGCCGTTTGATTTGTGCGAATCGTTTAAGGAATCAGTTCCCAGGACTGATCGAGTGTCCAGATCACCGCATTGAGAGAGGCAGCGAAAGTGATCGAGTCGATACGGCAGCATCAGGCAGCCCGACTCTCGTTCGCAAAGAAAGAACACAGCAATCATCAAAATGCGACTCCCGCAACAAGGATGAGAGACGCGATCACGCTCTTCCACTGCTTCATCGGCGAATCGACACGTTCGAAAGTCGTGACACGCCACACCATCTTTACGAACCTCCGGCCAATCGCTGACAACCTGACGACGGCAATCCGTCCGAATGACGCGGCCGATAGCTGTGAATCGAGTGGAGGACGATCACACTTTTCATCGCAAAGCGACATGGATCACATCTACAAAGGAACAAACTCGCGATGATTGACGACTTGGCCGATCAATAAAGTGCGGCGTGATCTTCTCGACGTTCGCGAGTCGCAATCACCGGATTTTCCACCATGGAAGAATTCAATCTCCACCATGTCCCTTAGCGCCACTTCCTGCACAACACACGCAACCGCGGGACTGAATCGCGGTTGCCGCAGCCATTTCTCGAAATCGAAATCAATCCCATGAAGCAAGCATCAAAATTGCCGTGCGTTACTGTGCTGCTCGGTACGATCCTGGCAAGCACCGCAGCGGCCGGTACGATGTATCAAGGGGTCAACCTCGCGGGTGCGGAATTCGGCAATGCGTTGCCCGGAATCATCAATGTCGATTTCGTCTGGCCGTCTTCGGCGGAGCTCGACTATTTCCATGGCAAGGGCATGAATGTTGTGCGCTTGCCGTTTCTTTGGGAACGCATGCAGCCAAGCTTGAACGGCAACCTGGACAGCACCTATCTGGCCGGGCTTGATGCCGTCGTAGCGCATGCAACTTCGATTGGCATCAGCGTCCTTATCGACCCACACAATTACGCGCGTTATGGCGGTCATGTTGTCGGGACGGCGGAACTGCCAAACGTCGCGCTGGCCGATCTCTGGTCACGATTGGCGACGCATTACATCGGCAATAGCCATGTCATCTTCGGGCTCATGAATGAGCCGAATACGATACCGACCGAACAATGGGTTGGCGCCGCGAATGCGTCTATCGCAGCCATTCGCGCGGCTGGCGCGGGACAACTGATCCTCGTTCCGGGCAATGCCTGGACCGGCGCGCACAGCTGGTCGCAGAACTGGTACGGCACCGCGAATGCGGTTGCCATGCTCGAGATCACCGACAGCGCCAACCATTTCGCTTTCGAGCTACATCAGTACTTCGACAGCAATTATTCGGGGACATCGGCAACCTGCAAATCCGCCAGCGGGACCGGTGCAAACGAACTCGCCGGTGTGACCGATTGGTTGCGCAGCAACGGGCGCAAGGGATTCCTTGGCGAATTTGCCGGAGCGAACAATGCGGATTGTCACGCTGCAATCACCAGCGCGATGAATCATCTCGATGCCAACGATGATGTCTGGCTGGGCTGGACCTGGTGGGCGGCGGGCCCGTGGTGGGGCGATTACATGTACAGCCTCGAGCCGACTGCGAATTTCAGCGGCGACCGAGCACAGTTGGCTTGGCTGCTCCCTTATATCGGCAATGCCACCGATCTCTTGTTCAAGAATGGGTTCGAGAACTAGGGAGGGTCTAATCAAGTAGCAAAGTCGTCACGACGCCTGCCTGTGTGCAGATCGCGACGCGTCGACGCAGACAGACTGGCCGTCTTTCAAGTCGACGCAACAAAGATCTGCGCGCAGGCAGGCGTCGCCTAACTGATTGATTGGATGCTGAAAAGGTGGCGTTCAGAAGGCTCCCCACATGCACCGCGCGCCTCGTCAAGGCAACCAGCCTTCATTTCGCCACGCGGTACATGTGGAAAACCTTCTGAACGCTATGACGACTTTGCTACTTGATCAGACCCTCCCTAGCGAAATTCGGCAATTGTGAAGCTCCGATTTCCTCAAGCTTTCATCCGGCCATCACGAGGTGCCATAGCGGTAGCGTGATCATGGACAGGACGATCCCATAGCCGATCAGAGCCGCCGACAGTTCCGGCGCCAGGCCCGCCATCGACAGCAGGGCACCCGAGGTCACCATCGGGGGCATCGCAGTGAGGTAGACCGCAACAAGCGTCAGTTCATCGGTAAGACCAAACACCCGAGACGCGCCCAAGGCGAGCAGTGGCATCAGCACCAGCTTGGCGATCAGACCGATGACAAGCGCCAGCAAATGATGGCTTGGCAGGCGCAATCGCAACTGCATGCCCAAAGCCAGTATCACGACCGGCAACATCGCTCCGGCAATCAGTTTGAGCCCCTGCTCCACAACGGGTAGCGGATCAGCCGGAACGATGCTCAAGGCCAAAATCAGGGCTATAAAAGGTGGAAAGCCGATGATGCGCCGCGCGATTACCCAAAGGCTCGGTCGCTCGCCACCGCCATAGAATGCGACGACAAACAATCCCCAAGTGGCCAGCATCAAGAAGGTGCCGAACTGATCGTAGACCACTGCATAGCGCAAGGCGCCTGCCCCGACGAGAACCTGGATCAGCGGGTAGCCGATGAACGAGGTGTTGCCGAGCGGAATCTGCAACAACAGATTGGCCTTGCTGGCGCGATCGAAATGCAGGAACTTCGAAAGCACGGGAACCAGTATCAGGGTCGCCAGCAGAACCAGCCATGGGATCGCGATGAGGCCGGCCAGTTCGCGCTCGAAAACGAGTTTGGGCGCGTACAAAAGGATGGCCGCCGGAAGGCATACGTTGAGGACGACGAGGTTCAACGACTCGGCGGCATTTTCAGGAACGAGCCGGCGCCACGCGAGCACACGGCCGATGCCAAGCAGTACGATTATGATCGCAAATGTCGGCACAACGCTCATGCCGGTCTCTTGGTTTGGGTCACCCACTCGCTCACGGTTGGTTCGCTTCAGCTTCTCGGGCGACAACCCGGATAAAGTGACGACGCACGTTTGCGCCGACCGTGTCATTTGTCAATTCGAGTCTGTCGAAACGGTTTGTGCTTGTCTACGGCATGATTCCTGGATGTGCCGTGTCGCGTCAGCTACAGCCCCACGAACGACTGGGCTAACATGATTGATTGGCTGCGCGGACAAGGATCACGATGTCAAACATTCCCGAGACCCTCGCCGATGTCATCATCGTCGGCAGTTATGTGCAGGATCATGTCTGGCAAACCGATCGCTTCCCGCAGCCGGGCGAGACGCGGCGTGCGCTGGGTTTCAGTACCGGCCCCGGTGGCAAGGGTTTCAATCAGGCGATCGCCTGCGTACGCCAAGGTGGCAATATTCTTTTCATTGGTGCACTCGGCAATGATGCACTGGCAATCTCGGCGCGACACTTCGCCGAGAGCGAAAAACTGGCATGCGCATGGTTGATTCTCGATGAGGTGCCAACCGCTGCGGCCGGTATCGTTGTGAATGCCGAAGGTGCGAATCAGATCATGGTCAACCTCGCCGCGAACGAGCACCTGTCGGCAGCCTTCCTGCGCAAGCAGAACCTCCGATTTGCCAACGCACGTGTGCTCCTCGTACAGCTTGAAAACAATCTTGAAGCGGTTCGCACGGCACTGGAACTGGGTCGCGAATACGGGCTGCTATGTGTGCTCAATCCGGCACCGATGCATGCTGACGTGGATGCACAACTGCTCGATCTTTGCGACGTGATCACACCCAACGAAACCGAGTTCGCGCAATTGATCGGTCGCTTCAGCGCAAGTGAAGCGCGTGCCGAGGAAATCGCACAAATGGCCGATGCAGAGTTGCATCGGTTGTGTCGCGGGCTCCGCGTTGCCAGCGTCGTGATTACGCTCGGCGCGCACGGTTGCTTCATCTCGCATGCGCGTGAAACGCTGCGCGGAGACAACTGTGATCACTATCGCATCACTGCCGAACAGGTTCATGCGATCGACACGACTGGTGCCGGCGACTCATTCAGCGGCGCCCTGGTAGCAATGCTTTCACAATCGCCCGCCCCGGCTTTCATCGACGCAGTCCGATATGCCAACCGGGTTGCCGCGATGAGTACGGAAAAGCCCGGCGCTGCCTTGGCGATTCCACACTTTGACGAAGTAGTCGCGCGCTTTGCAGGTTCAGTCTGAGGTTTGGTGATTTCTGTTTCGCCGGCTCTGCCGCAAGCGCAGCAAGGCGCGATGACGAGACGTGCGCTTCCAGAAATAGCGCACGACTAAAGCCAGAATCACGACGGCCACGATGATCACGATGAGTTTGCCGCGATCCAGCCATTTCAGCAGCCAATCATGGTTCTGCGCCCCGTAGTAGCCGAGATAGATCCAGATCGGCGCGCTGATCAGCGCGGCCAACGTGTCGAGCAGAAAAAAGCGGATAAACGAGACGCGTCGCGTCATCCCGGCGGTCAGATAAATCGGTGAGCGCAAGCCCGGCAGAAATCGCGCAACGAACATCAGGCGATTGCCAAAGCGACTGAACTTGGCCTGGACGAGGGCGTAACGTTTCGGCGTCAGCAGAAACGCAACCCAGCGCAAACGCAGTGCGCGTTCACCGTAGTGACGCCCAAGCACGAACATCAGCACATCGCCGGCGAGGATGCCGACAATCGCAACTGCCACCATGATGTGCACGTTGGCATAACCAAGCCCGGCAATCACGCCGCCAGCAACCAGGGTGATGTCCTCGGGAACCGGAAGGCCGAAGCCGCAGATCATCAGGACGATGAAAACGGCGGCATAGCCATTCTGGGTGAACAAGCTGACCAGAAAATCGAGCATGACAATCAGTCGGCCAGCCGACGAAGACGTCGACGACACGATCCATGGTTTCGGCAGGGAATCAAATTCAAGCAGTCTGTATTTCTGATGGGAACCACTGGATTCTAGCAGGCGAGTCGTTAAACCGATGCGCCGCGGCAGATCGTCTCAAGGTGTTCAGGCAATCGAGCTGAGGCGTGCAGGCTACAATAGCGGCTATGCGCATCGGCAACTTCCTGATCGATCCAGCCGTCGTGCTCGCACCGATGGCCGGGGTCACCGACAAACCGTTCCGCCAGTTGTGCAAACGACTCGGCGCCGGTTTGGCTGTGTCGGAAATGACCACGGCGGATCCGCGCTTGTGGCATACGGCCAAATCACAACGGCGCGCCGATCACACCGGAGAACCGGATCCGATCAGTGTGCAGATCGCCGGCTACGATCCGCAGATGCTCGCCGACGCAGCGCGCTACAACGTCGATCTCGGTGCGCAATTGATCGATATAAACATGGGCTGCCCGGCCAAGAAAGTTTGCAATGTATATTCTGGCTCTGCGCTGCTGCAGGACGAGGCCCTGGTCGCGCGTATCGTCGATGCCGTCGTCAAGGCGGTCAATGTTCCGGTGACATTGAAGATCCGCACCGGCTGGAATCGCGACAACCGCAACGGCGTGCGTATCGCGAAGATCGCCGAGGACGCGGGCATCGCCGCCCTCGCGGTGCATGGCCGAACCCGCGCGGACCTTTATCAGGGCAACGCCGAGTACGCGACCATTGCCGCGATCCGCGATGCGATCCGCATTCCGTTGATGGCCAACGGCGATATTGATTCACCGCAGAAAGCTCTGCAGGTAATCAAACTGACCGGCGCCGACGCGGTCATGATCGGCCGCGCCGCACAAGGCCGACCATGGATCCTCCGCGAGATTGCGCATTTCCTTTCCACCGGTGAGACGTTGAACGAACCTTCTCCGCTTGAAGTACGCGACATCCTCGTCGGCCATCTCGAAGATCTGTACGCGTTTTACGGTGAGCTCGCGGGTGTGCGCATCGCGCGCAAGCACCTCGGTTGGTACGCCAGGGATCGTCCCGAAAACGCCGCTTTCCGCACGATCGTGAACGCGACCGAATGCGCACAGACCCAGTTGCGCCTGACCCGAGATTATTTCGATCAGCTTGCCGAGCATCGCTCGATCGCCGCGTGAGCGTGCGCAAGGCCTGAACACCCCGGATTCGATCTCTGTCGGCCATTTCTGCTGTACTGCAGCATGACAATTCGTTAAC
>JBBQTY010000029.1:0-27841 GCA_038234445.1 Lysobacterales bacterium
CTCAAACGAACAATTCAAGACTGAAGCCGTCGCCACCCATCTCGAATTCCTCCACGACGGCGCCATCGTCGACAACAGCCTGCACGTCGTCCAACTCAAACCGAGCGAACAGCTCCCGACCCGCGTTGAGCGCAAGATGACGTGGGCCGATACCGACAACAGTGCCGCCTTTGTTTGCGTGCAGAGCCTCGAACTTGCGCCTGTGGAGTTGCAGCGGGAGATCATCGAATGGCTTGATCGAAGAATTGGCGAATCATTGCAATGACGTGCTCGATCATCGAGTCAGTCCGCCTCTCCACGAACGGAAGAGGGTGGAACTTGCTTCCTTTTTCTCTTGCCCGCCGTCGAAGTAGTATCGAGACTGTTTCTGGGCTGAATCAACAATTGCGGATCGGTTGAGGTAGTGGACCTCAGAAGCGGCTATTTGCCTCGAATCGCGCAATACGTGTTTATGCCTGCGCCCTGACAGGGGATAATCGGCGACCCTCCTGACATTTCCGACTACAGATGGCTTTGGTTCCCGGTCAACGTTACCTCTCGAATGCCGAGCCCGAACTCGGTCTTGGCACCCTGATCCGAATCGAAGGGCGCAGCGTGCAATTGCTTTACGCGACCGCGGGCGTACTGCGCCAGTACGCGGTGCACAGTGCGCCGATCGCGCGCGCGGATTTCCGTGTCGGTCAGAAGGTCGCCGGCAAGGGCTTCAGTCTGGTCATCGAAAGCGTGGCCGAGGAAGACGGATTGCTCGTCTACCGTGGTGGCGGCAAAACCCTCAACGAAACCGAGCTCGATGACAGCCAAGCGATTTCACGTGCCGATGAGCGTCTGGTTTCAGGTCGTGTCGATCGTGCCGATCGGTTTGATTTCCGTCAGGAAGCTCTGTTGCGTCGCGCGGAAGCCTTGCGCTCGCCGGCTTGGGGACTTGAATCCGCGCGTATCGATCTGATTCCGCATCAGTTGCGCGTCGCCGAAATTGCCGCTGCGCGCCAGCCATTGCGCATCTTGCTGGCCGACGAAGTGGGCCTCGGCAAGACCATCGAAGCAGGCATGATCCTCGCTCGGCTGTTGGCCAGCGGACGCGTCGGACGCGTGCTCGTGTTGTTGCCGGAAACATTGGTCTATCAGTGGTTTGTCGAGCTTCTACGCCGATTCAATCTGCAGTTTTCGTTGTTCGATGAGGAGCGTTGCGAGTCGATTGAGACCAGTGATCCGACACGCAATCCGTTCCAGGATGAGCAACTGATTATCGCCAGCATCGGATTTCTCAGCGGTTCGGCCAAACGCGCCGCACAGGTGACTGATGCGGGATGGGATATGGTCATCGTCGATGAGGCCCACCATTTGGCCTGGTCACCCGATTCGGTAAGCGCCCAATACCAATTGGTTGAAACGCTGGCATCGCGCACGTCCGGCCTGATTCTGCTGACAGCAACGCCTGAGCAACTCGGCCGCAGTGGACATTTTGCGCGCCTGCGCCTGCTGGATCCGGCGCGCTATCACGATCTCGACAGTTATGTGGCCGAAGCGGATGGCTACAGCGGGCTTTCGGACATCGCGGGCAAGCTGCATGACGGCACCGAGTTGTCGGTGGCTGACTGCCGCGAGTTGTCAGAGCGCCTGGGCGAGGATGAGCAACTGGCGAGCTTGCTGGCCAGCCCGCTGGATGCGGCGGCCACCAATACCTTGCTTGATGCCTTGATCGACCGTCACGGCACCGGTCGCGTGATGTTCCGCAATCGTCGGGCCCAGGTCGGTGGTTTTCCGCATCGCGTGCCGAAACTGGTCACTCTTGACGGCAGCGAGCTCGATGATGCGCAACGCCAGCATTTGCTCGCCGAATTTCACGCCGACCTGCAGGCGACCGCGCCTGAAATCGAACTGCCCTACGCGAGCGATCCGCGCCTGAACTGGCTGCTCGGCATGATCGATCATCTTGCATCGGAAAAATTCCTGCTGATTTGCCGCAGCCAGGCCAAGGTGCTTGCGCTTGAAGAAGTGCTGCGTACGCGCAGTGGGGTCAAGATTGCACGCTTTCACGAGGGTATGAGCCTGCTCCAACGCGACCGCAATGCTGCTTACTTTGCCGATGCCGAAGGCGCACGCCTGCTGTTGTGTTCGGAGATCGGATCGGAAGGTCGCAATTTCCAGTTTGCCCATCATCTTGTCCTCTGGGATCTGCCGCTCGATCCGGATTTGCTCGAACAACGCATCGGTCGTCTAGATCGCATCGGCCAGAAACAGGACATCCTCATCCACACCTGCGCGTTCTCGGGCACTGCCCAGCACGCGCTGACACGCTGGTTCGATCTCGGCCTTGACGCCTTTCGCAGCAGTCCGTCGGACGGCCGCGAACTGCTCAAGCGCTACGGCGCGCGCCTGGTCGAACTCGCCGAGCAACACGCGCACGGCGGCGAAGATGCCGATTCGGAACTCGATGCGCTGATCGGCGAAACCCGCGCCAGCCACGAAGAGTTGTCGGCGCTGGTCAACAGCGGGCGCGATCGCTTGCTCGAGTTGGCCAGCGTACGCCAGAGCCATGCCGATCGCCTGCGTCGCGCCCTCGTCGATGCCGATGCCAACACGGCCAACGACGAATTCATCCTGCGCCTGTTCGAGCAGTTCGGCATCGAGAACGAAGAGCACGCTCCGCGCACGGTGGTACTGGATCCGGAATATCTCAGCACGGATGGTTTCCCCGGCCTCAAGGATGGCCCGCAACAAGTCACCTTCGATCGCAACATCGCGCTGACGCGTGAAGATTTGCCGCTGCTACGCATGGATCATCCGATGGTCAGCGGCGCGATTGATCTGTTGCTCGAAGGCGAGCACGGCAATGCGTCATTCCTCGTCGATGACAGCCTGCCGGGACGCAGCGCGCTGCTTGAATGCGTCTACGTGTTGAACTGTGTGGCCGATCGGGAATTGGCGGTCGAGCGTTACCTGCCACCGCTGCCGATCCGTATCGTTGTCGATAGCCGCTTGCTGCCGCGCCACGAATACCGACCCGGCGCCGAATGCATCAAGCGATCGGCTGAGCGCGCGATCGAATATTCGCGATATCGCAAACTGCTGACCAAACTGGTCAAACCGATGCTCGCGCACGCCGAAACGCTGGCTCGCGAACGCGCTCAGATCGAAATCGGCGCGGCACTGACAGCGATCGAGCGCGACCTCGGCGACGAGCATGCGCGCCTGATCGCACTTGCTCGAGTCAATCCGTCCGTACGCCCGGAGGAAATTGACGCGATTGATGCAGAACTGGAAGCCTTGCGTACCGCGATTCCGCAAGCGGCACCGCGTCTCGACGCCGTGCGCTTCATTTGTAGTGCGGATTTTCTCAACCTGGCTTGAACCTGAGATTCGGTAGGAGCCCGTTCACGGGCGAGCTTAGGCAGTGCAAACAAGAGCTCGCCCGTGAACGGGCTCCTACAAGAGGCTTCCGGTTTGACTCAGGCAGCCTTCATCGGACGATCAGAACGTAGGGCCGGAGAAAACCCGCTTTTTGTTATCGTGCGCGCAATTGGCAGCGCGTAGCTTCCCCCACGAGCGGCGGGATACGCTTTGCTCCTTCCGCTCTAAGTGCTGACGACGTTGCCCCGATTGTCTCTGAGTTCTCGAATCCACCACTGAACCATGTTCCGGTCGTCTTCAACAAACCGCATGTGAGAGGCAATATCCATCAGAGCAGGGCCATCTGGCTTGAGGAGTGTTTGCACGTATTCAACCAAATCGTCTGCTCGATGGGTGAACTCAAAACCATCATGATCGAACTCGAAGACGTGTCCGGCGACAGCGCCGTCCATCGCCATCAGAATGTAGTTTCCCGACGAGGGGGTTTCCCCGATAGCGAGGCACGTATCGACCCATTGCGGGACGCTTTCAGACCGCTCGTCATCACTCAGGCCTTCGAACCAGCCACTGAATTCATCTTTTAGCTCGGCCCATTCATAAGGGGGTGCAATTTGGCGAGCAGCATCTCCTGACGCTTGGTCGAGGTAGAAGACGATGCTGCCAAAAGTGTCGTAAAAATCTTGCAGCCGCCCGACATCTGGAAGATCCGTCTCATCATTTACAGGGGTAGCGCTATGCTTAAAACGAACGCTCTTTGTGTTCTCCTCGTTGTGAATCTGCTCGCACAAGAACTCGCCATAGTGCCCTAGCACCGCGGTCTCAAGGTCGACGAGCTTCAAGATGCAGCTCTCCATTTGTTAGAGGCGTTAGGAGTTGGGCCCAATGCGAATTGGACACCAAAGGTGAGATCAATCTCCCCTCGCCACAGAATTATTTGCACAAAACTTGAGCTCAAGCCGCTTTGGTCTGGCGCATCATCAAGACGAACAGATCGCTGAGCTTGTCGCGCAGCGCACGGCGGTCGACGATCATGTCGATGGCGCCGTGATCTAGCAGAAATTCCGAACGCTGGAAACCTTCCGGCAAGGTTTCGCGAACGGTTTGCTCGATCACGCGAGCGCCGGCGAAACCGATCTGGGCTTTCGGTTCGGCGATGATGACGTCGCCGAGCATGGCGAAACTTGCTGAGACGCCGCCGGTGGTCGGATCGGTCAGCACCGAGATGAAAGGCAGACCGGCAGCACGCAGGCGCCCGAGCGCGGCCGATGTCTTGGCCATTTGCATCAGGGAGAACAAGCCTTCCTGCATGCGCGCGCCGCCGGTCGCGCTGAAGCAGACCATTGGCTTGCGTTCGGCCAAGGCGAGTTCGGCGCAACGCGTGAATTTCTCGCCGACCACCGAACCCATCGATCCGCCCATGAAGGCGAAATCAAAAGCGC
This sequence comes from Lysobacterales bacterium, assembly GCA_038234445.1. Taxonomy (GTDB): domain Bacteria; phylum Pseudomonadota; class Gammaproteobacteria; order Xanthomonadales; family Rhodanobacteraceae; genus Dokdonella. The sequence goes on from JBBQTY010000029.1 coordinate 4,791, forward strand.
ACGCGACCAGCGGTCGACCCTTGAGCAAGCCCTGCATCGCAACCATTGCATCTTTCTCGCCGGTCGATTTTTGCGAAGCGACCAAGCGATCCTTGTACTTTTTCGTATCACGAAACTTGAGCGGATCCAGCGGTTCGAGATTGCCGAAGACTTCCTCAGGCGTACCGCTATCGAACAGTGCATTGAGGCGCTTGCGTGCACGAATCTTGTGGTGATGACCGCATTGCGGGCATACCATCAGATTGTTTTCAAGCTCGGGACCGTAAAGGACAGCACCGCAACCTGCGCATTTTTCCCACAGGCCTTCAGGCACCTTGCCCTTGCCTGCGCCAAGCGTTCGGATGCGTGGGGTCATCAATTTCTGCAACCAGTTCATCTATCACTGTCTCCGATTTCCAGCGCTTCGTCTCACAATGATGAGAGTCATACGCTGGTTTCTTGATGCCTTTTCTTAATCTCGCGCCGCCACGTCGAGTGCGGCACGAATAGGCGCAAGAAACGCACCTGCTGCCGCCGTTGCAGCGCTGACGTCAGTAGCTTGCGCGAGCATCTCGACCAAGGCACTGCCGATAACCACCGCATCCGCGCTTTCGGCAATCTTTACTGCGCTTGCCGCATCACGGACACCAAAGCCTACCGCAACCGGGATATCACCGCCCTGCTTGATGTGCTCGACGCGTCTACGTACCGCTGCCGGATCGAGATGGCTTGCGCCGGTAATTCCCGAGAATGACACGTAATAAACGAAGCCCTGGGCCTGCGCTCGAATCGCCGCGAGTCGATGCTCGGTCGTGGTTGGTGCGACGAGGAAGATTTCGCGCAAGCCTTTTTCGCGCAACAGCGTGACCGCGTCCGCCTCTTCAATCGGCACATCAACGATCAGCACGCCGTCGACACCGGCGGCACTGGCTTCGTCTGCAAAACGCGCATAACCAAAGATTTCGATCGGATTGAGGTAGCCCATGAGGACAATCGGCGTGGTCGAATCCTTCTGTCGAAATTCGCTGACCCAGCCGAGAATCTGGCTGAGGCCAATGCCGCGCGCGATGGCTCGCTCACTCGAGTGCTGAATAGTCGGGCCATCGGCAACCGGATCGGAATACGGCACGCCAAGCTCGATCAGATCGGCGCCAGCCGCAACCAGTGCATGCATGATCGCGACCGTCGCTTCGGGAAGCGGATCTCCGGCGGTGATGAAAGGAATCAGCCCCTTGCGACCATCGCGCTTGAGATCGGCGAATCGTTGATCGATTCGATGCGTCACAGTTCGATGCCTTCGAGCGCCGCAATCGTATGCACATCCTTGTCGCCGCGCCCGGAAAGATTGCACAGGATCAGTTGATCCTTGGGCAACTCGCGAGCGAGCTTGATCGCCTGCGCGATCGCATGACTGGATTCGAGCGCGGCCAGGATGCCTTCCGTGCGTGCCAATTCGTGGAAAGCAGCAAGCGCCTCGTCATCGGTGATGCCGACGTAGCGGACGCGACCTGCGTCCTTGAGAAAGGCGTGCTCGGGGCCAACGCCCGGGTAGTCGAGGCCGGCGGAAATCGAATGCGTTTCGGTGATCTGGCCATTGTCGTCACAGATCACATAAGTGCGATTTCCATGCAGCACTCCGCGTCGACCTGCACTCAGCGAAGCCGCGTGTCGACCTGTCTCGATACCTTCGCCAGCAGCCTCAGCGCCAACCATCGCAACTTCACGATCGTTGAGAAAGGCATGGAAAAGTCCGATTGCGTTCGAGCCTCCACCGACACAGGCCGTGAGCACGTCGGGCAGTCGACCGTACTGCTCAAGCATTTGAGCACGCGCCTCGCGTCCGACGACGGCGTTGAAATCACGCACCATCATCGGATACGGATGCGGACCGGCTACTGTGCCGATGATGTAGAACGTATCGGCAACATTGGTCACCCAATCGCGCATCGCTTCATTGAGCGCATCCTTGAGTGTCTTCGATCCCGACACCACCGGAACCACCTTCGCACCGAGCAGTTTCATTCGGTAAACATTGATCTTTTGCCGCTCAATGTCGACAGCACCCATGAAAACAGTGCAGTCGAGACCGAATCTCGCGCATACCGTTGCCGTGGCCACGCCATGCTGTCCAGCGCCGGTCTCGGCGATTATGCGTCGCTTGCCCATGCGTCTTGCGACCAAAGCCTGACCGATCGTGTTGTTGATCTTGTGCGCGCCGGTATGGTTGAGATCCTCGCGTTTGAGCAGAATCTGCGCGCCGCCGATCTTGTTTGAAAGGCGTTCGGCGTGATAAATCGGCGAAGGTCGGCCGACGTAGTACTTGAGATCACGTTCGAATTCGGCAATGAACTCGGGATCCTCGCGCATGGCCAGATAAGCCGCCGTCAATTCTTCGAGAGGCGGCATCAGCGTTTCCGGCATGAACACTCCGCCGTAGTCGGCAAAGCGCCCGTGCGCGTCGGGATAGGCGTGAAAGTCGTTGACTGAAGTTGGCTTGTTCATGCTCGTTTTCTGCTCATTCGTGTTCGGGGGTGCGCACCGCTTCGACAAACGCCTGCATGCGAGCGGCATCCTTGATTCCTGGGGCCGACTCAATTCCACTCGACACATCAACCGCATACGGGCGCATGCTGCAAATCGCCTCGCTGACATTGTCTGCATCGAGGCCACCCGCAAGTATCAACGCACGATCAAGCTGCGGTCGATGCGACCAATCGAAGCGGGCTCCTTGTCCACCGGGTTCACCGCTGGCATTCGCATCGAGCAGAAAACCGGCGGCGCCCGCAAAACCGGCCGCATAGCTTGGCACATCCGTGACCGTCGCCATTGGCACCCCCTTCAGGTAAGGCATTCCATGGCTTTCGCAGTCGGCAGCGCTTTCGTTGCCGTGAAACTGCAAAAACTGAGGACGGGCAATAGCGATCACCTGCTTGATCCATTCCTGCTCATCGTCCATGAACAACGCGACCGGAGTAACAAAGGGCGGCAATTGGCGAATGATCCGCGAAGCACTCACCGCATCGATGAATCGCCGACTGCGCTTTGTGAAAACGAATCCTAGCGCTTCGACACCCAGCGACGACGCGAATATCGCATCTTCGGCTCGGGTGATCCCGCAAAATTTGATGCGCACAGGATTCATTGACAGACCTCAGCCGGCAATCCGGATGTGATGGGGTAGATCGGCGAGATGAAACACAATCCGGACGCTGACGCCGTCGGACCTGCCATGCTGCGATCACGGCCGCCCAACAACTCAGCCAACCAAGACTCGGGACGTTCTCCGCGACCAATCGGAAGCAACGAACCGACGATGTTTCTCACCATGTGGTGAAGGAAGGCGTTGGCTTGAATATCGATTTCGATCCGATCGTCGATTCGAACAACCCGGATTGAGTGAACGTTACGAAACGGCGTACGTGCCTGGCAAGCGATCGTGCGGAACGCAGTGAAATCGTTCTCACCGATCAAGGCCTGGCTGGCTCGCAGCATGGCATCGGCATCGAGCGGTTGGCGCTCCCAGGCGACATAGCGAGCATCGAGAGCGGGTCTCGCGTGGCGATTGAGGATCGTGTAGCGATAGCGACGTCCCAATGCTCCATAGCGCGCGTGGAACGATTCTTCGACCGGAACAACCCAGCGCACGCCGACCGTTGACGGAAGTCTAGAGTTGGTGCCGAGCATCCAACTGCGCTCATTGCGCAACGCTTCGCTCTGGAAATGCACGACCTGACAACGCGCATGCACGCCTGAGTCGGTTCGCCCGGCGCACGTCACCTCAACCGGATGGTTGGCCACGAAAGAAAGTGCTTCCTCGACTGTCCCCTGCACGCTCGCACCATGCGAAAGCCTTTGCCAGCCAAAAAAATCAGTGCCGTCGTATTCAATTCCGAGCGCGATGCGCAACGCAGTCTCCGTGGAGTTTGGTGCAGCGCAAGATTATAAGCCGCATGCCCCACGCGCAGCCCACAAACAACGAGGCCGGGAAATCCCGGCCTCGCGTGGCTCATATCAAGACCGAGCTCAACCGATTTCTGCAATCAACTTGCGTGCTTCATCCTGCTGGGCCGGCGCGCCCTCTGCAAGCACTTCCTCGAGCATCGAGCGAGCACCATCCGGATCACCCATGTCGAGATAGGCCTTGGCCAGATCGAGCTTGGTACCGATGGCATCTTCGCCAGCGAAGAACTCGTCGTCAGAAACTTCAGCCGCGGGCACTTCGACGGTCGCCTTGTCATCGTCCATCTCGAAATCCGCAAGCGGCGCCGGTTCAAAGCTCACTTCTCGCCTGCCCAAATCTTTGGCGTCGCTCATGCTTGGAACCTCCTCAAGCGGCGGAAGATCGAAACTGAATGAAGTATCCGAGCTGGCTACCGGTGCTGGCGGACTGGTCTCGCCCAGATCGAAGTCGGAGGCATCAAATGCTGGCATGCTGGCCGTTTCGAAATTTGCAGGAGCGCGCTCGGCAACGGCGTGCCTGCGATCTTCAAATTCGTCCTCGAAATCCGGGAACTCGGCCGGGGAATCAGCTTGTGCATCATCGAATCGATACGTCTGCGCCCCAGCTTCTTGGGAATAGTCGTCGACAATTGAATCCTGATGACTGAACAGCGGATTGTGCGGCACTAACTCTTCGCCCATCGTCTTGACTTCGCGCCACGTTGACTGGTTGGGGTCGGCAACGTAGGCGTACATTTCTTCGGCAGCCGCTTCAAATTTCGATGCAGCGCCCTGCGCGTAGTAGAGACTCAGCAACTCAAGATGCGAGTTTGCGTTGCTCGGATCGGCTTGGACCTGGGCGATCAGTTCCTGCTCCTCCACATCCGCGTCGAGGGCGTTGACGCCTACGGGAGAGTCACCAAACGAATTGGCAATGGACGTACGCGATGCGCTGACCACGGGCTTGCGCTTGCGCAGGCCGAAGATGCCAAGCACAACAAGCAACAGTCCACCGATACCGGCGGCGCCCAAAACCATCGGATCGAGATACCACGGCGTCGAGTCGACCGGCGCCATCGGTTTCGGTACCGGCTGGACTGCCGGCTTCTTCACTTCAACTGGCTTGGGCGGCGCCGGTTTTGGCGTCTCCACCACCGCTGTGGGGGTGCTCACGACTGCACTGGAATCGGTTGGCGCAGTCACGCCGCCATCCGAGAGCGGAACCGTGGTTGCAGCCGTGGGAGCGGTCGCGGTCGAATCCGCGGGCGTAGCCTTGATTGAGCCTGAGTTCGCGTCACCCCAGATGTCATCCTTGGTGACTTTTGCATCGGCTGTCGCACTGTCGACCTTTGTCGAGGCCGGTGGCGGCGTCGCCACAATCGACGTCGTCGGAGTCGGTATTGGCATCGGCGTCGGTGTCGTCACCTTTGCAGTCGCGGCAGAAGCCGCCTTACTTTCCTCTTCCTGCAGCTTTTTGAGCTTGTCACGCAGCTCCGAGAGCTCGGTACTTTGCAGAGTGATCAGTTTTTCATTCTTGCCCTTGATGTCCTCAAGATCCTTGACGCGCGATTTGAGCTCACCGGATTCCTGCTCCTTGCTGGTCAAGGCTTCGCGAACGCGCGCCAGTTCAGCTTTCGAGGCAGCATCGCCCGATCCACCGGCGCGTCCGCCACCACCGGGGCTATCGGCCGAATTCTGATCAGCCTTGCCTTCGCGGGGCGGCACCAGAGCAAGCCGTTCACCGGAGCTACGTGACGTTGTGGCAGAGGTACGTGTGGAGGCAGCCGAGGTCGTATCCGCGACCAAGGTCGGCGAGCTGCTCATGGTTCCGCGCCAATCGTCGATCTGTGACCGAACTGCGGCCGCAGCTTCACGCGCCGAACCGCTTGCCGCGATCTCTTCTGCGGAGGGAATCCGCAACACCGCACCGCGCTTCAGGGCGTTGATGTTCTCTTTGAAAAACGCGTTAGGATTGTTCTTGAGCAGGGCAAGCATCATCTGATTGACTGAGATCGCGTCATCGGGGCGAGTCGACCGGGCGATCTCGCCAAGTGTTTCACCGGCCGCAACGGGCCCGTATTCGTTGCCGCTGACCGAGCGCGCAGCCGGAGCCGAAGTCGGCTTCGCCACCGGCTGTGGCGGCGCCGCTGCTGGCTGAGTCGCCGCAATTGGGGCTGGCTTCACCGGTGCCGGCTTGCTTGTTGGCAACGGTTGGGTAGCCGTACGCTCGGGCTCCTTCGCCGCAACCGCAACCGCGCTGGATCCCTTGACTGCCGGCGCCATCACGGGCGGATCGAGCAAGACGGTGTACTCGCGCAACAATCGACCCTTCGGCCAGTTGGCTTCCAGCAACATGCCGAGAAACGGCTCGCGGACAATTTCCTTGCTGGTAACCTTGATGACAGGCTCGCCACGCGCGTTCTTGCCGATCGAAAATTCGACGGGAACGCTGATCGTCGAGCGGTTCATGCCCACTCGCTCGAAGTCTTCCGGCGAGGCGAGCTGGACGATCAAGCCTTCGGCCTCACCCGGTGAGCCCTGGATAATCGGAATCTCAGCTATCAAGGGCTGATTCAGCCCTGACTGGACCTGGATGACACCCAGCCCGAGTGCGAACGCATTGGTCGCCCCCAGCGCGAGCGCGATGGCAAGCGACAATTGCAGCGGTCGTTTCATGAACAGGGCTCCCCAAATACGTTATCGATAAGCTTGATCGGCCATCCCCCAGGGACGCTTTTCAAAGCTCGAAACTGCCTTATAACACAACCGTAACTATAGATCACAGATACGTTTTCACCAATAGCTCGGCGACCTGAACGGCATTCAGGGCAGCCCCTTTGCGGATGTTGTCCGAGACAACCCACAGATTTATACCCCGCGGATGGGAAATATCCTCGCGAATTCGACCCACGAACACTGCATCCTGGCCGGCCGCATTGCCCACCGGGGTGGGATAGCCGCCAGCTTTGCGCTCGTCAATAACCGCCACGCCGGGCGCATCTTTTAACAATTGGCGCACCTGCTCCGCCGTGATCTTGTCGCGAGTTTCGAAATGTACGGCCTCGGCATGACCAAGAAAAACCGGAACCCGAACGGCAGTCGGATTCACCTGGATCGAGTCGTCGCCAAGAATCTTGCGCGTCTCCCAGACCATCTTCATCTCTTCCCGGGTATAGCCATTGTCCTGGAAATCATCAATGTGCGGAATCACATTGAAGGCAATCTGGGTGCTGAATTTTTTTGCCATGACTGGCTGAAAGTTGAGCAAGGCGGCAGTCTGCTGGCCCAACTCGTCGATTCCCGAACGACCCGCGCCGGAAACCGATTGATAGGTCGCCACGTTGATTCGCTCGATACCGACGGCGCGATGGATCGGTGCCAAGGCGACCAGCAACTGCATGGTCGAACAGTTCGGGTTGGCGATGATGCCGCGCTTCGTGTAACCCGAGATGGCATCCGGGTTGACTTCGCTGATGACCAGCGGCACATCCGGCTCGTTGCGATATTCCGAGGTGTTGTCGATGACCACGGCCCCGGCGGAGGCGGCGCGCGGCGCGTGTTCTCGGCTGACACTGCCGCCTGCTGAGAAAAACGCTATATCGACGCCCGTAAAATCAAATTTCGCCAGATCCTGAACTTCGATCTCGCGCTCTCCAAAGTTGATTTTCTCGCCCGCACTGCGCGTGCTGGCTAAAGCCACGAAATCGCCAACTGGAAATTTTCTTTCGATTAAAATGCTGATCAGTGTCTCACCGACAGCACCAGTGGCACCGACCATTGCAACTTTGTAACTACTCTTCTTGCTCATTGCGGAAACCTGGAAAAGGGCGAAATTCGACCACGCGAACGGATGTGAATTGAATCGACGCAGAGATTGACGGGTGAAAATCCACGATTCAAATGATGGTTCGATATGAGCAACCCGCATCGAACGTTGGATCAGATTTCCACCACTGCTGGAATCATCGGTTTTATCGGTCCGACATCGCCACATTGCGCACGATGGCGCAGCGCATGATCCATCAGCACCAAGGCAACCATCGATTCGACGATCGGCGTTGCTCGAATGCCTACACAGGGATCATGGCGACCCTTGGTGCGCACTTCGATCGATTCCCCGGCCATGTTCACGCTGCGCCCCGGAATGAGGATACTTGAGGTTGGCTTGAACGCGGCGCTGGCGAGGATAGCCTGACCGCTGCTGATGCCGCCAAGGATGCCACCCGCATGATTGCTGAGGAATCCCTGCGGCGTCATCTCGTCGCGGTGTTCGCTGCCATGCTGGCCGACAACAGCAAAGCCATCGCCGATCTCGACGCCTTTGACGGCGTTGATCGACATCAACGCTGCGGCAATGTCGCCATCAAGCTTGGCGTAGATCGGGGCACCCCAACCGGGGGGCACGCCATCGGCAACCACGTTGACGCGGGCACCAACCGAGTCGCCCGATTTGCGCAATGCATTCATGAAGGATTCCAGCTCATCGACCATCGTCGCATCAGGCCAGAAGAATGGGTTGCTCTCGACCGCTTCCCAGTCGAATGATCGCGGGGACAGATCACCGATACCGGCCAAATAGCCGCGCACGCGGATTCCGTAGTGTTCGGCCAGCCATTTTCGTGCGATGACCGCAGCGGCGACACGCATCGTGGTCTCGCGGGCCGAAGAGCGTCCACCGCCGCGCGGATCACGAATGCCGTATTTCTGCCAATAGGTATAGTCGGCGTGACCGGGGCGGAAGGTGTCGAGAATTTCGCCATAGTCCTTCGATCGCTGATCGGTGTTGCGAATCAACAACGCGATTGGCGTGCCAGTGGTGCGGCCTTCGAATGTACCGGAGAGAATCTCCACTTCATCTGCCTCGTGCCTTTGCGAGGTGAAGCGCGAGCGGCCGGTCGCACGTCGATCAAGATCGCCACGAAAATCCTCGGCAGCGATGGCCAATCCGGGCGGACAGCCGTCGATCACGCAGCCGATCGCAAGACCGTGGCTTTCGCCGAAAGTTGTCACTGTGAACAGCTTGCCAAATGCGTTGCTCGACATGATTCTTGGGTTTTCCGAAATCGGATTCAGCGCTGGGCCGCGGCGCGAATGACGCCGGCATGTTCGACCAGATCGGCACGATCAATGACAAAAACGCCCATCTGACCGACGTTGAACTCGACCCAATTGAAAGGAACCTCAGGCAAAAGCTCGACCAGGGCGCGCTCACTTTCGCCGACTTCGACAATCAGCACGCCATCTTCGGTCAGCACTTCAGGTGCCTCGACAAGAATGCGCAATGCGAAATCGAGACCGTCATCACCTGCCGTCAGGCCCAGCTTTGGCTCGTGCGCATACTCCCGAGGCATGGCCGCAAACTCATCTTCAGTGACGTAAGGAGGATTGCTGACGATCAAGTCGTAGCGCTCGTCTCTGATACTGGCGAACAAATCCGATGCAATCGCTCGAACCCGGTCGGCGACGTTCTGATACGCAATGTTTTCGCGGGCCAGAGCCAATGCGTCTTCACTGATATCGACCAAATCGACCAGCCAATCCGGATTGTGCTCGGCCATGGCAATGCCAATGCAGCCCGAGCCCGTGCACAAATCGAGCGCACGAAACACTTCCCGATCATCCAGCCAAGGAGAAAAACCATTGAGAATCATCTCGGCTATTGGTGATCGCGGCACCAGCGCGCGCGGATCTGAAATGAATTCCAGGCCAGCAAACCAGGCTTTGCCGGTCAGATAAGCAACCGGCGTGCGATCCTTCACGCGCTTCTCGAACAGCGTCAGCAAGGCGTCCCGCTCATTCGCGACCAATCTGGCCTGACCATAGGCGGGCGAGAGGTCATGCGGAAGATGGAGTGTCTGCAAGACAAGATGCGTCGCTTCGTCGAGTGCATTGTCGTAGCTGTGACCAAACGTCACTCCGGAGGCTGAGAACCGGCTCGCGCCGTAACGGATAAAGTCGATGATCGTGGCGAGCTCGGTAGTCATTTGGGGAAGCGCATCCAGATGTGGCTGTCAATTATAGGCGGGTAGAACGATTTCCCGGAACTTGGCACCCGTACATGGTCGGTTTGAGGCACGAATGCCCTTGAAGTTGAGGAGACCTCGATCATCGGCGCCCTGATTTTCTCCGACGTTGCCCCGCAGATACTTCGCTGTAAGGTCACGGCATCGAGCGCCCCGATTCAAAGACGCGTTTGAGGTCACACCCTTCGATCCGGATTCGCGGCGGAACGATGATGGAGATCCAATCACCGCCTCGGCAGCTACCTCAATTGCAAGGATCAGACGAGTGATTCATCAGAGGCAGCCATTTGCGGCGGTGGAATCTCCCTTGAGGAGGCATGCAAGGTTTCGATGTTGAGTCAGTGGGCGATGGGACTTGATGACACTCGATCTCGGAATGCCCGAATTCCGCTCGCGCTAGCGATTGTTCTCGATTCGTTGAATTTGCGCTATTGATGCGGCCCTTGAATAGTCTCGATATTGCTTGCGTTACGGGCATGAGAAATCGGAGTGCAGTTCCACCCACTTCCGTTCGTGGTGAGCTTTTCGAACCATGATCGGAAGTGGCCCTGGCGGCTCGGCACCAGGGAAACAGCCTTTGACAGGCTCAGAGCCTGCCCCGGACTTGATCCGGGGGCGAACGGTTGAGGTTCAACCAATTGGACTATTTTAGGGTCGAATTCATAACCCGATTGGAGAGATTCGGCCGGACAATTCCCGGCCGTACTCGCTTTAAACTCGCTGTCCCGGATTACTCCAATGAATTCAGGCCTGTAACCGTTGCCGATGACAAGCAAACCCACCCCGCCGTTATACTGTTTGCATGAAGAGTGCATCGAATCGTGGTCGCGTCGGCACCACAACCCTGTTTGTCATCGCGGCGATCGCTGTCGCCATCGGCCTCTGGGCCGGTTCGCGCTGGATGTCCTCGGATGGCGCACCACAGACTAGTAGCGCGGTGATGTATCCGTCGCGCCTGGTCATTCCCGATTTTCAGTTGCAACGCTCGGATGGTCAGGTATTTTCGGCCAAAGACTTGCGCGGCCACTGGACGATTGCCTTTTTCGGATTCACCCATTGCCCCGATGTTTGCCCGACCACGCTGGCTGCATTCAAATCGGTATGGGCGAAGTTGGCTGACGCGGGCAAAACCAGCAAGGTGCAATTCGCCTTCGTTTCGGTCGATCCTGAGCGCGACACGCCCGAGCAGCTTTCGCGCTACGTCTCATTTTTCAGCAAGGACTTCATTGCTGCGACCGGTTCCGATGAACAATTGCGTGGCCTGACGCGCTCCCTCGGTCTCGTCTATGCGCGGGTGGAAGACGATGCCGGTGGCTACACGATGGATCACAGCGCCTCAGCGGTCATCATCGATCCACAAGGGCGTCGCGCGGGACTGTTTCGTCCGCCATTCGTAGTCGATCCGATCGTCGCCGATATCATGAGCCTGGTCCAATCGAACTGATGCCTCCATCCATTCTGCTGCAATACATCCTGCCCCATCGACTGCTTTCGCGAATGGTCTACAAGGCCACGCGCTGGACCTGGAAGCCGTGGAAAAATTTCCTGATTCGGCAGATCACGCAACGTTTCAACGTTGATTTGAGTGAAGCTGTCGAGGCCGATCCTTCGGCTTATGTGCATTTCAACGCGTTCTTTACCCGCGCGTTGAAGACTGGCGCACGACCAATGGATTCAAATCCGGCTGCCCTGGTTTGTCCGGCAGACGGCCATATCAGCCAATCGGGCTCAATTCGCGCCGGTCGCATCTTCCAGGCCAAAGGCCAGGAATTCACTGCCGCCGAACTGCTCGCAGATGCCACTGCTGCCGCGCCCTATTCAGATGGCCAGTTCATCACCGTGTATCTGTCTCCGCGTGACTATCACCGCGTCCACATGCCGCTGGCGGGAACGTTGGTGTCAACAGCGCACATTCCAGGGCGCATTTTCAGTGTCGCGCCAAAGGCGGTGGAATCCATCCCACGTCTGTTTGCCCGCAATGAACGGTTGGTCTGCCACTTCGAAGGGCAACACGGTCCGTTTGCCATGGTTTTGGTCGGGGCGATGCTGGTATCCAGCGTCTCGACCGTATGGGGCGATCTGGAAATTCCTCCGTACGCCTCACGGATCCGCAACAAGAACTATCGGGATCGAGGCATCCGACTCGATCGAGGCGCCGAGATGGGTCGCTTCAACATGGGCTCGACGGTAATCCTGCTGTTTCCAGCAAGCGGGCCAACGCTCGCTCCGAGCCTGTCCGCGGAGCAGGCGGTACGCGTCGCCCAAACGATCGGTAGCATCGACTCATCCGTGTTTCCCCGCTTGCCCTCATTTGTTGGATGACGATCGGAAAAGTTGTGACGCAGGCATAGCATTACCCCCTGATTTGGGACTAGAATTGTCAGAAGATTACACTCCGCGTCACAAGCGCGGCTGACGAACACCAGGGGGAACACCAATGCAACTCATTACCCGTTTGATTGCTCTGACCCGCGGCATGCAGCTGCGACGCCAGTTCAAGGAAATCGAGAAGGCCCTCGGCGAGCTTCCGCCGAACTCCCGTCGGCAGCTTGCAGCGTTGTCGATGCGCGAATTCTCGAATGCGGCCAAGTGCGAATATCCGCACCTCTATGCGACCCCGCCCGAAGAAAAATATTCCCCATGGGGCAGCGGTACCTCAATCGGCTACGAGCGGATGAAGTCCGACAGCCTGCAAGTTCGCCTTCGCGGGCTGGCGCTCTGGCTCACGGTCACATTCCACGAGACCAAGGACTCGCCCTTCGCGGATCAGCGCGAACTGCATCGACTGGTCATGCGTACGCTGCGCACGTTGAAGGAATCCGTTCCGGCCAACGAAATGTCGCAACTGCTGGCCAATCATCCTCAAGCCGCCTGACTCTCCACAGGCAACGGTCAAGCCAACGGCTTGGCTGGAAGCGAACAAGAAAGCGCAGCTTGGCTGCGCTTTCTTGTTTAATGCAACGCTGATAGAGCGGCACAACCGTCATGGCAGTCAACAGGTTTGACGGCCGTGCTCAGTCGAGAAGTGAACGCTGGTTGCCTTGACCAGTTGCGCGGTGCAACCGGGCTCTTGAATGCCGCCTATGGCAATAGACAATGGATTGGGCCGCACCTGTCTGCGCGCATCTCATTGTTGCGCTGCCTAGAATGAACTCCAGCCCATCTGCGCCAGCGCGCCACGATCCGCACGCCGACAGGCGCCACTTGATCAGCGTTGCCAACAACCTGTTAAACGAATCAGCGCCCCTTGCAACCCGGTATGCGGAGTTTCTGCCCGGCCCTGATCGCAAAGTGGGGCGCGCGAAGACTATTCGCTTTTGCGATGTCGCTCATGTCCGCGCAGCTGCTCTTGCGCGCAATGGAGTTGAGACTGTCGCCTCGACGTACCGTGTAGGAATGGATCGAGGTACTGCGGGACACGCCTGAACTGCTTGAGGCAACTTGCGCCGGGCGGGTCGCGACTGTCGCGGCATTCAGACTCTTTGAAAGCTCTGCCCATTGTCCGCCGGCGCATTTTTCAACATAAGCAGTCTGCAGCGGAAGCGGCACTTCAAGGCGTGTTCCCGTTGGAAGCATTTTTTGCGGGTCGAGTGCCGGATTAAGGTTGCGCAGAGTGCGAAACCAGCCGTCATAAAGCGCACCTTCGCTGCCGAAACAAACGCTCAGCTCTGTCAACGTCGCAGGAACCGCAAGCTCGATCGTTCCAGGTCGGCCATCGAGCTTCGGGAATTCAAGGTTGTAGCGCTCTGGATGCAGGAATAGCCAGGCGGCGGCGAGGACCATCGGAACGTATTCACGCGTCTCGTCGGGCAGGATCGAATAGATTTTGGGATCCCAGAAGCTCGTCGACCCGCCACGTTCCGATAGTCGTCGCATGCGCCCTTCGCCACCGTTATAGGCGGCGATGACCAGCTCAAGGTTTCCGTTGAACACTTCGAGTTGCTCATTGATATAGGCCGCATTGGCCCGCGCCGACAACGCCGGATCAAAGCGTTGGTCGAAACCGTCGGTCGAACTGAGTCCAAATCGCAGGCCAGTTGAATACATGAATTGGAGCGGTCCGGATGCGCCAGCACGCGAGACTGCATGCACGCGGCCATTCGATTCCTTGGCCAATATGCCGAACAATAGCGCCTCGGGAAGTCCGGCCTTGTGATACTCAGGCCACATGCGATAGCGCATGAACTCATAGTTCACGTAGGTCGTGATCAGGTTCGGTCGATACTGGGTAAGCCATTGTTCGATGCCGGCCTTGACCGCATCGTTGATGGTAAGGATGTCAGCCAGTTCTCGCCCTTTGAGCAGCGTGATCGTACGTTCCATGGCCGGCAGGCTGGCGATCACCGGCGAGATCTCGCCGTCTTCCTTGGTCGCCGCTTCGGCGCTGTCATCAGCCTCACTGTTGGCATCGACCGCAGGTGAATCAACTCCCAGACGCAGCAGGCGGTCATAGGCGGAGAAAAAGCGCGCCTGGTCGCAGCCCGCCACATTCCCGCAGAGCACTGCCTGGGTTCGCAAGTCATCCAGCGCTGCCTTGATCTCGGCCTGGGCCCGATCAGTGTCTCCCGTTGCGGCCAGCGCTAGCCCGGCTTCAAATTGCTCGCTGTCTTTCTCAAGTTGCGCAAACAATGCATTCACGGCACTTTCGTCAACTTTGCTCGCCGCAGCCGGTCGATGATTGGAAGAAACCCCGGCGCATGCGGTCAAACCGCTCATGCAAAATGCCAGTGCGACGCGGGAAATCGGAAACATCAGCAATCTATCCGGTTGGTTAAACACGCACCGTACCCGAGTAGCGTGGTTCGCGGCAATGCAAAACCGGTTGTAAAGCTCGCGTTCGTGACCGCGCTAACGATTGAGTCGCAAGATTCTTGCCTCATCGCATCAACCTGCTGAACTACAATCAAGGATCAAATCCAGCAAGGAGCGACTCGGTGAATGAAATTTTTGTCGGCAAAAGCGATCAGGATGTCTGGCTGCACGCAAAGTACGCCAATCGCCACGGGCTGATTGCCGGAGCCACTGGAACTGGCAAGTCGGTCAGCCTGATGGTGCTCGCCGAAGGATTCTCGAAACTCGGTGTTCCTGTCTTCCTTGCCGACGTCAAGGGTGATCTGGCCGGCCTGGCGGCCGCTGGCACGATGAGCGACAAACTGAAATCCCGTCTTGATACGCTCGGTGTCGAGTGGACGCCGAACGCCAATCCGGTCGTGTTCTGGGATATCTACGGCAAGTTCGGGCATCCGGTTCGCGCAACGATTTCGGAAATGGGCCCGCATCTGCTCGGTCGTCTGCTCGAACTCAATGACACTCAACAAGGCGTACTTGAAGTCGTCTTCAAGGCGGCAGACGATGAAGGCCTGCTGATCCTTGATCTGAAGGATCTGCGAGCGATGCTCAGCTTCGCCTCCGACAACGCGAAAAGTATTTCAAAGCAGTACGGATTGATCAGCCCGGCTTCATTGGCTGCCATTCAACGCGGCTTGCTTTCGCTGGAACAATCCGGCGCCGATCATTTCTTCGGCGAACCGGCCTTGGACTTGGCCGACTTCATGCGTCAGGACATGTCTGGACGCGGCATTGTCAATATCCTCGCCGCGGACCAGCTGATCCTCAAGCCCAAACTGTATTCGACGTTCCTGCTGTGGATGCTGTCGGAGCTGTTCGAGAATCTGCCCGAGGCTGGCGATCTGGACAAACCAAAACTCGTATTCTTCTTTGACGAAGCGCACCTGCTTTTTGATGACGCTCCGCCAGCGCTGACCCAGCGCATCGAGCAGGTGGTTCGTCTGATTCGCTCAAAGGCAGTCGGCGTCTACTTCTGCTCGCAGAATCCGGACGATGTGCCACAAGTGGTCCTGGGACAGCTCGGTAACCGCATCCAGCACGCACTGCGCGCTTTCACGCCGCGAGACCAGAAAGCCGTGCGTGCCGCAGCGGAAACCTTTCCGCCCAATCCAAAAGTCGATGTGGCCGCCGTTATTACCCAGCTCGGCGTCGGCGAAGCTTTGGTCACCACGCTGCAGGATCATGGCATACCGTTGCCTGTCCAGCAGACCTTGATCGCTTCGCCCGGCTGCCGGATCGGCACGATCAGCGATGAAGAGCGCGCAACGATCCGCTCGCGCTCGCCGCTCGGTGGCAAGTACGACACGCTGACCGATCGCGAATCAGCCTTTGAAAAGCTTACGGCGCGGACTGAAGTAAATGCCTCGCAACTGCCTTCGCCCGAGGCTCCAACATCGAAAACAGCGGCGAAGCCCGCCGAGGGCGGATTCATGGACAAGGTCAGCGACATGGTGTTTGGCAGCGGGCGTCGTCAAGGCATGCTCGAAGCATTGGCCAAATCGGCGGCCCGCAACGCTGGCGGACAGATCAGCCGCTCGATCATGCGCGGCGTCCTTGGCGGCATCTTCAAGGGACGCTGAGACGTTATCCGATGAGCCGCTGGCGTCCCCCAGGAGCGATCTCCTCGCCACTGATCACGGTTGAGGGACTCAATCACCTCAAGCACGAGCTGGATGAACTGTGGAGAGTGCGTCGACCCGAAGTTGTCTCTGCGATCACCGCGGCGGCAGCGGAGGGTGATCGCTCCGAGAATGCGGAATATATCTATCGCAAGAAACAACTCGCCGAAATCGATCGACGGGTGCGATATTTGAGCAAGCGCATTCCGGATCTGCGCCCGGCGTTTGAACTCCCAACGGATACCACGGCCATTTATTTTGGTGCGTGGTTCTCGATCGAGGAGGATGACGGCAGCGAACATACCTACCGCATCGTGGGCGCCGATGAGACGGACGCCGCGCTCGACTGGATAAGCATCGACGCGCCGCTCGCGCGTGCCGCCCTGAAGCGCCGGACAGATGATGAGTTCGAAGTGCAGACACCGCGTGGATTGCGTCGCTGCACGATTACACGTGTGCAGTACGGAAAATTGGATTAAAACAGAGACTCTGCAATAAAAAACGGGCGAGCCCTTCGGCTCGCCCGCTTGAATATTTCAGCGAGTGCGTTGCTCAGGGCTCGACAGGCAGTGACACCCTGTAGGACTTTTCACTCGACGCTGGATCTTCTGGTGCGCTTTCCGCAGCGGCGGCGCCTTCGGCGGGTTCCGCTTGGGCCGGGCTCTCGCCTGTCGAAATGACCTCATCCCAGAAACGCCCACCATTCATCTCGCTGTAAAGATAGCCGTGGGTTTCTGCAAACGCTTTTTCCTCCAGACGCAGCAATGGCAATGCAGCCGGGCTGCCGGTGTACTCGGTGACCAGGGCCAAACCACTGTAGGTGACCTTCGCCTTCACCTTGCCGTCGACAAAAAGGTAGCCATCTTCGTCGAGATCGCCAAGCTTCAACTCGGGCTTCGACGCTTCATCGGCCATCTCATCAACGGTTTCAGAAACGGTCGGCGCCGGAATCGTGTAAGCGTTGCCATCGACAGTGAACGCGGCCGAATTGACCGGAACGGCAACATCGAATACGTAGTTTTCGTCACCCCAATTGGTGGTGATCGTGCGCACCGGCCCGGCCTGAGTGAGGCCGACTTTCTTCATGACCGCTTCAATCTCGGCTACCGCGTTGTTGGTGGCTTCCTCGACTTCGTCAAGCGTGCGTGGTGCCTTGGTTGATACAAACAACACCGGAACCCCAGTGACTTCTACCGGCTTGATATCCTGATCCTTGTAATCCACGTTTGGAAATGACGCGAGCATATTGGCGAAATTTCCCAACGCGGTCTGCACATTCGCGTCCGGTTTTCCATGGATGTAGAGGCCGGCATAGCGCCACATGAGATCCCAGCCGTAGTCGACGTCATAGGCCCAGGTGATCTTCGTGGTTTTACCGTTTTCCGAAGGATTCAGGGTGATCGTGTACGCCTTGTTCTTGCCGGCGAATTCGTTCTCGACATCCATTTTGACTTGGCTGTCTTCGTCGGATGTCGCGATCTTGAGCTTGCCCGAACCGACCGTTTCGTTGCCATTCCAGGTCACGATCGAACCGGGGCCATTGCGTTCGCCTTCGTAGGCCATGTGCAATTGCGGATCGAGGCGGCGCTCGGGCGACCATTCCGGAAACCGTCGCAGCGTATTGGCCGCGTCGAAAATCTGGCGCACCGGACTGGATACTTCGACCGTCCGCTCGACATGCCCGTGGTCAGGCAACAACGCGCCGACCGCGACAACCAACACCGTGACGATCAGCAGTGAAACCAGCAATTCGAGAACACGCGTCATTCCGGACCTCTCCAGCTCTTGATTGATCACCGGCACATCATTTCGGCCGATCGCTCGCTATGCCGCGATGGATCGCCAGGCCCGGCGTGTTACTACCCCCATGGACGGATCACGGCGGATCCGCATGGCACAGACTCGGCATGGTACTTGACTCTTGGGCCGAATGGCTACGACCCAAACGACAGCCTTGACTACGAAGACCGTGCCCAGCCTAGACGATACCAAGCTCGAACGCCTTGAGCACCGCACGCGTGCGGTCGCGAACGCCAAGCTTCGAGAGAATGTTCGATACATGATTCTTCACCGTACCCTCGGCCACACCGAGCGAATTGGCGATTTCCTTGTTGCTGGAGCCGCCGGCCATCAGGCGAAGGATCTCGGTCTCGCGTTCGGTCAGCGGATCGGGGCGATCAAGGCTCGTGAAATCGTTGTGCATTCGCTCCAGACCGGACAGCAGACGTTGTGTGACCATCGGCGCGACCAGCGATCCGCCAGCGGCAACTACCTTGACCGCATCAACCAGCTGATCCAGCGAGACATCCTTGAGCAGGTAGCCTCGAGCGCCCGCCTTCAACCCTGACAAGACAAGCTGCTCGTCATCAAAGGTGGTCAAGATGATGGTTGGTGGCAAGGTGCCGGCACTTCCAAGCGCATTGAGCACATCGAGCCCGGACATGCCTGGCATGCGCATATCGAGCAGCACGACATCCGGCGAAACTTCCGGAATCAGCTTGACCGCCGCGGCGCCATCAGCAGCTTCGGCGACGACGCGAATTGAATCGGAGAGTTCCAGCAGCGAACGTATGCCCTGGCGGACAAGTGTCTGGTCGTCGACCAGGCAGACGGAAATCATTGTGTTGCCTCCAGTGGCAGCCATGCGTCAACGGTGAACCCTTGATCCTTGGCAGTGACAATATCGAGTTGGCCGCCGAACTGCGAGAGCCGTTCGCGCATGCCGGTAAGTCCGTTGCCGTGGCGAAGCTCAGGTGCTCCTCGGCCATCGTCGCGGGCGTGGATGGTCAATCTACCCTCCGCTGTACGTTCGAACGACAACCACAGATTGCGTGCGTTGGCGTGACGAACCGCATTCGTGATGATCTCCTGCGCGCAGCGAACCAACAGTTGTGCGCGACGCGGATCGTCGACGGTCAAGCGAGGCGGCAAATCAAGATGGATATCTAGCCCCGGCACCCCTTCAGTTAGCGAATGCAGCGCAACCGTCAGATCGATGACGTCATCTTCACGCAATTGGCTGACCACTTCGCGCACATCGGTGAGCAACAGACGCGCCACCGATTGCGCCTGGCGCACATGTTCACGAGCCTGTCCGCTGACCAGGTGGCTGGCGACTTCGAGATTCAGGCTCAATGCGGTCAGATGATGACCGACCAGATCATGCAGCTCGCGCGATATGCGCATGCGTTCACCGAGTCGGCTGGACTCCGCCAGCAATGCTCGGGTCGCACGCAACTCGGCGTTGAGTCGTCGCTGATCCTCGCGTGCTTCGGCTTGCTGTTTGGCGATCAACGAGGTGACAAAGGTGGTTGTCGAGATTCCGAGGTACATGATCGCTTGCAAGGCAGCCAGAGCCAGCGAATAGGTCGGCCAACTGGCAAAAAGCGGTAGCAGCGAGAAATTCTGCAAAATCATCCAGGCAACCCCGATTCGCAGGTTGAGAATCCACGGCAAGGCGACCGAAACCACGACCAGCAACAACGCGCACAAGGCACTTTGACTAAGCCAACCCACTGCAATGGCGAGCAGATTGAGCAGAACAAGCAGGGCTACCTGGGCCAAACGGCGCAAGCCCGATGGGTTGCGTGCGCCCATGTCATGGGTCAGAAACCAGAATACCAGGCCGAAGGCGAGGTAGCTGCCAAGCCACAGATCATAAAAATATTCTGGGCGACCGCGCTCAAGCATTTCAGCGACTACCGTGTCATAGCGCAGCAGCGGAATGCCCACACAAGCGTAGGTAAACAGGCTGGCATAGCGCAGCAGGCGAATATGGTTGAAGCTCGGCGTCGGCATGCCGTCATCATAAGCGTGTCGCACGCCCCCGCAACCTGCCCGAAGTCATTGACGTCACGGCGATATTCCACGTCGCATATCGGTACCGGCAACCCGCGGGCGAAGCTCGAGACGCGTTTTTTAATGAATCGTTGATCTGCAGCATGCGATAATCCGGGCTTCATGCCGAATGATTCGGCAACGCTGAACGCCCGCCGGAGCGCCACACCGCATGACTTTAGTTATTCGCGACGTGCGAGAGCACGAGCTCGATTCTGTGCTCGCCCTCAACAACGCCGTCGGACCCCGCATCCTGGCACTCGATGCGACGCGCCTGCGCTGGTTTTTCGCGCATGCCTCGTATTTCCGCGTCGCCGAAGTTGATGGTGTCATCGCTGGATTTTTGATCGCATTGCGCGAGAACGCGGAGTACTCGAGCCCGAATTTCCTCTGGTTTCGCGAGCGCTATCCCGAATTCACTTACATTGATCGCATCGTTATCGCCCAACCGTATCGAGGTCTCGGGCTCGGCAAGATTTTCTATTGCGACGTGACCAGCTATGCCGAGCTGCGTGTGCCACTGCTGACGTGCGAGGTATTCCTTGAACCGCGTGACGATATCGCTGTGCTTTTCCACGGCACCTACGGATTCAACGAGGTGGGACAACAGTTGATGGCCGACGTCGGTCGTCCGGTCAGTCTGTTGGCCAAATCGCTGTGCAGCTACGAATTTGTTCGCGATACCTATCTGAAAACGGGCTCCGGCGAGTTGCCAGACCAACCTTGGCTGGCCGAGCGCAACGACACGTTCAATGTTGATACGGCTATTCGTGCGAACAGCGTCTGAGTGGCTCCCATGACCGAATCCAATCACTCGTTCGAACCCGCTTCGGAATTGAAATTTGGTCAGGTTGGCGTAGCCAACCTGCGCCTGAAACGGCTTGACGTCGAGGCGATCTCAGTCGAACTTGCCAGTCGATTGGCCAGCGCCCCGCAGCTGTTTCTGCGTACTCCTGTGATTCTTGATCTCAGTCACCTGCCTGGATTGCCGACACGCGAAGTAGTGGGTGATATTTTTGATCGCATACGTGCGGCCGGCATGCTCCCGGTTGGCCTGTCCTACGGCACGACCGAAAACGAAGAATTGGCGCGCTCGCTTGATCTGC
This sequence comes from Lysobacterales bacterium, assembly GCA_038234445.1. GTDB lineage: Bacteria > Pseudomonadota > Gammaproteobacteria > Xanthomonadales > Rhodanobacteraceae > Dokdonella. The sequence continues at coordinate 26,142 of JBBQTY010000029.1, forward strand.
CGTTGTTTGCCAAGTTCCGCGCCGCGTTTGAACGCGCAGGCGAGCCCATGGTGACTGCGCCAGCCGCCGCAACCAAGGATGCCTCGGTGCCACCGAGTCGCCCGACGCCCCCACCGCCCAGTCACGTCCACTCGACCACACTGCATCAGGACAATCCAGTCCGTTCCGGGCAGCAGGTCTATGCGCGAGGCGGCGACTTGGTGGTGACCAAACTGGTTGCCAACGGCGCCGAAGTCATCGCCGATGGGTCGATTCATGTCTACGGTGCTTTGCGCGGTCGTGCCCTGGCTGGCGCCCAGGGTGATGAAACTGCGCGCATCTACTGTCAGGAATTTCATGCCGAACTGGTGTCCATTGCGGGCCAGTACCGGGTATTCGAGGATCTTCCCGAAGATCTGCGCGGCAAACCCGTGCAGGCCTGGCTGGAGGGGGAAAAACTGCTGCTGGCCAGGCTCGGCTGACGGCGGAATCAACAAGAGCCATGGGAGTTGGGACATTGACTGAGAACATCGTCGTCACATCCGGCAAGGGCGGAGTGGGCAAAACCACAACAAGCGCGTCGCTGGCAGTTGGTCTGGCCAAGCGCGGAAAAAAAGTGGCCGTCATCGATTTCGATGTCGGCTTGCGCAATCTTGATTTGATCATGGGCTGCGAACGTCGGGTCGTGTATGACTTCGTCAATGTGATCAACGACGAATGCACCCTCAAGCAAGCACTGATCAAGGACAAGCGCTACGACTCGCTGTTCATCCTCGCCGCCTCGCAAACCCGCGACAAGGAGGCGCTGACGCGTGAAGGTGTCGAAAAAGTGCTAAAGGGCTTGAGCGATGACGGCTTTGATTTCGTCATCTGCGATTCGCCGGCCGGCATCGAAAAGGGCGCCGCCTTGGCCATGTATTTCGCCGATCGCGCCGTGGTTGTGGTCAATCCTGAAGTCTCCAGTGTGCGCGATTCCGATCGTATCCTTGGTCTGCTCGCGAGCAAGACCCGACGCGCCGAACTCGGCAACGGCGTGGTCGAACAAAATCTCCTGTTGACCCGTTACAACCCGAACCGGGTCGAATCCGGCGACATGATGAGCATCGCCGACGTGCAGGAAATCCTCGGCATTGAAGTGGTCGGCGTGATACCGGAATCCGAAGGCGTGCTCGCTGCATCGAATGCAGGCATCCCGGTCATTCTTGATGAGGGCTCGAATGCAGGGTTGGCCTACGAAGATGCCGTGGCGCGTCTGCTCGGCGAGACGCGGCCGCTGCGCTTCATCGATGCGCAGAAGAAAAGTCTGCTCTCTCGACTCTTCAGGAGCTAAGCATGGGAATTCTCGACTTCTTCAAGGCCAAACCGAAAAACACGGCCAATGTCGCCAGGGAGCGCCTGCGCATCATCGTCGCCCAGGAGCGGGCCCAGCGCGGCAGTCCGGACTATCTGCCAACGCTGCGTCGCGAAATTCTCGAAGTGATCAAGAAATACGTCAATGTCGATCCTGATGCGGTACTGATCAATGTCGAACGCGATGGCGACCACGAAGTGCTGGAACTCTCGGTGGCACTGCCAGAAAAGCCCGCCGCGGCGTTCAACCAAGACTGATCGACCTTGCTGCAACTCGGCGACATCGATTCGGCTGCGCTCACCGAGCTTTTGCGAGCGCATCAACTGAGCCTGGAATGGGTGGATGAAGATCTGCCGATTCCAGGCAGCTT
>JBBQTY010000030.1:0-27826 GCA_038234445.1 Lysobacterales bacterium
CCGAATCCCGATACGTCGTCATCCCGCACTACGCCATAGCAACATGACGGCATAGGCGCGCCATGGCCGCCATGCTTGCGCAATGGATTCCAACGCACGTTCGCCAAGCGGTGTGCCATCGCCGACAATCTTGCGCAAGACCAGATCACCGGCCGGAAATGCATCCGGGTGCGAGTGCGCGCGCATGGCAATGTAGTGCGCCGTCCATGTGCCGATGCCGGGCAGGGCGCGGAGATGCGTTACGGTTTCATCGAGAGTCTGATGGGCCGAGAAGTCGATGCGTGCTTCGACACAAGCTTGTGCCAGACCGCGAATCGTAGCCGCTCGTGCGCGCGTCACGCCGATGGTTTCGAGAGGCGCATCGGCCAGGACGGTCGCGCTTGGAAACAAGCCGCCAAGGCCCGCCGGCGCACTCGCGTCGTGTGGCATGCCAAACCGATCGACAATGCGTGCGGCCAGCGTGCGCGCTGCCGCCACCGAGATTTGCTGACCAAGTACCGCCCTCACGCTGAGCTCGAAACCCTCCCAGGCGCCAGGAAGACGTTGTCCGGGCCAGCGCGCTGCCAGCGGCTTCAATCGTCGGTCGCGCCGCAGCGTTCGCATGATCGTGGCCGGATCAGCATCGACATCGAACATGCGTCGCACGCGACTGACCACATGACCCAGCTGCGGTGGGCGCGCGTCGTGAACGCGCAGGCGCAACGCCGAGTCGCCGGCTATCGACGAGACGCTGAGCCAGCCCGGCTCACCGTCGATGACAAAAGTGCGTCGGTAACCGTGCTCATCAACGACCTCGACGCCCGGGATGCTGCGGCGCGCATAGAACGCGAGCAGACCTTCAAAGTCGTAGGGCTCGCGAAACGGCAAGCGCAGTTCGATCGCATTGTCCGCTGGGCCAGGGCTGCGGCCGCGGCGAAAATCCCTAGGCGGCTTCTTGTACGCGTCGACAAATGCGGCATTGAATCGGCGCAAACTGGCATAGCCCGCCGCGCCGGCAATCCCGGTGATCGGCATGGATGTTTCGCTCAGCAACTGCTTGGCAAACAGCAGTCGACGCGTCGCCGCAACATCGAGCGGACTCGCGCCGAGCTGCTGATCAAACAAGCGGCGTAGATGACGCTCGCCAACGCCGATGCGCACGGCAAGATCGCTCACCGATTGTCCATCAAGCGCACCTTGCTCAATCAGGCGCAGCGCACCGGTGACCAGTTCGCTGCTTGCGCGATGCAATGGCGATCCCGGTGCGGCCTCTGGTCGACAGCGCAAGCAGGGACGGAAGCCGGCAGCGGCGGCAGCGGCAGCGCTCGGGTAGTAAGCAATGTTCGAGGGTTTCGGGGTTGGTGCCGGACAGACCGGTCGGCAGTAGATGCCGGTGGTTTTTACAGCCGTGAAAAACAAGCCATCGAAACGTGAGTCGCGAGTCAGGCGCGCCTGTTCACAGGCAGACGCATCAAGAGTGGCTGAGCTGGAATCGTTGTGCATGGGCGCAATCTATCAGTGAACGCGTGCCCGACTCGCCGTTTTCGGACATCAATGCATGCGACTGCTAGAAACCGTAGCGAAGGAATCCGCCATCCACCGCGATGCACTCGCCGCTGACATAGGACGATGCCGGCAGACATAGAAATGCGATGGCCGACGCAACTTCCTCGGGCTCGCCGATACGCTTCATCGGCGTGTGTTCGAGAACTTCTTCGAGGTAGTCCGGGTCGGTCAGCGCAATCTCGGAGCGTTGCGTGCGGATATACCACGGTGCGACCGAATTGACGCGGATGCCATCCTCGGCCCATTCGGTGGCGAGATTGCGCGTCATTTGATGGAGTGCCGCCTTGCTCATCCCATAGGCGGAGCCGGTGCGCACCGAGGTGATCCCCGACACCGAGCCGACATTGACGATGCTCGCGTTTGCGTGCTGGACGAGATGGACATGCGCGAGCCGACACATCTCGAATGCCGAGATCAGGTTGGTTTCGAGGATTCGGCGGTAGTCACCTTCGCTGTAGTCGAGCGTCGCTTTAGGCGTGTTCATGCCGACGTTGTTGATCAGTGCGGAAAGATCGAGGCCTAGATCGGTGATGAAATCGAACAGCTCCAGGCGTTGCTCGTGCTCGCTGACATCGGCGGCGAACGTGCGCAGTGCATTGCGCGGGAATTCCTCGACAAGCTCGTCACACACCTGTTCGAGATGGACCTCGTCGCGCGCAACCAGAACCACGTCGGCGCCGAGCCCGGCCAGTTCGCGTACCGTCGCCAGTCCGATGCCGCGGCTTGCGCCCGTCACCAGGGCCAATTGTCCATCGAGGCGCCAGCGTGATGCGTTCATCGTAAGATCGGTTCCGCTTGTCCGGGACGGGTCGGCGCGGCAGACTCGGATTCTGCACACTGCCAACCCGGCATTGAATCGAGGCCATCATGGTACGACAAACTCTGAAATTCGCTGCGAGCCTGTTTGCACTGAGTCTACTTGGTGCCTGCTCCTCGCATCCATCCGACGCGGACAGCCATGCTGCGGCACCAGCCGCTGATGCGCCGATGCCCGAGGCACGCAAACCGACGATTTTCGACGATCAACTCAAAGCGCTGGACAAGGCCAAGGCGGTCGAGGGAGATCTCATCAAAGCGAAAGAAGCACGTGACAAGGCGATGGACGAGCAGACCGACGGCTGACAACCACCGCGCACGGCAAGACTCAGTTCAAACTGCACGAACAATGCGCAACGACACCAAAGCGATTTCCGCCAAGTTCGTTGAGCAAGCTCAGCGTGTGTTTGATTTCGTCATTGGCCAGCAACCGGGTCGGCAATGACGCGAGCCCCGACCAACGCCCGAAGCTGACCGCGGCATCGCTGTTGCTGAGTGATAGCGCAAAGCGCTCCCAGGTGCTCATTTCCGGCTCGATATAGTGCGTGTGGAAATCGTTGCCGAGATGAGCGAGCGCCGCTGCTGCAGCGGTCGCGTCGCGAAGGCCGCCGAGCTTGTCGACCAGTCCACGTTGCTTGGCTTGCGATCCGCTCCAGACGCGTCCTTGCGCGATCTCGTCGATCTGCGCAGGCGTTTTGCCGCGAGCTGAAGCAACCTTGCCGATGAAGTCGCGATAGCCTTTCTGGATCGTGCTGGTCAGCATCGCTTCGATCTGAGGATTCAACGGCCGGCGAATATCGTAAGCGCCGGCGATCGGAGTGGTGGCTACGCCATCGGTATGGATGCCGAGTTTTTCCAATGTCTGCGGAATCGTCACGAGCATGCCGAAGATCCCGATCGATCCGGTGATCGTGGTTGGTTGCGCCCAGATTTCATCGGCATCCATCGCGATCCAGTAGCCGCCGCTTGCGGCGACATCGCCCATCGAGACGACCACCGGCTTGCCCGCGGCCTGGATCTGTTCGACCTCGCGACGAATGATTTCAGACGCGTAGGCATCGCCACCCGGCGAATCGACGCGCAGCACGACCGCCTTGACCTGATCATCGTCGCGCACTTCGCGCAACAAGCGTGCGGTGCTGGTTGCGCCGACCGTACCCTGTGATTGGTCTCCCTGCACGATCTCGCCCTGGGCCACGACAATAGCCACCTGCGCGCTAGAACTCGGCATGGTCTCGGAGAGCTGCATTCCGAGATAGTTCGACCAGTTGATCTGGCGGAAGGTCTCGCCGCTGTCATCGGGCAAGCCGAGATCGCTGAGCAATTTGCGCGCCTGTGCCCGCGTGGCGAGCGTGTCGACGAGATGGCGATCGAGCGCCAGCTTGGCCAGATCGCCGTTGAATTTCTCTACCACGGTATCGACGTGGGCGATGTCATCGGACAGCGTCGCCGCATCGACTTTGCGCATCGCGGCAATCTCATCAAGCAACTCGGTCCAGATGCCGGCCATCCAGAACAGGTCGGCTTCCTTGGCGGCATCGGATGCATGATTGAGGATGTAGGGCTCGCCCGCCGACTTGTATTGGCCAACACGGATCAGGTGGACATCGACACCCAGTTTGTCGAGTGCATCGCGGTAGTAGCTGCGGTAGTTGGCCAAACCTTCGAGCAGCACCGATCCTTGCGGGTCGAGCAAGATCTGATCCGCGTGGGCGGCCAGATAGTACTGACTCTGATCCATTCCTTCGGAGACGACGACGACATCTTTTTTCGTCGCGCGGAAACGATCCAGCGCCTGGCCAATCTCGCGCAGGGTCGAGATGCCGGCGGCCATTTGATCTGGAACCAGCACAATGCGGTCGATGCGCGAATCGGTCGCGGCAACGTCGATCGCACGCACGACATCACGCAGCTGGACTTCCTTCGATGTATCGCCAGAGAAGCGCGCGATCGCACGTTCGCTGGCATCGGTGCTGTACTGCTCGACAATTGCGCCTTGCGGATCAAGCACGAGGGCGGTGTGCTGGCCAATAATCGGCGTTGATCGAAAGAATGCGCCGAACATCAGGCACAACACGATCACCAGAATCACGTTGAGGATCAGGCGACGGGTGAAATTGAGGGTGTTCCAGATTCCGCGCACTAAGCGGACAAAGAAACCCGGTTGCGATGCTGTCATTGACGAACTCCGGTCCGGACGCGGATCAATCTCCACGACCAAGGGTTACAAAGAAGGGTAGCCGAATGCGCTCCGGCAAGCATGCGTCAAACGGCACAGTCAATGATGGGTCGTTGGCAACTTCCGCGCGATCGACCAGAACCGTGAACTGAGCAGGATTGCCGCGACGCTGAGTCCGGCAATCAGGCCCATCCACATGCCCGCCGCGCCGAGGCCATTGCGAAAAGCCAGCCACAACCCTACCGGCATGCCGACGCCCCAATAGGCGAAGCCCGAGATCAGCATCGGCAGGCGGGTGTCTTTGAGCCCGCGCAGCGCGCCGTTCGAGGCGGCTTGCAGACCATCGGAAAGCTGGAAGATCGCGGCCAGGATCAGGAGTTGCGCGGAGAGTGCGATGACCGAGGCATCATCGGTGTACATGCCTGCGATGCGCTCGGGCACGCTGAACAGCAAGGTTGCCGACGCAATCTGCATGGCAAAGGTCAGCATCAGTCCGACCGCCGCCGCCTGACGTACTGCCCGCCCGTCGTTGTGGCCGCGCGCGAAGCCGACGCGCACCGTTGTCGCCATGGCAATGCCGAGCGGCACCATGAACACCACCGCAGCGATGTTCATCGCGATCTGGTGGCTGGCAATGACATCGGTTCCGAGCGTGCCGAGGGTCAACGCGACGGCGACGAACAGGCCCGCTTCCATCAGCAAGGTCACCGCGATCGGGCCGCCGATATTCAGAAGTTCGAGCAGGGTTCGCGTATCCGGAGGATCGAAGCGTGCGAGCAAGTGCAGGTCGCGATAGCGTGATCGACGCGCCACATACATAGCGAAGGCTGCGCATTGCACCCAGAGGACAATGGCCGTGGCCATGCCGCAACCCAACGCGCCGAGCCTTGGAATGCCAAAGGCGCCGTACATCAGTGCGTAACCGATCGGTACCAGCAAGACGAGTCCGAGCAAGCTGAAATACATGGTCGGCCGGGTCATGCCCATGCCTTCGCTCAAGCCGCGAAGGACGAAAAATACGGCCAGGGCCGGTGCGCCCCAGGCAATCGCATGGAGGAACGCAGTGGCATCGGCAACCAGACTCGCATCGACCCCGATCAGGCCGAACAACATCGGACCCAGGAATGCAGCTGCAAGCCCAAGTCCAAGCCCGAGCGGCAGAGCCAGCCAAAGCGCCTGACGGAACAACGCACCGATTTCGTGCTCGCGTCGCGCGCCGCGCAATTGCGCGATCGAGGGTTGCAAAGCCATCATCGTGCCGATGATCGTGATGATCGCGAGCACCCAGACATTGCTGCCCAGCGCGACCGCGCCGAGCGTATGCGCATCGAGATGGCCAGCGAGCACGGTATCGACGAGAGTCATGCCGATGGCCGAAAGCTGGCCCAGCACGAGCGGCGCGGCGAGACGAATCGTGGCATCAAGCTCGCTCGCCAACCAGGGGCGGTCGGTGGATAGAATGGCGGTCATCGGGAATGCTTCCTGCGACCGCTCAGTATAGCGGCGTAACGCGGCTTGTCGGCGGCCGGCCAAAGTCGTCGCGGCAATCTCTCGCTTTTTCAGGACCAGTAATCAAAGTGACTACGACGCGCGTCATGCTGACCGGAGCTACCGGATTCCTCGGTGGACATCTGCTCGATCGTCTACTCGCGGAATCGGTCGAAGTCACCGCGATAGTACGCAGCGAGGTAGCCGCGGAAACGCTGCGCGCGCGCGGCGTCACTGCAGTGGTCGGCGCGCTGGAGGATCCAGCGGTATTCCGTGAGGCATTGAAGCGACCGACCGATTGCGTCTTCCATGTCGCCGCCGATACGAGTACCTGGCGTGGTCATAGCGAGCGCCAGACGCGAACGAATGTCGAAGGTACGCGCAACGTGCTCGCTGCTGCCGAGGCGGCCGGAGTGCGTCGCTTCGTGCATACCTCGTCGGTATCGGCGTTTGGTCAGCAGGAAGCGCCGCTCACCGAACAATCGCCGCGGCTTGGAATGGAATCATGGATCAACTACGAGCGAACCAAGGCCGTTGCCGAAGCGCTAGTGCGCGAGGCTGATGCCAAAGGCGCGATCGAGACGATGATTCTAAATCCCGCGCATATTCTCGGGCCAGGCGATACGCACAACTGGGCGAGCATGTTTCTGCTGATCGATCAGGGCAAATTGCCCGGTGCGCCACCGGGCTCGGGTGCATTCGCTGACGTGCGCGAAGTGGCCAAGGCCGAAATCGCCGCTTGGCGTCTCCCTGCGCATGGCGAGCAATTCCTGCTCGGCGGCGTGCAGGCGAGCTTCCTCGAATTGATCCAGACCATCGCTCGCGAACTGGATCGCAAGGCGCCAGCCAAGCCGATGCCGGCCGGCTTCATCCGTGGTTACGCGCGCGTGCTTGATGCGATCAGCCGGGTAACCGGTCGCGAGCCGCCGCTGACTCCGCAGGCGGTCTCGTTCACCTGTCATCATCTGAAGGTCGATTCGAGCAAGGCGATGCGTGAACTCGGCTACCGGAGCACGCCGCTTGACGTGCTTGTCCACGATACCTGCGTCTGGTTGCGCGCTCAGGGAATGTTGAAAGCACAATGAGTTCCGAGATTGAGCTACCGCCGTTGCCGCCACCTGCGCCTGCGCAAAATAGCGTGCAGGCCGATGCTGAGTTTTCTGAAGCGGTAGCGGACACACCAGCGCATGCCTGCCCGAATTGCGGAGCTCCAGCGCACGGGCCGTACTGCTACGCCTGTGGCCAATCCGAGAAGGGCATGATCCGGCACTTGTCCGAAGTCATGTCGGAGTTCGCCGACATCGTTTTCAACGTCGATTCACGGATTTTTCGATCGCTGTGGGATCTGTATGTGCGGCCGGGTTATCTGACCGTCGAATACCTGGCCGGTCGCCGCGCGCGCTACGTCACGCCGTTCCGGTTGTTCTTCTTTCTCTCGATCATTGCATTTTTCTCGATGCAGATGGCCTTGCCCGAGATCAATCCGGACAATGTAAAGCTGGGTTTTTACGACAGCATTGAAGATGCGAAGACGCCGGAGGATGTAAAGGAGGCCGTCGACGCGGAACTTGCGGACCCGATCAGGCAGATGAGCGATGCTGAAGTCTCGCCTGAGAAGCGAGCCAAGATCGAGGAGCAGATACTGAAGCTCCGGCAGCGCGGAGCCGCCCGTCTGCAAGTTTTGAAGAAAGAAGTTGACCTCGCGATCATGGCCTCGTCGCAAGATCATCGCGCCGCTGCGAACGATGGCCAAGGCACGCCAGTGAGCACCTTGAGCAGCCATGATTCGACGGCTCAGCCGGGCTCTTCCGCCTTGGCGGAGGAGACAGTGGGGGATAAAGCCGCTTCGAAGAAAGATACGAAAGGATTCACCTTCTTCGGTGAACGCTTCGACTCAAAATCCAATCCGGTTCATATCGACTGGCTGCCCGATGGTCTGAACGCCAAGCTCACCCGCATCCTTGAGCACATGCAGAACAACGTCGACAACGTCGAAAAGGATCCTGGCCGCCTGCTTGCCGGTTTCTTTTCGGTGTTGCCGCAAACCCTGTTCGTGGTGATGCCGTTGTTCGCTGTGCTGCTCAAATTTTTCTATCTTTTCAAGCGCCGCCTTTATATGGAGCATCTGCTGGTCGCGCTGCACAGCCATGCTTTCATCTTTCTGTCGATTCTGCTCATTCTTGGCCTCGGCGTGCTCGACGGTCTCGCTGGCGCGCGCGCCTGGCTGACCCAGCCACTGGGCTGGCTGAAAGCCATGGCCTGGATTTGGCTGTTTCTTTACCTGTTCCTGATGCAGAAGCGGATCTATCGGCAGGGTTGGATCATGACCTCGATGAAGTACTGCATCATCGGAATCAGTTACACGTTCATCCTTTCCTTTGCGCTCGCTTTTGCTGGATTGATCAGCCTCGCCCTGACCTGAAATTTTACGGCGCAGAAGCGCGATGGCTGGCGAATTGCCCGGCAATTGAGCGCACATGCCCGGAATCATTGGGAATCGTGTTTTTTTGCGCCTGTCAAGACAGTTTTGCACAGCCGCATGTGATTGACATGAATCCCCCAAAGTGCGCCGGAGCATCGTCAAGATGAGCTTGCGTGCTGCGTTAAGTTGTTGATTTAAATGTAATAAAAAACACTGGTCAAAGTTTCGCCAAGGTGACAGCGGGCGCTTTGGATGGTGCCGCGAGGCACCTTGCCGGAGCGTCATCCACAGACTTATCCACAGCGTCTGTGGATAAGGGATTTTCCCTTTGTCGGACAGTAACTTGAGGAGAGAATCTCGGTTTGCGTTGAGGAAAGTGCGCCAAGTCACGAATCGATATTTTGCCGACGCGGTTACACTCGGCGGATGCCGCGAATTGTCCGTGTGGCGGTCCCGGTGCCGCTGCCTCGCCTGTTTGACTATCGCCTCGACGCGGAGCTTGCCGAGCCCGCCGTCGGCTGTCGCGTGCTTGTGCCATTTTCCGGGCGTGATCGTGTCGGCGTCGTCATGGGGTGCGAGGATCGCAGCGAGGTCGCAGATGATCAGCTCAAGCCGGTTGCGGCCGTTCTCGACGTGCATCCGTTATTGAGCGCCGAGTTGATCGCCACGCTGCAATGGGCCGCGCGCTACTACCAGCATGCGATCGGCGAAGTGTTCGACGCGGCTTTGCCGGTGCTGCTGCGCAGTGATCGCGAACTCCCCGAAGCGGGCGTCGCCGCCATCGGTTTGAATTTGCTCGGCGAGCAATCAAAGCTGGCTTCTCCGCCGCGTCGGGGCAGCCGCGTTGGCGACCTGATCAAACTGCTTGAAAACGGACCGTTGCCGACGGCGAAACTCGATCAACAACTGCCCGGATGGCGAACCAGCGCCCGCAGTCTGCGCACGCGCGGATGGATCGAGGAAGTTCGCCTGCCGCACATGCATGAAAGCGCTCATGCGATCTCGGCGCCCGCATTGAACGTCGAGCAGCAGAATGCGGTTGCCGCCATCGTCGCGCGCAAGGACGAGTTCGCTCCGTTTCTGCTCGATGGAGTCACCGGAAGCGGCAAGACCGAGGTCTATCTTTCGGCGATTGCCGAAGTGATCCGCAACGGTCGCCAAGCGCTGGTGCTGGTTCCCGAGATCGCCTTGACGCCGCAAACCACGCGGCGCTTTCGCGAGCGGCTCGGTTTCGATATCGCGATCCTGCACTCGGGTTTGTCCGAGCGCGAACGCGCGATGGCCTGGCTGTCGGCAGCGCGCGGCGAGGCGCGCGTGATTCTCGGTACACGCTCAGCGATCTTTGTGCCACTGCCGAATCCGGGCTTGCTCATCGTCGACGAGGAGCACGATCTCTCCTACAAGCAACAAGATGGATTTCGCTACCACGCACGCGACCTCGCTGTGGTTCGCGCGCGATCCTTGGGTGTGCCGCTGTTGCTGGGTTCGGCGACGCCTTCGCTTGAAAGCCTGGCCAATGCAGCATCGAATCGCTATCAGTTGTTGCGCCTGACGCAGCGCGCAGGCGTGGCCCGGCCTCCCTCATTGCAAGTCATGGATCTGCGTCGCAAACGTCTCGATCAAGGGCTGGCGATTTCAACGCTGACTGCCATCGGCGAGTGTGTCGCGCGTGGCGAGCAAGCACTGGTGTTCCGCAACCGACGCGGTTATGCGCCGGTATTGTTCTGTCATGCCTGCGGTTGGAGTGCCCAGTGTTCACGCTGCGACCGTCCACTGACCGTGCATCGCGGCGCGGCGCGGCTACGCTGCCATCATTGCGCCGCCGAGGAGCGTATCCCTTCGGCATGTCCGGAGTGCGCGAGCACGGCGCTGGCACCGCAAGGGCAGGGCACCGAGCGTATCGAGGAGATCCTGCAGGAACGGTTTCCCGGTATTCCGGTGGTGCGAGTGGACCGCGACACGACGCGCAGTCGATCCGGACGGGATGCGATTTTCGATCAGCTCGATGTTGCAGGCCCGAGGATCCTCGTCGGCACCCAGATGCTGGCCAAGGGACATGATCTTGCCAACCTGACCCTGGTGGTTGTCACCGGCGTTGATCAGGGTTTGTATAGCGTCGATTTCCGCGCAGCCGAGCGACTTGGTCAGTTGATCGTGCAGGTTGCCGGTCGAGCGGGCAGGGCCGATCGACCAGGTTCGGTGATCCTGCAGACCCATCACCCGGATCATCCGCTGTTGCGTGCGTTGATCGAAGGGGGCTATCCGAGACTTGCCGATGGATTGCTCAGCGAGCGCCGTTCGGCGCAATTACCGCCATTTGCAAGTTTCTCGTTGCTTCGCGCCGAAGCAAAGGAGTCGGTCGAGGTCGCCGCATTCCTGCACGCGGCCATTGAGCTTGCGCGCAACCCGACAACTCAAGGCATAGACTTGCATGGGCCGTTACCGGCGCCGATGCCGCGTCGAGCCGGCTTTCAGCGTGCGCAAGTCCTCATCGAATCCACAGATCGCAGCAATATGCAGGCATTCCTGCCCGACTGGCTGTCCGCACTGCGTGCTCTCAAAAGCTCACGCAAGGTGCGATGGTCGATCGATATCGATCCCGTTGAGATGGGATAGAGCGAGGGGATTCGGGATTCGGGAAACGCGATTTTTCGCTTCGATTGGCTTACGGTCAGCGTCAGAGGCAATTCGGGAATCAAAAAAAACGGGATCCGCTTTTACGAATCCCGTATCTCGAATCCCAAATCTCGGCTGTCAAGCCACAAACAAACCGCGCATCTTCTTCATTGCATTTGCTTCGACCTGACGGATGCGCTCGGCGGATACACCGTACTCGTCAGCCAGTTCCTGCAAGGTGGCCTTTTCGCCGTCGACCAGCCAGCGACGCTGGATGATGTCGCGTGAACGCTGGTCAAGCTTGGCCAGGCCGCTATGCAAGGTATCCAGTGCGGACTCTTCCTCCGAGTCACTTTCGACTCTCATGTACGGGTCGGCGTTCTGATGATCCTCAAGGAACATGACCGGTGATGGCCGTGCATCCTCATCGTCATCAGTCGGCGCATCAAAGGCGACGTCGCGACCGCTCAGACGCGACTCCATCTCAAGCACCGTCGCAGCCGGAACACCGAGCTCGCGAGCCACGGTCTTCACCTCTTCATGATTCATCCAGCCGAGGCGCTTTTTTGACTTGCGCAGGTTGAAGAACAACTTGCGTTGGGCCTTGGTCGTGGCGACCTTGACGATGCGCCAGTTGCGCAGAATGAACTCGTGCATCTCGGCACGGATCCAGTGCACCGCAAACGATACCAGGCGCACACCGTGTTCGGGATCGAAGCGCTTGACCGCCTTCATCAGGCCGATATTGCCTTCCTGAATCAAGTCGGCAATCTGCAGGCCATAACCCGAGTAGCCGCGAGCTACATGAACCACAAAGCGCAGATGGGACATGACCATCTTCCGCGCGGACTCAACGTTCTCATTGTCGAGATAATCGTGGGCCAGCGCTTGCTCGTCTTCCGGGGTCAGCATCGGCACGCGGTGGACGGCGGAAATATAGGCATCCAGGCTGCCAAGTGGGCTCGGTACCGGGAAGTTGGCAGCAATAACAGCGTTGGTCATGCTCGTGTCCTCTTTCATCATGCAATTTTAGCACTCACATGGTGAGAGTGCTAAAAGACTCCGGAGTTCCCGCTTTTCAAGCAGGCATCCGGCGATAACTGAACTGACCGGTATAGTAGCGCGGAATCCATTAACGCGGTGTAAGCAATCCGCCAATCAGGCGTGAACAATGCGCCTGTGCGTTGCGCTCAGCGAAGTGCCGATGGAGGCGTTTCTGGCAGGCTCCAATCGATCGCACTTCGGCCATTTTCCTCAAGATAACGGTTGGCCCGAGAGAAATGTCCGCAACCAAGAAAGCCGCGATGGGCAGACAACGGTGAAGGGTGCGGCGCCTTGAGAATCAGGTGGCGACGGCTGTCGATGAGTCGCCCCTTGGCCTGTGCGTGACTGCCCCAGAGCAGGAAAACCAGCCCTTCGCGTTCCTCGTTGAGCACACTGATACAGGCATCGGTCAGCGATTCCCAACCTTTGTCCTTGTGCGATCCGGCAATCGCATGTTCGACCGTCAACGCATTGTTGAGCAGCAGCACGCCTTGCTCGGCCCAGGTACTCAGGCAGCCATGGAGCGGCCGCGGCAAATTCAGATCGCGCGAAATTTCCTTGAAGACGTTGAGCAGCGAGGGTGGAATAGGCACGCCCGGCGCTACCGAGAAGCACAGACCATGTGCCTGGCCCGGGCCGTGATACGGATCCTGACCGAGGATGACCACCTTTACCCGATCAAAGGGAGTTGAATCGAGCGCTGCAAATATCTGCGATCCCGGCGGATAGATTATTTTGCCGGCCGCTTTCTCGTTGCGCAGAAAGGTCGAGAGTTCCTGCATCTGCGGCGTCTCAAAGACCGCACCGACGCGCTGTTTCCAGGACACTTCGAGCTTCAGCCGATCCTCGCTCATCCCGGGGATTGGCCGACCCGCCCACGCAGATGCCGACCGACGCGCAGCTGGAACAGCAACTTGGTGACCAGCAGTCGTTCTTCGATGGGCTTTTCAACGAGATCATTGGCGCCCGCGCGCAACAAGGCCGCCTGATTATCTGGATTGTCGTCGCCCGTCATCACGATCACCGGCAGATGACCCTTGCCATAGCCGAGTTGGTGACGGATGCGCTCTAGCAGATCGCCGCCAGTCAGCTCGCCTTTGAGATTGACGTCGGTGAGGACGATGTCGGCACCAATGCGATCCATGGATTGCGCGGTTTCGAGCATGGCCAGCGCATCCTCGACACTGATCACATGGAGAACGGTCAGGCCATGTTTTTCGAGCATGCGACGGGTAGCGAGAGCGACCACGCGACTGTCTTCGACATACAGAACCTCGCCAGGGGTTGATTCGGTCGGTTGCACATAGCCGCGAATGAATTCGGCGAGGGCCTGGAAACCAAGCGATTTGTCGAAATAGTCGGTCACATCTTCGCTCAGCGAGCGTGTGACCAGGCGTTCCTGGACATCACCGGAAACCACGACGATCGGCATGTACGCCTGCGGCGAGCTTTCACGGATTTGGCGTGCCAGTTCGAGGCCATCCATATCCGGCAGCCGCAGCGCCATGGTGACCAGATCGACCACGCCCTCGCCAAGCTGGGCAAGGGCCTCGGCACCGGATTCGCAAGCGAGCACGATCACGCCCGGCAAATGAGCCTTCAACATCTGCTCGATCAACCGGCGCACGACGCGTGATCCATCGACGACCAGAACGCGCGGCTCGTCGGAGGATATATGGCGGGTCAGTGCAGTTTTGGTGCTCAACGTTGCGATTATCCGGCGAATAGGTGAGGAGTGAAGGTTTGACGTCTAATGTTTGGGTCGTCCGGCGAACAGATGACGTGTGCTGACGATCCAGGCACCAAGCCAACCGAGCAGCGCACTGGCTGAAATTACCATCATTGCATCGCGCCAGCCGAAACCATGCAAGCTGAAACGATTCTGGTAGCTGGCCAGCAGTTCAAGCAGTGGCTCGCGAACCGAAAGTTCAACCAAGGCAACTGCGAGCACGGCGAGAACACCGCCGAGGATGCCATACCAGAATCCCGCATAAATAAATGGTCGGCGCACGAACCCATCGCTGGCGCCCATCAATTGCACGACTGCGATCTCCTCTGCACGAGCCTGGATATCCATGCGCACGGTATTGCCGACGACGAGCAGGGTGGCCATCCCGAGCAAGACCATCAGCGCAAGCATTGCGCGCTCTCCGAAGCCCAGTATCGCCGACAGCCGCTTTCGCCACTCGGCGTCATACTGGACCATGTCCACGCGGGCGTCAGCCTTGAGCTCGGCCAGCAAGGGCGGTTCAACGACGCTGGTATCAAGCCGCGGAGTGATCACGATCACGCTGGGCAGCGGATTGTCATCGAGCACGTCGAGCGCCTCGGAGAATCCGGAGAGCTGACGAAATTCAGCGAGTCCCTGTTCGGGAGTGCGCAAGGTCACATCCAGAACGTCCGCACGCTTGCCTAGCTCATCGGCAAAGCGCTGAGCGCCTGCTGCGTCTTGTTTGGTATCGAGAAACACGGTGAATTCGCGCGCCTCGCGCAAACCACCGGAAAGCGCACGCGCATTGTCGAGCAGGACGAACAGCAGCAGCGGTAGCGCCAGAGCAATGCCCATGACCAGAATGGTCAACCCGGTCGACCAGGGGCGCGCCATCAATCGGCTCAGGCTTGCGCGAAAACTCTGCCGATGCTGGCGTGTCCAGGCATTCCAGCGCGTACGCAAAGAACGACGGTCACGCGGCACGTTCTGGTTTGCCGCTGCGGCTTCGCGCAGACGATTCGGTGGCTTGCTCGGCTTTGCCATCAGTTTGCCTGGGGCCGGAAGTCGTCGATCAACCGACCGTGATCGAGCACAAGAACGCGCTTGCTCAGGTGGCGGATCAAATGCAGATCGTGGCTGGCGATCAGCACGGTCGTTCCGACCCTCTGGAATTCGGCAAACAGGTTCATGATTTCAACCGACAGCTGCGGATCGAGATTACCGGTTGGCTCATCGGCGATGATCAACGGCGGTTTGCCTACCAGAGCGCGGGCAATACCCACCCGTTGCTGTTCACCGGTAGAGAGCGTGGCAGGTGCTGCGCGTTCCTTGTCGAGCAGTCCGACCTTGTCGAGTGATGCGCGCACCCGTTTTGCGGTTTCCTCGGCGCCCGCGCCCGCGATCGTCAACGGCAGCGCGACATTGTCGAAAACGTTGCGATCCATCAGCAATCTATGATTCTGGAAGACCATGCCAATCCCGCGACGTACTTGCGGAATTGCGCGCTGGCGAACGCGAGCCAATGGCGCGCCGTTGACCACAATCTCGCCGCGCGTCGGGCGTTCGATCAGACCGAGCAACTTGAGTAGCGTGGTCTTGCCCGCGCCGGAATGCCCCGTCACGAAAACCATTTCCCCCGCAGCCACTTCGAAACTGAGGCCGTTGAGCGCCTCATGTCCTCCGGCATAGCGTTTGCTGACATTGTCGAAGTGGATCATGGCTTGAGAGGGATTCGGGATTTGGGATTTGGGATTCGCAAAAGCGGATGTACCGCAACTTCAGTAGCGGATCTTACGAATCCCCAATCCCGAATCTCGAATCCCATCGCTACTTCACCATCTGATTCAAATCGAAAATCGGCAGCAGGATTGCGAGGACGATAAACAGGACCATCGCGCCGACCAGCAGGATAACCGCAGGGCCGAGCGTTGCCGAGAGCACGCCGAGCCAGCGATCGAGATCGCGTTGTTGCTGGGCGGCAGCTTCCTCCAGCATGCGTGGCAGTTCGCCGGAGCGTTCGCCGCTGGCGATCAGACGCAGAGCGACCGGCGGAAACTGCTTGCTCTCCGACAGCGCGCGGGCAAAGCCACTGCCCTCGCGCACCTTGAAAGCGGCTTGACGCAACGATTCACGCATCGGCAGATTGGGAACTACTTGCGCCGCAATCGCCAGCGCATCGAGTAACGGCACCGCAGAGCCCGCGAGCAAGGCCAACGTGCGCGCAGCGCGAGTGGTATTTGCGGCACGCGTCAATCGACCGATCAGCGGCAGACTAAGGAGGAATCGATGCCAGCGATAGCGGATCGGTTCGCGGCGCAGCGCCAGACGCACGCCGATTACCGCGAGGACGATCAAGCTGGTCAACAACCATGCCCACTGGCGCAGGAAATCGGACAGCCACATCAGCGCCCGTGTGGCCAACGGCAGGGTCTGATGCATGTTCTCGAACACACCGATGATCTGCGGCACGACCCAGGCCAGCAAACCGGCGACAACCGCAATCGCGACAACGGTCAACAGCAACGGATAGGTTAGCGCGGCTAGCAACGTCTGGCGCAAGGCGTCGCGTGCTTCGGCGTAGTCGGCGAGCTTGTCGAGCACGCGCGCGAGATGGCCGGATTGCTCGCCCGCCGCTACGGTGGCGCGAAAAATTTCAGGGAAGCTGTCGGGAAAATCCGCCATCGCCTGAGCCAGACTGGCGCCTTCCATGACGCGCGAGCGCAGGGCGACGGTCAACGCACGTTGGCGTTCGTTGTCGTCTTGCTCCGAAAGAGCAGCCAAGGCTTCATCAATCGGCAAGTCAGCGCCAACCAAGGTCGACAGTTGGCGGGTCAACAGCGCCAACTGGGTTGCCGACAGGCCACTGCGTGAGAACGGCGACGCGCCCTTGCGGTCTTCGGCCACTTCGTCGACAGCGAGTGGATTGAGACCGCGGTCGCGCAGCATGCCGCGAACGGCGCGCGCAGTATCGCCCTGGAGCACGCCGCGCTGGGTCTTGCCGCTGTTGTCGAGGGCCTGGTAGGCGAATGCCGGCACACTGCTTCCGTGGTTTCAGGGATCCCCCATTGTCGCCGCATTGGCGACCGGATGGGCAATCAGTGGTAGAGGATAAAGCTCAACGTCGCCAGCCATCCAAGCGTCGCGCTTGCGAGCACCGGATCGCGCACGGCCAGTTGGCTCGGATCACCGCCCGCACCGCGACGAAAAACGAGAAAGATGTATCGCAGAACGCCAAGCGCCACCCACGGTGTCGACAACGCCAGCGCCCGGTGACCGTGGCGTATTACGACCTCGGGTGAAATCGTGTAGAAAACGTAAGCGACGAGCACGGCGCCCGCCAGTCCGGCGAGCATCCATTCGATCGTCAACGGGTCATAACCGGTCACGGCGAGGGCGGCCGGATCCTTGACGTGAACCAAATCGCCGTGGCGTTTGCCAAGCGCCAGCATCAAGGCGAGCAGAAAACCCATGACCAAAATCCACGGCGTCAGCGGAACTGCCGCAGCCAGACCTCCGGCGATAATGCGCAGAGCGAATCCGCTCGCCACCATGAGCACATCAAGATAGGCGATGCGCTTGAGGCCAAGCGAATAGGCCAGTTGCATGACAAGGTAGATGGCAATCACCAATGCAACGTCAACGCTGACGGTGAACGCCAGGATCAATCCGAAGAGGCAAAGCAGGATCGAAAAATTGCGAGCTGACTCGGGCGCAATTGCGCCGCGTGCGACTGGCCGCAGGCGCTTGTCCGGATGCGCGCGATCGCGCACCGCATCACGCGTGTCGTTGAAGGCGTAGACCGCAGATGCGGCGAGGCAAAACGAAGCCGTCGCGATCAACGCACCACGCAGAGCGACTGGGTCGAGCATTGCATGGGCGAAGAATAATGGCAGCAAAACGAAGCCGTTCTTGATCCACTGGCCGGGCCGGGCCAACTCGATATATGAGCCAACGCGCGCCATATTCAGCGACTGCCGCTGACGACGGACTCAGCTTGCGTCGTGGTTTCAAAACCATTGTGCAACAAAGTATCTTCTGCCTGTGGTTTGCTTTTTGGGCGAAACCAGTCGGGCCATCGAAACGCAGAGGCGCTGACTGCCGTCCTGACATCGATCTTTAGATTGCCAACTGCATCGTGACCGCTTCTTGGATCGTTTGCGTAGACGCTGGCGTATTGTGCGACAACACCAGTGCCAAAGCGGGCGATCGGCACGCGAAGCACGGCAGTTTTGGACTGAAAATTCGATACGCCGAGTGATGTTCCGTTTTCATCAAGCCAGTTCACCGCAATCGTGCCCGTGAAATTGGGATCCGGCAATGCGACAAGCAGCTCCGGATTCCAGCGGTCCGAACTGATCTGGACTTTCGCGACCCCGCGTGGACGCTCGAGCACAACTGCCGGGTCTCCGAGCAAGTTGTACATCTCCACTAACGTTCTATCCTCAATACTCTTTTTCGCGCGCACAATGCCTTCGCCGATTGTCGCGCCCGGAACAAGCAATTCCTTGACCAGGCTTTCGCTGAATCTGGTCGATGGAGAGTTGCGCCAAGATGCGGCAAACACCGCGATTGCGCCCTTGTCAGCCTCGCGCAGAAAGCGTTCGCCAATCGAATCTTCAGTTGGATTGTCGAACGGCGCGGAGTAGCAGGTCATCGACAGGACCATGGGCAATCGGCCGCTGTTGTTGAGTTCACTGACGTCCTCGAGCGTGAAAAGGTCATGGTTCTTGCGCAAGTCGGGCGGACCGGTACGCCAGATGTAGCGTCCGCCGTGGCCGATAAAATGAACCAGAAGCTGGCCTTCGTTGAGGCCGTCCTTGATCGCACTCTGGTGGGCCAGATTGTCCGCCTCATCAGGGCTTGCATAAATCTTGTCGGCAAGAAATCCCTGCTTGCTGATACTGCCCGCGATCTGGTCGGATGCCTTCTTGAAATACAACGATTCATCGGTGATGAACATCACATCACGGCGCCAGGCGCCAGCGCGTGGCTTGCTCAGGTAGTCGATCGTCTTGTTGACGATGGCAGTAACTTCGGCAGGCTCGACGACCGGGAAACGCCCGACTGCGACTACCGGGTGATAGTCACCCTCATCAATGGCGCCAAACCAGTTGTCGCTGGCCGATTGTCCCTCGGCAGAGGGATATTGCCAGGTCGGTATCAGGTTGCGACCAGCCATGCGCTTTGCGCCGCTGTCATACGAGGTCGCCGGGATGCCCGAGAAATGACCGGGCACGAGTTCCTGCGGACTGTTCGCGAATTTTGCGTAGGCCAGGTCGTTGTAGGTGTCATTGCGAATGTCGAAACTCGCGTCACCGACAAGCAACAAAAAACGGGGCCGCGGTTGCGGCCAGTTCTTTTTTGCGTAGGCAACCAGGTTGCGCACTGCCTGCGGATGAGTGATGCCGTGATTGAATTCATCGTAGACGTCAGCGATATCGATGAGCGCGACTTTCATACCGCGTTTTTCGTGGAATTCGGCGAGCGGTCGCACCGCATCGATCAAGCTCGCGTGGCTGACGATCAAATAGTCGAAACCTTGGGCGGGCGCGCGCCAATCGACGGCGCTTGTCGCGCGCGACGATACCGGCGACAGGGTAGTTGCTGCCGGATAGAGCGTCACGCCCGGTTGTGCCGCCGCGTAGCGGACCCTGCGACCGTCCGCCGCGAACGCGGGCCGCCGCACGCCGTCATCGCCGATCAGGGCCGGAGCTTCGCCGCTGCCGCGCCAGTCGAGCTCGATCGGCAACCGTTCCGCGGCCTGCAGTGGCAACGCATCCGTGCCCAATCGGGACTGCAACGGATAGCCAAGTTCAATCCAGTTGAACATGACCACATCGATCGCGATCTGGCTTTCATTCCAGGGCAGCGGGCGTTGCGGAATCGAAAGTACGAGCTGATTCGATCGTTCCTTCAAATCCTTGAGTGGAACAGAAAGTTTCTGCTCGAACTCGTCGCGGCCATTCCAAGACAGACTTTTGATCAGATGCCCATTGATGCGAATGTCGACAATATGATCATCGGGCCGATGATCGCGTTCCTTCAAGGGCGCGAGGATGTTCGAGATGCCGCGAAAGCTGATCCCGATCGCGACGTCGCTGCCGCTTTCAGCAAGATCCGGCAAATCAAATTCGGTAGAGAAAGGAGCAGGATCCGCTTGGGTCAGCTTGACCCATTGCCATACATCGGGCTCTTGCCCCGGCTTCTGCTGTTGCTGGTCGAGCCGGATCATCATGTTTTCCTGCTCAAGATGCAGGTTTCGAAACAACTTTGCCTGTCCGCGCTCCGATCCCGCCGATTCATCGCGCATGCGCGCGTGCGCGCCGGCAGAGGCGGAAAGTTGATAGGCATTGGTGATGCTGTAGTTGTCGAACCAGCTCATCGGGCCGTGCAATTGCTGGCCTAGCCATTCAATGCGGTCGCCAGCATCGAATTTACCATCGCTCCCATCGAGCACACGGATTGGCACCTCAACGCCCCGATTGGTCAGGCTGAGTTCGGCGCTGGCGCAATCGGCAAGGCCGGGTTGTTTCGCGACGATTTCAGCTTGGTTTAGGGCGTAGATTCCGGAATGTTCGATCTGGATATCGAGCTGGCCCTGACAAGCCAGCACGAGACTTGGGGCGAGCAGTGTCGCGAACAGAGCGGCAATTGCAGATCGGTGGCAGCGTTTCGCTGAAAGCATTGTCAAAGGCTTGTATTGAAGGCAATCCGCTAGTGTACTGGCTAGGAGTCTGGGCGGCAGAAATCTTCGGACTGCAATTGCGCTATCGTCCATAGCCTGCGCCTCTCGTCGGACTTCAATAGGCCCGCTATGCGCACCCTTCGGTAACCGCAGCCTATGGCGATAGCGCGATTTCGTTATCCGAAGTTTCTACCGCCAATATTCCTTGCATGCGAACGCAGTTTGACTGCTCAGGCCAGCGCGGAAAGCGATCTCGCGGGTTTGTGTTCCGGTCAACGATCAAGCAGGCCTGCGCACTGCGCAAGTTACCCATTCGCAGAGAGAAAAGTCATCGACAGAACTCGCACCAAACGCTGTGTCGACGCCGATCCGGCTACCGACCGTCATGCATCGCTTGTATGGCGGCAACGGTAGTCGCCCAGTCGCTGCCTATTTGATCGCGCCAGGGACCAGGAATTGCCAGCGATTTCGGGATTTGACCGGAGCTGCGATGGCGTTGCTCGCGGCGCCGCCAGCAGATGACGACGTGCTTGTCGCCGCCTCAGTTGCATCACTGATCAGCGTTTGATGTCCGGGCGTCTCTAGGTTCCATTTAGAGCGGTTATTTGATTCCGATACTGTCTTGACGCTGTCGACGTCAACCGGGTTTGACTCGTTTGCGGGCGCGCGGCTAGGGCAAGGCGGTTGCTCGCTGTCAGCCGAAAGACCACGGACGTCCATTGAAACCTCGCCCGCGACAACAGCTGTGGCGAACAGCAAGGTCGTGAGACTGGTCAGAACAAGACTGATGGATCGCGGGGTCATGCGTCGTCTCCGGATTGTTGCGCTGAACCGGGCCTGCAGAAGCGGGAGATAGTCCCACTTTCCCAATCCCGAGACCAGCCATGCGGGTATCCGGGGAATTGCCGGACGATCCAACCGCGTGCTAGTCCGAAAGTAACAGCACCTATCATGCCAACGAAGATAAATTCATCTATTTCAGTCAATTAGCATTGCGGATCATGGCCCGCGATCTGTCCGCTGGACGACTGCGGACACTCGCGGACAATCAAAGTGTCCGCGATCGTCGAACATTCAGACAAGGTTGTTTACTTGCGTGAGCTGGCGTTTTGAACGAACCAGCGTTGCCGTGCTGGTTGCCGTGCAAGCGCATTCGATGTGGGCCGTGAAGGCAGCTGCCACCTGCGGAAAAGTTCGGGTTAGACTCCGATGACCGTCGCCAACGCCCCGACATCTGATGGCACCAAAACCCCATACGGATACCGACGCTCGCGTCCTCAAGCAGGCCCTCATCGCGGGTATCGGCCGAGTGCTTTCGGAGCGCGACCTGCTCAATCGGATCAATGTGTTTCCGGTTCCCGATGGTGATACGGGCAGTAATCTTGGTTTCACTCTGGCCAGCGTTCGCGAGGCGTTGAACCGCGTGCGCGGCCGTCACGTTGGCATGCTGTTCGAGTGCATGGCGAGCGAGGCGATCGATGGCGCAAGAGGCAACTCGGGCGCGATTCTTGCGCAGTTCCTGCAAGGTTTCGGCGAGCAATTGGCGGGACAATCGCGCTTGGCCGTGTGCACACTGGCCACCGCGGCGGATCTCGGTGCAAGCCAGGCGCGAATGGCGATCGCCGATCCGCGCGAAGGCACGATGTTGTCAGTGATCAGCGCGTTTGCCGCGGCGCTGCGACAAGCTTGCGACCAAGGCGCAGGGGATCTTCGGATTGCCTTCGCGCGCGCGCTCGAGGCGAGCCGCGTGGCCTTGGCAAACACGCCGAATCAACTTGCCGTATTGCGCAAAGCAGGTGTCGTCGATGCCGGCGCACAAGGCTTTTTGCATCTGCTCGAAGGAATTGATGACTACATCACGCGCGGTCGGGCGGCGATGCGAAATATCCCCGATGCCGTGGCTGCTGATGACGGTGTAATGATCGGCAGTACCATCGAATCGGAATCAGGGCATCGCTGGTGTACCGAATGCGTACTTTCGGCTGCTGCGATTGATCGCGCCGAGGTGCGCAAGGTGCTCGATCAACTCGATGGTTCCAGTCTTGTCGTCGCCGGCACCCGCGAAAAATTGCGCGTTCACATGCATGTCGACGAGCCAGGTCTGTTGTTCGATGCGTTGTCGCGTTTTGGCGAGGTGCGCGCACGCAAGGCCGATGACATGCAGGCGCAACAACGCGCCACGCATCGCATCGGCAAGGTGGTGGTCGTCGTCGACTCGGCCGCCGATATTCCTCCCGCGGCACTCGAATCATTGCCCTTGCACGTGGTACCTGTGCGCATCAGTGTCGGTGCCGAGGATTTCATCGACAAGGTTTCCCTGTCCTCAGATGCTTTCTATACGTTGTTGCGTGAAAGTGAACATACGGTGCGCACCTCGCAGCCTCCCGCTGGCGATTTTCGTCGGCTGTTCGAGTTCCTTCTCAGCCATCATGAGGAAGTCCTCTACGTTGGCGTATCGCGCGCGATCTCGGGAACGCTGCAAACAGGCGAAGCGGCCAGCATGGCGCTGGGTGGGCGCGTCAAAGTCATCGATAGCTCAAATGTTTCCGGCGGCCAAGGCCTGCTCGCGGTTTACGCCGCCGAGCGCGCCGCAGCGGGCGTGGACGCGACAACGATCGAGCAGCAATTGCACGACTTGCGCGAGCAGACCCGCACCTTCGCCTATGTCCGCGATCTGACCTCAGCCATTCGCGGTGGGCGGATTCCAGCCTGGGCATTGCCGATCACACGCTGGCTCGGACTGGTGCCGATGATTCGCATGGGCGGTGGCGATGGACGCATCCACATTTTTGGCGTCATGCGCAATCATCGCGACCTCACAAAGCGCTTCGTCGCGAAAATCCTGCGTTCGATCGATCACAAGGGGAGCTGGCGCGCGCAAGTCATGCATTGCGACAACGCTTGCGAGGGTGCCCTCGTGCGCGAAGCCTTGATCAGTCAGATGCCGGGCATCGAATGTGCTGAACTTCTGGAGGCGGGAAGCGCCATCGGTGCGCATGCAGGGTCGGGAGCCATTGTCGTCTCGTTGCTGCCGATGGGTCGAAGGGATGTCATGATGGATTGAGCGCGGGGGCGCGAATGTAATGGGGGAAATCATGGCGATCCTTTTCGCCAAGCTGGTCGTTGCGATTTTGCTGGGTTCACTATCAGGAAGCCTCTTGCTTGGCCGCCTGCGCGGGATCGATATTCGTAAATCCGGCAGCGGCAATGCGGGCGGAACCAACGCGCTGCGTGTCGCCGGTTGGCGATTCGCCCTGCTGGTTGTGTTGATCGATGTCGGCAAGGGCGCACTGGCCGCCATGCTCGGTCTCTGGGCTCCATTCGGCATCACCACGGCCTCTTTCGATCCGATGAGTCAGGCCGCCGCGTGCTCGTTCGTTGCCGTGATCGGTCATTGCTGGCCGGTGTTTTTCGGATTCCGCGGCGGCAAGGGTGCGGGTACGACGGTCGGTGCCGTGCTGGTCATGGCGCCGATGTTGGCCGCAGCAATGTTCCTGGTCTGGATCGCGGTGGTCACGCTGACGCGATACGTCGGTCTTGCGACGATCCTGGCAGGACTGTCGTTTCCACTGTTCGTCATTGCCGCAGGCTGGTTTGGACATCCGTATGCGGCCGTCTTGCTCGCTTTTTCGGTCGCGATTGCTGCGCTGATTGTCTTCACCCATCGCGGCAACCTCATGCGTCTCTGGCGAAACCAGGAGCCGCGCATCAGCGTCGGCGGAAAATCGTGAGTATTGATTCACGCGCGCTGCTGACGGCGCTGGCTGATGAGCCCGCGAGTTCTGGCAACGCGCTGGCGCAACGATTTGGCGTGACCCGCGCCGCGATCTGGAAACAGATTGAGCAGCTGCGTTCGTTTGGAGTGCCGATCACGGCGCAGGCGGGGGAAGGGTATCGTTTGAACCGCTCGATCGACCTACTTGACGCGAAATGCATCAGCGCCGCCATGTGTGCGCGATATCCCGATCGCATTTGTCCAATCGACGTGCGCTGGCAGATCGATTCGACCAACAGCGAGATGCTGCGTCTTGCGCCGTCGCAAAAGGTAACTCTCGCGGTCTGTTTTTCCGAATTGCAAAGCGCAGGTCGTGGCCGGCGTGGACGTTCGTGGCATATGCCTTTGGGCGGTGGACTTGCTTTTTCCATATTGCGGCGATTTGAATCAAGCATGGCGTCGCTGGCCGGGCTCAGCCTTGCGGTCGGCATCGGTGTAGTGCGCGGACTTGCCGATCTCGGCGTTGCCGGGTTGCGCATCAAGTGGCCGAACGACATCCAGGCGCAAGACAGGAAACTCGCCGGCATCCTCATAGAGCTTGGTGGCGATTCGCTCGGTCCCTGCCATGCGGTGATCGGGATCGGCATCAATATCCATCTCGATTCGCAGGCGAGCGAACGCATCGACCAGCCTTGGATCGACGTGGCATCGATTTCCACCCAGTCGCTCGATCGCAACCAGTTGGCGGGCGGTGTGCTTGGAAGTGTGCTTGACGTCCTCGACCAGTTCGCGGCGTCGGGTTTCGCGCCATTTGTCGATGAGTTTGAGCAGTACGATGCGTTGATGGGGCAGCAAGTCCGCATCCTCCATGATCGCGATCAACGTGAAGGCGTAGCCGCAGGAGTCGATCAATCAGGCCGCCTGCGGGTGCACACTGCGGACGGAGAAATACCTGTGGATAGTGGCGAGGTGAGTGTGCGAACGATCAACGGAGCGTCGCCATGAAGCTGCTTATCGATTTCGGCAATACGCGATTGAAATGGGCAGTTTGGGAAAACGCTCGGCGTTCATTCGGCGGCGTTTTTGCCCATGCGGATACGTCGCTCGCCGCCGCACTCAGCAACAACTGGACCGCACTCGGTGAGCCTCAGGCGATTCTCGTTTCCAGTGTTGTCAGTGCAGAACGCGAAGACGAACTTGGGAAACTGGCTACCGCGCATTTCAATTGCCCCATCGAGTTTGTGCGAAGTCCAACCGAGGCGATCGGTATTCGCAATGCGTACGCCAAGCCCGCGCGGCTCGGTGTCGATCGATTTCTTGCCATGGCCGCCATCCACGCAGCGAATCCGCGGGCGCAGATTCTGCTCAGCTGCGGCACTGCGCTGACGCTTGACGCACTGACGGCCGAGGGCGAGCATCGCGGCGGCTTGATCGCACCATCACCCGCCCTGATGCGCAGCGCGCTCGGAAAAGGTACGGCTCGGGTTGGTGAACAGGAAGGCGCGCTTATCGAAATCGCGACGAATACAGCCGATGCCGCCTGGTCTGGCTGCCTGCTGTCGAGCGTCGCCTTGATCGAGCGCTTTCGAGCGACTGTCGCCGCGCGCATCGGAGGGCCGGTCGCGATAGTCGGTGATGGCGGTGGACTTGATGAGTGCTTGCGCTTGATTCCCGATATCGAGCGCGGTCGCGATCTGGTTTTACACGGATTAGCCCTGTGGTCGGAACGCGCCGGACAATAGATCGACGCAATCAACGTCGAGAGCGTGCGTTCGGGCTAGAATCCTCGGCTGGCGACAACCCCTTTCGCAATTCCACCGAGTCCGGATGTTCCCGAGAGTCCTGTTCCTTCTGCTGTTGGCACTGAATATCGGTGGCGCGTGCTGGATTGCATTCGCGCCGCACCAAGTCGTGGCCGTGCGTCCGGCCACTGATCCTGGCGTGCCCAAGCTTGAGCTATTGTCCGAGCGCGATGGTTCGAGCGTAGTCGCACACGCTTCGGGCTCATCGGCTGAAGGCGGGGTGCAAGCGAGCGGTACCGATATTTGCCGCTCGATCGGCCCGTTCCAGACCCAATCCGACATGCGCGCAACGCTTAACTCGCTAACGCCGCTGGTCAAGCGAATCCAGTATCGCGACGAAAGTGCCACGCAGTCGCGTGGCTTCTGGGTCTTCCTGGCCGCGATGAAATCGCGTGAGGATGCGCTTGGCGTCGCCCGACAACTTTCGGAAAAAGGCATACGTGACTACTACGTTGTCACCGCCGGCGAACAGCTCAACACGATTTCGCTCGGTCTGTTCCGCGAACAGGCCAATGCCGAGCGGCGTAAGGCCGACATCGCCGCGATGGGATTCAACCCGCAACTGATCCAGCGCACCGAGGAGCTCCCGGTTTACTGGATCGACTACGCCAGGGCTTCGGCCAATGATTTCAACTGGCGATCCCACGTGGCCAATGCCAACGGCCTCGAAGAACGCACGATTGATTGTTTTTGAGTGGCCGCGCGATCACCTGAAGAATCGGCTGTCTTTTCTCAAGACCTGCTCGCTTTCTTCTGACCGATATCTTTGGGCAGACTCCCCGCGTTTCGGATGATTCGGCTGACCATCGAGTAGCCCAGTCCAAAGTGATCGCCAACAGCCTTCATGCTGTAACCGCCGCTAGCGTAGGCCGCGGCAATGGCTTCGTTACGGTTGCGGTGCAGTTTCCCGTAATGTTCCAACGGCTTCGGCGGTGGTCGATGGTGCGCCGTGATGATGTCTTCCAGTGGCGCATCGTCGTCCAGCTTGGCGAGCATCGCATCGACGAAAGCTTCATCACCGAGATAGACCTGCCGCTTCAAGTCGGCCCACGGAGACACCGCGTTTTTGCCCTCGCTGACAAAACGACGGTAGCCCTCCATCGTGGCTTTGCGCCGAGCACCGAAAGCGGACAGCAACCAATCGACAGCGAGCCATTCCGGCACATCCGACCATCCGGCCGTCGCGCGATAACTGCTCCATGGCCAGTCCCGTGCCGACCGCACGATTCCCGCCCGCACTGGGTTCAACACGACGTAGCGTGCCAATTCGAGCAGATAGGATTCTTTCTGGACAAGGATCGCCTTGTAGCGCCCTTGGAACACGTGACCGACGCGATGATGCCGACGGTTGGAGCGCTGGGTGAAAACGCCATTCAACTGGCGCATCCCGGGGGATAGCGTCGAATCACGCGTCTCGATCACCAGATGATAGTGATTGCTCATCAGGCAATACGCATGGCAAGCCCAACGAAACCGCGAACACACCTCAGCCAGCACCTCAAGAAATATCGCCCGATCGACATCATCGAGAAAAATATCCTCGCGCCGATCACCCCGCGAAGTCAGGTGATACAACGCGCCAGCAAACTCGATGCGAAGAGGTCGGGCCATGTTCGGAATCTACGCAATAGTGACCAGTAATTTAAGATTCAAGACGAGACAGAAAATTACTGAAATCAGTTTCCATTGGTTCCCATGGAACCCGGTTTTTAATGCTCTCATTCGCTACGACTGGTATGCCACACGCGAGCAATTGTGATCGTCTCGCAGTGGATCTCATAGATCAGCACATACGGCGTGCGA
>JBBQTY010000031.1:0-27685 GCA_038234445.1 Lysobacterales bacterium
GCCGAGCAGAACCAGGAACCGATTGCCGATCGACCATTGGATCAGGCGCAGGATCATGGCTGCAGATCCTTGGCCTTGGGATCGGGCATTGCATCACCCTCATGCATGTCGTGGCCGGCATGTGGGTCGTTTTCGAGCGGCACAGGATGGCCTGAAGGCTCGTCATGATCGATGGGCATCGCATGACCGTCATGCGCATCGTGCTGCATCGGCGGCATGGCTTGAGGTTCTGCCAGACGATCCAGCATGCCCGACAGACTCGCTTCGGAATCGATCAGGAACTGGCCGCTGACGACGATGCGTTCACCGCCTTTGAGGCCTTCAAGGATTTCGGTTTGACCCGCCGACGAGCGTCCGGTGACTACGCGCACCGGCGAAAAGCCGCCCGACTTCGATTCGACAATCACGCGTGCATCGTTGCCGGTAGCGATCAGGGCGCTGTCCGGGATCAACGGATGCGCAGCGTTGGTTGTCGCGGTGAACTGCAGGTCGACAAACATGCCCGGCGCGAGCCGATAATCAAGGTTATCGAGCACGATGCGTGCGCGCTGGGTTCGCGTGCCCATGCTGACATCGGCGAGCAGCGACTCGACCTTGCCAGCGAACACTTCACCCGGAAATGCGCTGGTGCGCGCATCGACCGTCATGTCAGGCCGAATGCCGATCGACTGCGCTTGCGGAATCGCCGCTTCGGCCCACACCGTATCGAGGCCGTTGATCGTCATCAGTGGCATTCCTGTTTGCACTCGCTGACCTTCGCGAATCGCCAACGCGGTGACCACGCCATCGGCGGGTGCACGCAAGACAATGCCCGAGCTGCCCTGACGGAGGCCGGCGATTTGCGAAGCATCCATGCCGAGCACACGCAGTCGATTGCGTGCTGCTTCACGCAACGCACGCGCATCGGTCGACTCCAGTCCTTCAAGCGCGAGATATTCCTGCGCCGCCGCATTCCAGGCAGGCGCGATAATTTCAGCCAGCGCCTGACCCTTGCGCACACGATCGTAAGTGGCGCGCACATAGAGTTTTTCGACCACACCGTCCACACGCGCACTGATCTCGTATGCGTCGCGTTGATTCCAGAGAATACTGCCGGGTACGCGCAGCGACGATTCCAGCGTTCCGGTTTCGACGATGGCCGTGCGCACACCAAGATTCTGCCGCGCTGCCGAAGAAACGCGGATGACGGACGACTCATCAGCGTTGGCAAATTTCGGCACCAGCTGCATGTCCATGAAAGGTGATTTGCCGGGCTTGTCGAAATGCTGATCCGGGACCATGGGGTCATACCAATACAGCGCCGCTGTCTCTGCAGGCGTGGATTCGCCGTGAGGTGCGGCTGGTGGCCGCGCGCGTGCGCCCAACCAATAGGCGGATACGGCCGTCACAACGAGCGCAACCAGGATCGAAATGTTCTGGAGGATTTTCGTGTTCATCGCGCATTCTCCTCAGCAACCAGGAAGGCCAGTTCGGCCCAGCTCCGACCCCATTCGCCGAGCAATCGCGCGTAGTCGATGCGGGTGTTGATTTCATCGCGCTGCGCATTGAGCCAATCGCCCAAGGGCGCACCACCCGAATACGCTGCAAGCGCGGTCGCACTGCGGTCATGCGAAAGCGGCAGGATCGATTCGCTGAAGCGAGTCGCCTTGCGGCCCTGCGCCGACCATTGTGCGAATAGTTTCTGCACCATTTCGGACTGCGCAAGGCGCGCATCCTCGCGTTCGGCACGAATCGCCTGCAGATCGGAACGACGTGCATTGATGCCGCGATCCTGACGATTCGCCGTGAACACCGGCAGACCGATACCGACTTCGAGCCAGACCACGTTGGAGGCACCCGCACCGCGTTTGGCAAAACCTGCGCCAATACTCCAGTCGGCTCGCTTCTCGGCATTGGCCATCGCCAGCGCTGCATTGGCTGCGGTTTCGCGCGCATCCCAGACCAGCAACGGCGCTTGCTGATCGAGATGATCGAGCAGATCCGCTTGTGATTCCGGCAAGACTGAAAAATCCGGAGGCGAAGCGACATCGTGATTGGCTTGATCGCGAATCCATCGCGACAGGCCAACGCGCGCCTGTTCAATTTCAGCATCAGCGTCGTCGATACGATTACCGAGCTCGAGTTCGACCGCTCGCACCGTCAGTGCATCGCTCGCCGACCCTTCACCACCGCGCAATCGCGCCTTGGCTGCGGCAACCGCCAAGCGATCTTGTTCGCGCAGCTCCTCAAGCAGCACGCGCTCGCGGCTGGCTGCCCACAACGCGACCCAGGCGATGGCTACAGCGCGTTTGACCTCCAGCACACTGGCGACTTTTCGGGCATCGGCTTGCGACTGCAACGCCAGCGCCGATTCGCGTCTCGCGTCGCGTTTGGCTCGCGACGGCAGCGATTGGATCACGCCGATACGGCGCATGGTCATGCGATCGTCGTTAAGCGAGAACGCATCGGCTCCCGCAATCGGCAGGTTCTGTACGCCGAACGTCAGCATCGGATCAGGCAAGGATGCCGCTCGCGCGACTTCCTCGGATGCCGCTGCCACACCGGCATCACGTGCCTCAATCATCGGCGCTTGGGCGACCGCCAACGCAAGCGCTTCATCGATAGAAAGCCCAGCCACTTCAGCTGCACGGGCAGCGATTGCGAACGCACCTACGGAAACGGCAAAAACTACCCATTGGATCTTCGATCGAAACCAACCGGCATCAACACAGAACAGATTCATGGCAACTCCACACACACAAACACGAAGACGCCCCGAAGCCAGGCTCAGGGAATCGGACGAAAGTTGCAGTGGAGACCTAGATCAGCAGGCGGCAGTAACGCAGCCGCGGAGGTGGATCGGACCGATGCACCGGCGTGATCGCCGGCATACCCGGATCGGGAAAGTCCTGGACAAAAAACAGATCAAGCGGCGGCGGCAGCATCGCCACGAAATGCACCGGCGGCCACCGGGTGTCGGGTACGACGACCAGATCGGGCGCGCAGTGACTCTTGCACAGCATTGGCGAATCCTTCGCCATGTCCATGCCGACGCAATGTTCGGGCATCGACAACGCACTCATCGGCGCCGAGTCCATGAAACACGCCGACGCGGCAACAGCTACCTGCTGAAAGAGCAGGCAGAACGTGGTCAGCAGGGCGAGGGCAAGGCGCACAGCGTGATCGTACAGGGAATCTGACTTGCACCAAGAGGTGCTCGAACGGTGATGGACCGGAGCAAACAAAGAAACGTTTCATCCGTTTGATTGCTGCATCGCAACATCATTAGCCGGGAACCGACGATTTTCAAGCGCCGGTAATAAAATCCGGGCATAATAGGCGGCTGTCATGTCTCTGATGGCACCCACATTCCTCCCCAGCGACGGCCCATAACGAGGTCGCCCGGTATTTCTCATGTCTATTGAAAACCTCCGTAATATCGCGATCGTCGCGCACGTTGATCATGGCAAGACCACCTTGGTCGACTGCCTGCTCAAGCAATCCGGCACTTTCAGCGAGCGTACCGTGCTCGCCGAGCGCGTGATGGATTCAAACGATCAGGAAAAGGAACGTGGCATCACGATCCTGTCCAAGAACACCGCGATCACCTGGCGCGAAAACCGAATCAACATCGTCGACACCCCAGGCCATGCCGACTTCGGTGGCGAGGTCGAGCGCGTGTTGTCGATGGTCGACACCGTGCTGATCCTGGTCGATGCCATGGACGGGCCGATGCCGCAGACGCGCTTCGTCACCCAGAAAGCCTTCGAGATGGGCTTCAAGCCGATCGTCGTGATCAACAAGGTCGATCGCCCGGGCGCACGTCCGGATTGGGTTTTGAATGCCACGTTCGATTTGTTTGACCGCCTCGGTGCGACCGATGAACAACTCGACTTCCCGGTGGTCTACGCCTCGGCCCTGCACGGCTATGCCGGTCTCGATTCGGATGTGCGCTCAGGCGACATGACTCCGCTCTACGAAGCGATCATGAAACACGTGTCGCCGCCGGATGTTGATCCGGAAGGTCCGTTCCAGATGCGCGTCAGCCAGCTCGACTACAGCAACTATGTCGGCCTGATCGGCATTGGCCGTATCCAGCGCGGCAAGGTGCGTACCAACATGCCCGTGGTCGTGGTCGACAAGGATGGCAAAAAGCGCAATGCGAAAGTGTTGCAGGTGCTCGGCTTCATGGGTCTTGAGCGCCGCGAAGTGGCCGAAGCCGAAGCCGGCGACATCATCGCGATCAACGGCATTGAGTCGCTGAGTATTTCCGACACGATCTGCGCGCCTGACGCGCCCGAGCAGCTGCCGGTGCTGCACGTCGACGAGCCGACCATCAGCATGACCTTTCAGGTCAACAACTCGCCGTTCGCCGGAGTCAAGGAACACAGTGGTGGCAAGTTCCTGACCAGTCGCCAGATCCGCGAACGCCTGTTGCGTGAAACTCTGCACAATGTCGCGATGAAGTGCGAGGAGACCGAAGATCCGGACAAGTTCAAGGTGTCTGGTCGTGGCGAGCTGCACCTGTCGGTGCTGATCGAGACGATGCGCCGTGAAGGCTATGAGCTTGCTGTCTCGCGCCCCGAAGTCATCATCAAGGAAATCGACGGTGAGATGCAGGAGCCGTTCGAGCAGCTTGTGGTCGATCTCGATGAGCAGTTCCAGGGTGGCGTCATGGAGCGCCTCGGCAGTCGCCGCGGCCAGCTCTCGAATATCGAACTCGACGGTCGCGGTCGTGCGCGTTTGGAATACATGATTCCGGCCCGCGGCCTGATCGGTTTCCAGACCGAATTCCGCACCATCACCGCAGGTACCGGCTTGTTGTTCCATGTTTTCGATCATTACGGTCCACGCTCGGAAGGTGCCATCGCCAAGCGCACCAACGGCGTCATGATCTCGAATGGCCAAGGCCCCTCGCCGGCGTATTCGTTGATCAGCTTGCAGGAGCGCGGTCGTCTGTTGATCAATGAAGGCGACGAAATCTACGAAGGCCAGCTGGTCGGTATTCACTCCAAGGACAACGACCTCACGGTCAACGCCCTTCGCGCCAAGCAGATGACCAATGTGCGTGCGGCCGGCAAGGATGAAACGGTCCAGCTGACACCGCCGATCAAGATGTCGCTGGAGCAGGCGCTGGAGTTCATCGAAGATGACGAACTTGTTGAAGTGACCCCGAAAGCGATCCGCCTGCGCAAGAAAAACCTGACCGAAAACGATCGCAAGCGCGCCTCACGCTCTGCCTGATCGAATGAATGCCACGCCACTCCTGCTGGCTTGGAGTGGCGGCAAGGATTGCCTGTTGGCGCTGGATCGGCTGCTTGTCGATCCGCACTGGAAGGTGGAGGGTTTGCTGACCACGCTGGATCGCGCGAGCGACCGCGTGGCCATGCATGATGTGCGCGCAGACGTGTTGCGCGCACAGGCCGAAGCGCTCGGACTGCCGCTCTTCGAGATGGCCATTGACTGGCCAGCGCCGAACGAAATCTACGAAGCCGCACTCACCTCTTGCCTCGATCAAGCGCGTGCACGGATTCCCGGTCTGAGTCACATCGGCTTCGGTGATCTTTACCTCGCTGACATGCGCGAGTGGCGTGAACGGTCGCTCGGTCGACTCGGCTGGCAAGCCGTTTTTCCACTCTGGAACAATCCAACTCGCAAACTAGCGGCGGAATTTCTCGCGCGCGGCCACCAGGCGGTCGTCACGACGGTTGATCTCGAACAACTGGCTGGCGATTTTTGCGGTCTTGCGTTCGATGACGGATTCCTCTCCGACCTCCCAGCCTCAGTCGACGCATGCGGCGAAAATGGTGAATTCCACACACTTTGCCACGCCAGCCCGCTATTTCGCTTTCCGATCGTGCTGGAACCGGGCGCCTCGCGGACGCGTGCCGGTCGTTTCCGCTGCCAGGATTTCCTCCTGCGCTGATTGATTGCGCTGTCGAGCCATCGATTCGGCGCTCGGCTATCGAGCTCACTCGACAGCCAAGCAAAAATCAGTCGCGATTCGCGCGTCAGAACCTTTTCGTGTCTTGGCTGGGTAAAACAACGCAGTGCGCAAAATCTCGACATCAGCAGGGACTGCATCCATTCCGAAACAACGGTCGTATATGCAATTACTTCCAGTACCTGACGCACGGAATCATGTCGAAGCCAAGCGCAATCCAACTCTCACCGCGAACTCGCCGAACGCTGCTTTTCTGCGTCACTCAGATCGTCATGCTGACATCGACGGCGGCCAGCGCAACTGTGCCGATCGAACACTATTCGGGCACCGCGTATGACACCAAGGGCCATACGCTCTATACGGAGTCCCACTGGAGCACCGTCGACGCAGGACAGACCAAGCGACTGATTTTGTTCACCTGCCCGGACGGCAAGGCCTTCGCGCGCAAACAGGTCGACGATGCCGATAACGCGGAAGCGCCACTGTTTCAACTCGATGATCATCGCTCCGGCTATCGAGAAGGCATGCGCTTGAATGCCGCCGGCAAGTACGAAGTCTTTGTCCGCCGCAACAGTGAGCAACCCGAGCAAAGCGCAGCGGTCGAATCGCGACAGGGTCTCGTCGTCGATGCCGGTTTTGACCGTTTTATTGTCACCCACTGGGATGACCTGCTCGCCGGCCAGGAACAGAAGGTCGAGTTCATGTTGCCGAGCCGCCTGCGCAGCTACGGTTTTTTGCTCAAACCTACCGGAACCGATCAGATCAATGGCACGCCGGTGCAACGTTTCCGACTTGAAATTGATTCCTGGTTAGGCTTTGCCTTGCCCTCGATTGACATTGCCTACGCCAGCGACAGCAAGGCTATCCGCGAGTACAGCGGCGTCTCCAATATCCGCGACAACGAGGGCAAAAACGTCAAGGTCCGCATCGAATTTCCACCCGCCGCGAGATTAAAAAACGCCGATCTCAAGTCGCTGACCGACGCCCAAAGCGTCCGCCTCGACGGCCAGTGCAAGCTTTGATCCCGGAGACAAAATCATGTCTACTCCGACCCACGCCCACCTTATGGAATACCCGGATGACCGCTTTGTATCTCTGGATCAATGCCGTGCTTTACGCCCTGCTGGCGCTGTGGTGCACGCTCATGCCCGGAGCGACTTCGCAGTCGATCGGCTTCGTCGAGCTGTCTCATTCAGGCCAGTCCGAGTACGCCGTGATCTATGGCGGCATGCAGTTCGGCTTCGCGTTCCTGTTCGGTTGGACGGCGCTCAGCGGAAATCATCGATTTGGCCTGATCTTCTCGATCGCCATTTATGTGCCGATCTTGCTGTTTCGTATCGTCAGTGTCGCTCACTACTGGCCGGTTTCCGCCACCACGTTGGGCACCGGGGCTTCCGAAGTGCTGCTGACGGCGTCGGCGATCGCGCTCTGGTTGCGCAATCGCGCGCTCGATTGATTGAGTATGGTGAAAGATTCTGGAACCCTGTACGGTCTCACCCGGTTGGTTATTCGAATCCGGGAGTTTCTGTGGCTGAGGTTGAATCAAGTTCAGGACATGGAGAAAACCTGAACAAGCTGTTGCTTGATGTCGCTGGCGGGGACGCCGCAGCATTCGAGAATCTCTATCGAACGACTTCGGCCAGACTGTTTGGTGTTTGCCTGCGTGTGCTGCCGCAGCGTGCCGAGGCCGAAGAGGTGCTGCAGGAGGTCTTCCTCGGCATTTGGCGCAAGGCAGAACAGTTTGACGCCACCCGCGCCAGCGCGATGACATGGTTGTCGATGATGACGCGCAACAAGGCGATCGACCGCGTAAGAGCGAATGCTGGCGCGCGCGGACAAACCGTGATTGAGCTTGACGAAATCGCCTCCGATTCCAGCGCAAGCGAGGTTGCCGAAGTTGCCCAGGACCAGGAACGCATCGAAGTCTGTCTCAACGAGCTCGAAACTCCTCGTCGCCATTTGATTCGAATCGCGTTTTTTGAAGGCGCCACCTACGAGGAGCTCGCCGAACGCAGCGGCAATCCGCTTGGCACCGTGAAAAGCTGGATCCGTCGCAGTCTGCTCAAACTCAAGGCCTGCCTCGAACGATGAACACCGTCGACCGCGAAAGCTCTCTGCCTCCCGGCGATATGGCTGCCGAGTACGTGCTCGGTGTGCTGAATGCGCGCGAACGTCGCGCGGCCGAAACCCGCATCAAGGGCGACCTCGGATTTTCCCGGGAAGTCGCGTTTTGGGAATCCCGATTCATGCCGTTGATCGGTGAAATCGCGCCGGCACCGGTTCCTGATTATGTCTGGGTGCGCATTCGATCTGCACTTGAACTGCCTGAGCCAAACCAGGTGAGAGTCGTCGCCAAGCAGCCCGGCATCTGGGACAGTCTGGCGTTTTGGCGCTGGCTTGCGAGCGGCGCGTTTGCGGCTGCGGCTGCATTCGCCGTTGTGGTGTTCAACGCGCCGCAGACCATCACGCCGAAGGTCCCGACGCAAATGGTCTCAACCCTTGCCGATGATGCTGGCGTGCCGGAATTCGTTGCTATTGTTGATCAAGACAAATCCAGCATGACGATCACGCCCTTGGTAGCCGCACCCAACGATGGCCGTGCCCAGGAGCTATGGTTGATTCCCGAAGGTCAAGCCGCAATATCACTTGGCCTGCTTGATGCCACACGTGCCCAGATCGTCAAGATTCCGGATCAATTGCTCGCAGACGTCCGTGCGGGTGCACTGTTCGCGGTGACTCTTGAGTCTCCCGAAGGAGCACCCCATGCCAAGGCAGCGGGGCCGATTATCGCCAAGGGTGGCGTGGCCTTGTTGTAGCCGGATCCTTCGCCTCTCACGGTGGTGGCGAAGTTGCGCCGCGTGTGAGGTGCTGGTAAGTGTGACAAGCGCGGGCCACCGGGTTTTGTATGCGTCGAAATACGATTAAAACTGGCGTGCTGGCGTGCATCCGCGCGTTGCGCTGCTGCGTATATCAGACTGAGCCTTGAAACTGGATCTCGTTGCTGATGTCGATTGAGTCACAAAATTCCTCGCCGGCCCTTCCATCGGGACGTATCGCTCGAACGCTGCGGCGCTGGTTCGATACGGCCGACGACACGCCGCTGGATGCCAACGCGGATCGCATCGACTGGTTGCGCACGATTCCTTTCATCGCGATGCATGTCGC
Organism: Lysobacterales bacterium; assembly: GCA_038234445.1. GTDB lineage: Bacteria > Pseudomonadota > Gammaproteobacteria > Xanthomonadales > Rhodanobacteraceae > Dokdonella. The sequence continues at coordinate 9,089 of JBBQTY010000031.1, forward strand.
CTGTATCGGCGTGATCTGGGTCGGCTTCTCATGGGTGGCCCTGATCGTTGCCGCCGCGCTGTATGCCGTGCGCATGTTTGCGCTTACCGGCTTTTATCATCGCTATTTTTCGCATCGCGCGTTCCGCACGTCGCGTCCGGTGCAGTTCTTCTTCGCGGCAATTGGTGCAATGTGCGTGCAGCGTGGCCCGCTGTGGTGGGCGGCGCACCATCGTCATCACCACCGCCACACCGACACCGTCGAAGACTTGCATTCACCGCGCCAGTACGGCTTTTTGTGGGCGCACATGGGTTGGTTCCTGACTCCACGCGGATTCCGTACGAATTGGGAGGCGATTCCCGATTTGCGGCAACTTCCAGAATTACGACTGCTTGACCGCTTCGATCTGATCATGCCGATCCTGCTCGCTGTCGGTTTGTACCTTTTTGGCGGCTGGCTTGGCGAGGCCTTTCCCGAGCTCGGCACCAGCGGTCCGCAGATGCTCGTGTGGGGATTCTTCATCTCCACCATCGTGCTATTCCATGCCACGGTAACGATCAATTCGCTGGCCCACCAATTTGGCTCGCGTCGATTCGACACGCGTGATGACAGCCGCAACAACTGGATGCTGGCACTGATCACCTTCGGCGAAGGCTGGCACAACAATCACCATTTCTTTCCGGGCTCAGCGCGCCAGGGATTCAAATGGTGGGAGCTGGATGTGACCTGGATGGGCCTGAAGCTGCTCGCCCGCCTCGGCCTCATTCATGACTTGAAGCCGATCCCCGCAGTGCTGCTGAAAGGCAGACACGCCTGATGCGTGTCGCGGTTATTGGATCCGGCATCGCTGGGCTCGGCAGTGCGTGGATGTTGTCCCGCCAGCACGAAGTCGTGTTGTTCGAGAAAAACAGGAATCTGGGCGGCCACACCGATACGCACGAAATCGAACTCGGCGGACGTCGTCATGCGGTCGACACCGGCTTCATCGTCTCCAATCCAGAGCACTACCCGTTGCTGACGCGCCTGTTCGCCGAGCTCGGCGTCGCCACCCAGCCGACCACGATGAGCTTTTCGGCGCACGATGCGGGCACCGGACTCGAATACAACGCCGGCAGCGTCGGCGGATTGTTCTGCCAGAAGCGCAATCTATTCAGCCCGCGCTTCTGGCGCATGCTCGCTGATCTGCGCCGTTTCTATCGCGAATCTCCCGGCTTGCTGTCCGCTCCAGAACCGGGACCAACGATCGGCGAGTACCTGCAACAAAACCACTATTCCGATGCATTTCGCGAAGATCACCTGGTGCCCATGGCATCGGCACTATGGTCCTCACCATCACGACGCATCCTCGACTTTCCGGCGATCGAACTCGTGCGTTTCATGGCCAATCACCACATGTTGCAGATCAGCGGGCGACCGCATTGGCGCGTGGTGACCGGCGGTTCGCAATGCTATATCGATGCGCTGCGCAAGGATTGGTCGGTCGATGAGCGTCTCGACTGTCCGGTCATCGGGGTTCGCCGCAACGGCAATCAGATCAGTGTGCGCAGCGCAGCCGGCAGCGAATCCTTTGATCACGTGGTACTGGCCTGCCATGCCGATGATGCCTTGGCGATGCTTGACGACGCCAGCGACCCCGAACGCGCCATTCTTGGTGATCTTGGCTACCAGGACAACGACACCGTCTTGCATACCGATGCAAGCGTTCTGCCGGAAAATCGCAAAGCCTGGGCCGCGTGGAATGCGTATATCCCGGCGAACCGGGATGCACCGTGTTCGGTCAGCTACTGGATGAATGCGCTGCAATCAATCGAATCCAGTGAGCCGTTGATCGTCAGCCTTAATCGCACGACGCAGATCGATCCATCGAAAATCCTGCGCCGCATGAACTATCGGCATCCTGTGCAAACGCAGGCATCGGCAAACGCGCGCCAGCGCAAGGCCGAGATCCAGGGCCAACGTAGCACCTGGTTCGCCGGCGCGTATTGGGGATTCGGCTTCCATGAAGACGGCTTGCGCAGCGCGCACGAGATCGCGGGCGCGCTCGGGGTCGCCTGGTGATGAATCGTCTTGCTGACTCCCATGTTCGCCGCGATCATGCTTTCGCCGACCACTCTGGTGCAATGGTGTCATCACGTGAGCTCGGTTCGGCAAGCGTGACTTCGACAACGGATCTGGCCAGTGCGATCTACCGCGGCAGCGTGCAGCATCGGCGGCATACGCCACATGCGCACGTGTTCAGCTACTCGATGGCCATGCTCTATCTGGATCTTGCCGAGGTTGAAACGGTTTTCGCCGACCGTTGGCTTTGGTCAAACGAACGTCGAAACCTTGCCCAATTCCGTCGCAGCGACTATCTCGGTGACGCATCCATTCCGCTCGCCGAGGCCGTTCGCTTGCGCGTAGCCGAAGCGATCGGTCGCATGCCATCGGGTCCGATCCGCTTGCTGACCCACTTGCGCTACTTTGGCCACAGTTTTAATCCGGTCAGTTTTTACTATTGCTTCGAAGCCGATGGAAGCACGCTTGACGTCGTCGTCGCCGAGATCACCAACACGCCGTGGAAAGAGCGCCACGCGTACGTGTTGCCGGTATCGATCGCTGAACGCAACGGCCCCACATTTTCCTGGCAATTCGCCAAGGCGTTCCATGTTTCCCCATTCATGCCAATGGAGCGCGACTACGCCTGGCGTTTGAATACGCCGGAAGATCGCTTGCTGATCCACATGAATGTTGTCGATCGCGCGGCGGGCGCAGCGCGCGAATTCGACGCTACCCTGACCCTCGATCGCGAGCCGGTTTCCGCAGTGAATCTGGCTCGGGTACTGCTGCGTTTCCCCCTCATGACCACCCGGATTGTCGGCGCTATCCACTGGCAAGCACTGCGCCTTTGGCTGAAACGCAATCCGGTCCACGATCATCCAGACAAGGCTGCCTGAGCATGAATACCCGAGAGATTACGACTTCCGACTCGCCGGATATCCTCGTCGATTCCGACCGCCGCACGGCACCGCTGCTCGATCGTATCCTGCGCAAGCGCCTGCTCTCGATGCTGAAAAACATGCGTGATTGCCGCATCACTATCGATGAGGACGGCGAGACGCAGATACTTGGGCTACCCGCGAAGGTACCCGCCGAGAACCTCGTCGTACATATCCATATCCATGATTCGGCGTTTTACCGACAAGTGGCGTTGAACGGCAGCGTCGGTGCCGGCGAAGCCTACATGGACGGGCTCTGGGATTGCGATGACCTCGTCGCGCTGACCCGCATCCTGGTGCGCAATCGCGATCATCTGGATGCGATGGAAACAGGCCTCGCCCGCATCGGTGGTTCGGCCCTGCGTATCTGGGGGGCACTGATGCGCAATACGCGCAAAGGCAGTCGCCGAAATATCGCTTCGCACTACGATCTCGGCAACGACCTGTTCAAACTCTTCCTTGACGAAAACCTCATGTACTCCTCGGCCATTTACGAGAGCGAGGATGACACCCTGGAAGTGGCTTCGATGCGCAAGCTCGAAAGGATCTGCCAGAAACTCCAGCTCGGACCACAGCATCATGTGCTTGAAATCGGCACCGGTTGGGGTGGCTTTGCCTTGTATGCCGCAACGTATTTCGGTTGCCGGGTCACCACGACAACGATTTCGCGCGAGCAGCATGATCTCGCCCGCGAACGTATTGAAGCGGCGGGTCTGAGTGATCGGGTAACCCTCCTGCTCGAAGACTATCGCGACCTCAAGGGAAACTATGACCGCGTCGTTTCGATCGAGATGATCGAAGCCATCGGCCACCAATACCTGGACACCTACTTTCGCACGGTCAATCGGCTGCTCAAACCCGATGGAATGGCCCTGATTCAGGCCATCACGATTGAAGACTACCGTTACAAGAAGGCACTCAAGGCGGTCGATTTCATCAAGCGTTTCATCTTTCCTGGCAGCTTTATTCCCTCGATCAGCGCGATGACCGGTGCCATCGGTCGCAGCAGTGACATGAAATTATTCAATCTTGAGGACATTGGGCCGAGCTATGCGCTCACCCTGCGAGCTTGGCGCGAGCGCTTCCTTGAGCGCATCAGTGAGGTCCGCGCGCTGGGCTATCCGGAACGCTTCATTCGCATGTGGGTGTTCTATCTGACCTACTGCGAAGGCGGCTTCATTGAACGCTCGATCGGCGATGTGCACCTGTTGCTTTGCAAGCCCGAAGCGCGACCCGCGCAGTTTGCGCCATGATCAGCGCGCCCCATCAAATCGTGATTTTGCTTGAAGCTTTCAGCCGGAGACGGCCATCTCCGTGTTTCGAAAACAATCGCCTATCCTCGCGCCGCAGGATTGAAAAACCATGAAGAACTGGATCAACTTCATCGCTTTCCAGATTGTCTGGTTTGCGGCCGTAGGGGGGGCCGCCAAGTCGATATGGTGGGCCGGACCGGTCGCGCTGGTGATCTTCGCGTTGTATCACTTTCGCAGTGGCGCAGCCGTTCGCGGGGATTTCAAGTTAATGTGGCTGGCGCTTGCACTCGGATTTGTGACTGATACGTTGATGGCGGCAAGTGGGCTGTCCACATATTCCTCACCTGTACCGGCCGCCCCATTTGCACCGTTGTGGATTCTTTCGTTGTGGGTCGGTTTTGCCCTGACTCTCAATCACTCTCTGCATTATCTCAACTCACGACCACTCATCGTTGCGCCGCTGGCAGCCGTGCTCGGTCCGATCTCCTATTACAGTGCCGGTCGCGTCTGGGGCGCCGTCAGCATTGCGCAACCGGTCTGGATCGCTCTCGTCGTATTGGGCCTTTGCTGGCTGGTATCGATGCTCGTGCTGAGCCTTGCGGCACGCCGCTTTTCACAACGACCCGAACACTCCGTTCCACTGCCACTGATGAGGGCGCCATGAGCGGAATCATTTCGATCGCAATCGTCTGGCTAGGCGCCAGTGTCATCATGATCGGTGGCTGGCTTTATCAACGTCGCACGCACAACGCGGGCATTGTCGATGTGTTGTGGTCGACCTGCATGGCAGCTGCCGCATTGTTCTACGCAGTGACCGGCTCAGGCGCATTCATACCTCGCATTCTGGTCGCCTCGCTCGGCGCCATCTGGGGTCTGCGTCTCGCCGCGCATCTATGGATCCGCGTCAGTCGAGAGGACGAGGATGGTCGCTACGCCCATCTGCGCAAACGCTGGAACGGCAACCAGACCAAGTTTTTGATGTTCTTTCTCGCCCAAGGATTGTTCACTGCGATCTTCTCGCTACCGTTCTGGATCGCTGCACACAATCCGGTAGAAGGAATGACAATCTGGGCGATCATTGCTGTGTTCACCTGGATCATCGCGCTTGGTGGCGAATGGATCGCCGACAACCAGCTCGCCGCGCATCGCGCCGATTCGGCAATGAAAGGTAAAACCTGCCGCCGCGGCTTGTGGAAATATTCCCGTCATCCAAACTACTTCTTTGAATGGCTGCACTGGTTCACCTACGTTTTCCTCGCGGTCGGTACGGGCGCTGGATGGGTCGCGGCGAGCCTCATTGGCGCGGCCCTCATGCTCAGCACCTTGCTGTGGGCCACAGGCATTCCCTATACCGAAGCGCAAGCCCTGCGCTCACGCGGCGACGACTATCGCGACTATCAGCGCACCACGAGCGTGCTGATTCCGTGGTTTCCGCGCCAACCCTAACATCCTTCAGATCGAGGAACCGATCATGACCACACAAACACTTGTCGCCGAGTCCAACTCGCGCGAAGCATCCACCGAGCGCGAAAGCGCGCTGACACGCTGGGCAGAACGCGGCTTGATTCCTGATGGCCTCTTGCGCTTCGGCATCCGTCGCCAATGTGCGGCACGACTGAGCGAGGAAAATACGACAGGCGTCGAAGCAACCGCGGAACGCCAGCGCGCGCTCATCGACGCACTGCGCAAGAGTCCAATCGCGATCGAAACCGACGCCGCCAATGCGCAACACTATGAACTGCCGCCGCCTTTCTTCCAGCTATGCCTCGGCAAGAACCTGAAATACAGTTCCTGCTACTGGGATGAAACCACGCCCAATCTCGATGCAGCCGAAGCGCGCATGCTCGCAATCTACGGCGAACGTGCCCAACTCGCCGACGGACAAAGCATCCTCGAACTCGGCTGCGGCTGGGGATCGTTGACGTTGTGGATGGCCGCGAAATATCCGAATGCGCGCATAACCGCAGTTTCCAATTCGCGCCCTCAACGCGAGTTCATCGAAGCCCGCGCAAAGGAGCGCGGACTCGAAAACATCAACATCATCACCACCGACGTCAATCAACTTTCCCTGGATGAAGCGCAGTTCGACCGTGTCGTCTCAATCGAGATGTTCGAGCACATGCGCAACTACGAACACCTGCTGCAACGCGTCGGCTCGTGGCTCAAGCCCGGCGGAAAATTGTTCGTGCACATTTTCTGTCACAAGACACTCGCCTACCCGTTCGAAACCGCTGGCGAAGACAACTGGATGGGTCGCCACTTCTTCACCGGAGGACTGATGCCAGCCGCCGACACGCTGTTGCACTTCCAGAAGCACATCCACATCGAGGAGCGCTGGCTGCTGCCGGGCGCCCACTACGAAAAGACCGCCAATGCCTGGCTCGAAAATCAGGACAAGAACCGCGACCAAGTCATTCGCATCCTTACCCAGGCGTATGGAGCGGAACAGGCCAAGCTCTGGCAACAGCGCTGGCGCATGTTCTGGATGGCTTGCGCCGAGCTGTTTGGCTATGCGGACGGCAGCGAATGGCTGGTCGCCCACTACCGGTTTTCGAGAAAGGTGTGAGGAAGCGGAACCGCCAAAAGCACCTGGGCCGCTTCGAGCCTCGACTCTTCGACTCCAAGCCTTACCAGCACTTCCCGATGAAGGGCGGATCTGCGCAAGACTGAGTGACCCGCCACCAACTTTCCTTAAGGTGCCTGCACTTGGATTCCTAGCGCGGAATATTGAGCATTTGTGGGTCGCAGTTGATGATGCGGCCACCATTTGCGCTGTCCGTTACCAGAACCGAAACCGAAATAAGCTCTTCTGTTGTATTGGCGTTGACCAAGGACGCGGCACGCTGACTGCTGTCGCGCTTGAAATCCCTGAACTGTCCAGGACTGCTGGTCAGGATCTTCCAGATCTTGATGGACTCCGAGGTTTCCTTGCTGAGGACAAACTCGACTGTCGTATCGGGATCCTCGATCAAGATGTTCTGTGGATCGAAACTGTAGAAATACTGGCCCTCGCTTGTGTTTCCGCCGTGCCCAACCCGCGCCACGCTGATCGATACGGTTGTCGATGATTGACTCACTGGGATGTTCCTTTTGGATGTTGGAAACTTTGATCTTCAATAGTGGTTTTGCATAGGCATAGTTACTACAGTTTCAATAAATACTCCAGAACCGGATCACGAAACCGCATGAAATCAAGCTGATGCCTTACGCCTTCTGCTTGCTCTGTGCGCCCCAATCCGCGCAACGTCAGCATCAGGAGCACCAGTGTTTCCCTGTCAGCCGATACGGATCGACCGTCGTCGACGCTCTTGATCCACGGCTGCAGGACGCCAAGCGCACGCTCGAGACGTTGCTTGACCGCGTTGTTCGTCGCGCCTCGATCGCCACGCGCCGTCAGGTTCAGAGCCAGCGCAAGATCCCGTTGTATATCCGGCTGATCGGGCAATTCGCGACTCAATCGTTCGGCATCACGCAGCGCTGTTTCTACTTGGACAGCGTGAGTTCCGGATCTGGCTGAATGCTCATCGAGGATCAGCGAGCGCAGTCGCAAGCGGAGCTCAAGGGTCCTCCATGCTGGCAATACTTCGGCGCTTGCCAGAAGTAACCGGATCGCGGCATGGGCGTCTGCAAATGCAGATCTCGCGGCGCTCGCGTTGTCTGAAATAGCTTCCAGCCAGCCAATCTCTACCTCAGCGAAAGCCAGATCACGCAGCCATGCCTTGTTGCTGCTGTCCGAACGGACCAGCGATTCAAGATGACTGATGGATTCCTGATAGTTGGCGCGGGAATCGTCCGTATGACCCAACGCGCGCTGCAGCGTCGCCATTTGCGTCAACGCGATGGTCAGCCGGTACTCCCAGGTTCGATCTTCGGGACGACGCTCCGATACGGCGCGCAACAGCGCGGTCTGCGTTGCGAACTGCTCGACGGCCTGGTCGAGCTTGCCTTGTTGATCGAGGGTACTGCCCCACCACGAAATGCTGTCCGCGAGGTCGGCGCCGATATCGAGCCTGTCAGGGTGCCCCTGATAGAGCGCTTGTTTGAGTGCAATCGATTTTTGAAAAAGATCGGCCGCTTCGTCATTGCGATGTTCACGCAGTGCAAGATTGCCGAGATTGTTGAGTGCATAAGACATCTCAAGTTGCGCTGTCGTGTTTTCGGGAGCCACGTCCAACATGCGCTGTGCAGATTGACGATAGCTCTCCCACGCCTTGTCTGCTGCCTGCAAGTCGCCGGACTGCAAGGCGAGATCTCCACGCCAATAGCTGACCGTGCCTTGCTCTAGACCGAACTCGAGCGGGTCGACCTTGCCCTGATCGATTTCAGTCAGAAGTGCCTGCGCGTTGTCGATCGCTTCGATGCCGGCCTTGATCTCACCACGACCCGCACTGACCTCGGCGAGAATCCGCAACGCGCGGACACGTCGAAGTGCGTGCTCCGGGGAAGCCGGAACACTCGCGTTGTCGAGATAGTGACTGACTTCGCTGGATACCGAATTCAGCAAATCCAGCCGACCTATAGCGCGTAACTGTTCGGAAAAATCATTGAGTAGAAAGTCCACCATGCCCTCACCTTCCACGCGTTGATGTTCGGCGATTGCCCGCGCACTTCGGGCCTGCAAGGCAAATACAAAAGCGCACAACGCGCTGGCGCTCAAGGCAATGAGACCGGCTAGAAACAGTCGCCGCCTGCGCCTCGCGCGACGGGATGAACGTGCAAGATATCGACGATCCAGATCACTCATCGAATCTGGCAGGCTTGTTTCGACCTCCTGGGCTTCCTCGAGTGGCGCACCCGAAGGCAACAGATGATCGGTGCTTTCCGCCATGTCCTGCCAGCGCAAGGCGGCAGATGCCAGACGCTCCCGTGCACTCAACAATCGCTTGTTTTCAAGGAGCCATTGACTCGCCCTTGGCCATTCCCTGATCAGGGCATCATGAGCCATTGCAAAAACGGGGCGGTCTCGCCAATTATCGGCGACCAACAAACGTGCGCCGATCAAGGCATCGACGAGAATCAATTCATCGGCAGAGACCAGACACTCCCGCGCAACTCTCCGATCGCTGAGGAAGTTGCCGTCGTCGTCAGTTCGCACCAATCTGCCGAGCACGCTGTGCAGGAATTGCTGCGGCCCGGCTTCGAGCGCAAGGAAAACCTGTTCGGCACGTTGCGCTATCGAGCCGTCGATTCCAGCCATCTCCCGGTAAACCGAAAAGCCGAGCTGGCCTGATACGGTGCGCTGTTCGTAAAGCGCCTGCAATGCAACTTGCAGCAGCGGCAAACTGCCCGGACGCTCGCTGGCAGCATCGCGCAGTGCATCGTCCAGCCTGAGCCGACTTTCGGGGTCATACTCGAAATCCAGTCCTGCCAGTTGTGCAGGACGCCGAATCATTTCAGCTATTTCTCCGCGGCTGACGGCGGGGATATCGAATTGCCCAGAACCTGACTTGAGCTCCGCCAGACTCGGCAAAGCCGCAAGCAGGGCCGAATAGGCGTCGCTGCGTGCGAGGGCGAAGATGAAGACATTTCCACGTCTGCACAAGCGGCCCAGATCCGTATCAAACTCCGCTTGTTCCTCTCGTGTGGACGAGGCGTGGATCAGCTTTTCGAGATGATCGATGACGAGGACGCGCCATGAAGCTTCAGGGACGCCTGTTGCCGCGGGCGATTCGACGGCGTCAGCCAAAACCTTGCGCAAGGCTGCATGGGGGCTGGAGCCGTGCGCCAGATCAACCCACGTTGCGTCGCTCGCGCTCAGTCCGTCAAAGCCGCTCCTGCTCATCAACAGCGGCAACACACCTGCACGCAGCAATGAGCTTTTTCCGATTCCACTGGCGCCCAGCACGAGCAGAAAGCCCTGCCCCGATTCACGCTGTCTGCGCAGGGCTTCGATAACGCCGACAATCGCGCGAGTCCTGCCGAAATAGATTTCCTGATGCTCCGCCAGATACGGACTCAGGCCAACATAGGGGCAGCGACCCTGCCAGGCTGGCGATAGCATGAGCGCGGCAGGCAATGGCGATTCGGCGATTCCATCGACCTCGGCTATCAAGCGGTAGCCGCGTTTGCGCAACGTCTCTATATAGCGTGGTGCAGCCGCGTCGTCACCGAGCGCACGCCGAAGCAGAGCCAGGCATTTGTGTACAGGATTGTCCCCATAAAAGGGCCCCTTCCACACATCAATCAGTAGTTGATCCGCGCTGACCACAACGCCCGCATGCTCAGCCAGATAGACGAGCAGCTGCATGACGCGTGGTTCCAGCGATTTCTGCTCTCCCTGTCTCCTCAGCTCTCCCTCCAGCGGCCACACTTTCCAGTCGCCGACGCGAAAAGACTCTGCCTGCACTGACTTCTACCTCTTTGGCGGGTTCATTGCACAATGAAAATGGTGAATGCGATCGATCTGGATATCGCCAGATTGATCCGGTGACACACGAGTCCTTTCCGGTCGAATTCAACCGTGGCGTTTCCATCGTTCGATAACATCCGAAGTGGATATAAAATCATCCATCTCAAGTTGACTATTGCATTGCAGGCAATGTTTTGCGCGGAAGAACTTGCAAGACTATAGCTTCGTCAGACTTCGGTAAGAAAGCGGTAAGGCCGCAGGAAGGCCATTTTCCCTCGAATGGACTAGGTTCAAACAGCAGGCATACCAACCTGCCCGAACCACCCGCCCAGTCGGAGCAAGAAAAAATGCAGCGCTCAAACGTCCTGATCTTCGAACTTGATCCTGAATCTCGCCAGGAAATCTCGACCTGCCTCGAGACTCGTGGCTACGCTGTTTGCTTGGCGCAGAATCCGGCTGACTTCTGGCGTCGCCTCGATTCGAGGTGCATCGACATCATCGTTCTCAATCTTGCCGGTTTTGGCTGTGAACCACTGGAATGTCTGCGCCGGGTTCGCACTCACACCTGCGCGCCCTTGATTGCCATCGACTCGAGCAGAGACAAGCTTGATCGCATCCTCGCTCTGGAATTGGGCGCCGATGATCATCTGACCCAACCTGTCATTGCGCGCGAGTTGCTCGCCCGCCTGCGCTCGATCGAACGTCGCAGCGCAGTCGCGAGAGCCGGCGAGCAGCGCGAGTTCGACTTCTGCGGCTGGCGATTCTGCGCGGATCAACGAAGCCTGCGCCGCGCCGACGGAATGCTTCTGAAATTGAGCGCGATGGAATCTGCCGTGCTGCTAGCCTTGGTCAGCGCGCCAGGCAAGCTGCTGAGCCGCGACCGCCTGCTTTCACTTGCACATCTGGATCACGGGGATGTCGGTGAGCGCAGCGTTGATGTCATGATTGCGCGCCTGCGCCAAAAGCTCGGCGCCGCTCGCAAGCTGATCACAACCGAAAGGGGTTGTGGCTACCGGTTCTGCGCGGATTCGAGTGCGCAAAGCGGCCTGCAAAACGAACGTCGACAGAGACCAAGAATCGCCGCCACGCCGACAGTCTCACTTGGACACAACGAATTGTCCTAGTTCGCTGCTGTAGCTGACCGACTGGCTGATATTGCCACCGCCGAATTCGAGGAGCAGTGCCGCGCTGAACACCTGACGCGTCATCGACGGCGCTACCGGTGGATTCACGACCATGCCGGATTGAACGCCGCTGGACAGATACACCCACACGCTCTGACCGGCCGAGAATCGCGCGAACTGTCGCGCGGGAACATTCTGCGCATTGATCGGAACAGGCGCCATGCTCGTTCCATTGCGCACATAGGATTGGCTGAAACCGAACGCAAAGTTGTTCGAGTCAGCATTGCGTATCTGCACGGCGGCGGGAGGCAAGGAACCATCTGGCGTTGGCCCCGTGAATCCCGTCGGCGAATAGTCGTAGTCACTCTGAAGGGTCACGCCGGTCACCGAATTGACGACTAGGGTCTGGCCCACGTCGGTCGGGGTCGTTGTGGCGAACAAATGATAGTCGTCGTTCCAGCTCACGACGTTCGATTGCAAAAGCGGAATCACCGCCCAGGCAACCGGGACCCCTGCATCTGTCAAACGCCGAACCAGCACGATCTGTTCTTTCGCGTTGAACAGAGTGGTCAGATCGTTCTGGCTGATGCTCAAGGTAAGCGAGTAGCTCAACATTGAAGTGGCCCCTTTGCTGCGGAAACGACTCCCGGCATGGCCATGGCGTGCCGGGAGCACGATCAACTCACGGGCAAGCCATCGCCATGCATGTATTGAGATAGCTCTGCATCAATGCCGGATCCGCCCCGTGGGCCAAGGCGGCGAGGAATGGCGCCCGACACAAGGTCGAACCTCCGGCCGGTAGTTGATTGACCGCATTCAGACGATCGACCCGGCTCTGCACATTTACACCACAGATCGCCGCGGGTTGGCCGACGGCGATCGTTAGCGCTCCTGGCCAATTGCCGGCCAGCGTCGAATTCCCTTGGCAAGTGGGTGCCCCAGGGTTGATACGAACCGTGATATGCAACGGGTTAACGGCATTGAACGTGGAATGCACGTCGGTCATGCCGTCGGTGAGTCCGCAGACCCAGAGATTCTGCGTAGTTGGACTGAGACTTTTGCAGAGTTTTTCATTGTATGCATTGCCGTACAGGCTGAGCGCTTCACAGGTTGGCACTTGGGCCATAGCCGGTGTTGCCAAGGCGAGCGATGCCAGCAGCATCCCAACGGTCAGGGCAGCGCGATGATAAATCGTGTTCATGGCAGCAATTCTCCTTTCGCAGAGTTTCGAGAAGACGTTCGCCGATCCACAAGACCGGCGAACGTCCGTGCATCACACCACCAACGGCATCAGCAATTCGACGTTGGGATCGTCCGTCGCCGATTTGCCTTTCGCTGCGGCGGGTACGAACATGCCAAGCGTCGGGTTGTACTTGAGCGCGATGTCCGTAACGCTGCCACCGAACTTGGCTTTTGCGCTGCGCCCGGTGATCTTGGTGATGATGGTTTCACTGGCGAACTGCGACTGCAGCCAGACGAACACATTGGTAAATGGAGTCATATTGGCAAACTGGGTGGCCAGTACTGGCGTAGCCGAGATCGGCTTGCGCTCGGTCGGCTTCTGGTTAATCAACGCCGACTGGGTCAGGCCGAAGGTCAGCACCGGATACTGGTTGTAGGGCATGTCGTTCTGCGCACCGTAGGATCCACGAGACACGCCACCGTCAAACGGGCCATTGAAGGTCGCGCCCGGCGTAAACGAGTAAGTCGCGCCATCCTGGGCCGGAATGCCGGTTTCGGAGAGCTTGGTGATCGACGCACCCTCCTGGATCGCCGTGGTTGACGAATAAATTCCGTACTCCTCTTCCCATTGCACTTCCGTGCTCTGGAAGGGGTCGATCGACAACCAGACCACATTCGGCGACTCGGCACTGACCGGCTTGGCCAGGGTGATGCGCTGCTGGGAAGCGCGGACGATTTCGAGATCCTTCGGATCAATCAGAAGTTGCAAGCGATAGCTGGGCATGATTTTTCTCCGTTTGATAAGGGGACGCCGAGGAAAGCCGAACTTGCCTCTGGCGCTGGCCCTGCCATCGCGTGGATCACTATCCGGCTGCGGCAGGTAGTGGAGAAACTACGCCACGGTTGTTTCTTACTTGTATACACAGGGGTACGAATTGTTTCTCGCTGAAACAATGGATTTTTTTTCACGAGATTGCGGCTTCGTACTCCAACGCGTTATTCACCGATACCGCGATCCCGCCAATACCGCCTCATGTCCGCCACGACGGTGAGCCAGGCGTGTCATGACACTACGCATAGTCGAGTGGATGTCGATCACCGTCCGAGCCGAGCTCTCCACAGATCGCTTTTAGCCAAGCGAACTAGAAACAATAGCGCCCAGAAGGATCTTCGCCAGCGCCTTCCTGCGCGTAAAGCCAGGCAACCCGCGGCAACTTCGTTTCTGACTTGTCATCGGGACCTCGACTTACAGGAAGGATGCAGGATGAACAAGACGACGATCAGCACCGCCTTTGCGAGCCGGATAGTGCGCCGCAGCAGTGCGGCCCATGCGATCTGACATGTAGACGCGAGTGCGTCTGGAAGCAACCATGGGACCAGCTGGGTCGATGCCTGTACCTCGTTGCAAACGACGCTGGGCAATGTTGCGTGCAGCGAGATCTGGGTTGCGAGAGGGCTCTAGAAACCAACCGAAGGCAGCGACGTGGCCGCGAACCTCAATATCCGACCTGGGTTGCAGGTGTATGGCGGATTCATCGTTCGCGAAATCTCGCGTGACCAAGCCGCTCCGGGCACAAATCGTGCCGTTCTATCAGGCGATATCGATGGCAATGACATCACCGATGCCAATGGCGTGGTGATTGATGCCAATCCCTCCGCGAACAAGATCGCAGCGAGATACGAACGGGACCGAGAAAATGAAGGCCAGCTCGATTGCGAGCGTGACATGGCTTTCACCCATGATCCTCTGGCAATCTGTCGTGACCCATTCCGATGGCTGTCAACTTCAGAGGTCCACGATGATTTTCTTCCGCGCGGCAATCCTCGCCTTCTCGTTTCTTGTCGCTCCGCTTTCTTCCAGTGCGAGCCAGCCCGCAACAATGCGCGTTGACTATTTGCACAGCGGAAATGCGTTGCAGGAACTCTACAGTCTCGACAAGATCGTCAAGGAGCCGCTTCTGTGGCCCGGCAATCTCGAACAGCGAGTTGATAACTTGAATCGCGGTGCCTACTTTTTCGAGGTCGTCGAGCCTCAGTCGGGCGAGGTTCTGTACTCGCGTGGCTTCAGTTCGATTTTCGGCGAGTGGCGAACCACGCCCGAGGCGCGTCAGCAGAATCGTAGCTTCAGTGAGTCGCTGCGTTTTCCGATGCCCGACAAGCCGGTACGCATTCGTCTGTATGAGCGAGACGATCGAAACGCGTTCTCAATGGTGTGGACGCTCGAAGTGGATCCAGCCAGTACCGATGTGCGTTCGGCGCATGAACCGCTCGCCTCTCCGCTCGTGGCAATCCGGAAAAATGGCGAGCCAAAGGACAAGGTCGATCTGCTGATACTCGGCGACGGCTATACCGAATCCGAGCGAAAACAATTCATCGCCGATGCGCGACGCCTGAGTGACGCGTTGTTTGCCGTATCACCGTACAAGGAGCGAGCGAACGACTTCAATGTATGGGCGCTGATGGCCGCAGCACCACAGTCCGGCATTGCCCGACCATCAAGCGGCCTGCATCGCTGGACACCCCTCGGCACGCGTTACGATGCCTTCGGCAGCGAACGCTATGTACTGACTTTCGAGAACCAGGCCCTGCGCGAGCTTGCGCAGAATGCGCCGTACGAGTTCATCGAGATCCTCGTCAACAACGATACCTATGGTGGCGGTGGCATCTACGGCCTTTACAGCACGGCCGCAGCGCAGAGCGAATGGGCACCGTATCTTTTCATCCATGAGTTCGGACATCATTTCGCCGGCCTCGCCGACGAGTACTACACCTCACCGGTCAGCTACGAAACCGGCAGCAGCGAACGTCGCGAACCGTGGGAACCGAACGTGACGGCACTGCAGGATCCTGCAAAATTGAAGTGGCGCGATCGGGTCGCCAGCAATACGCCACTGCCAACGCCATGGCCGAAAGCCGAATTCGAAAAGCACCAGCACGAATACCAGGCGATTCGTGCCAAGTTGCGCAGCGATCAACGCCCGGAATCCGAAATGAATGCCTTGTTTCACCGTGAACAAGCTACTGATGACGAACTGTTCATGTCGTCGGAAAACAAGAACACTATTGGCGCGTTCGAGGGCGCCGACTATGAAGCAACCGGCTACTTTCGACCCCAGTTGAATTGCGTGATGTTCACTCGAACGAATACCTTCTGCAGAATATGCAGTCACGCCATCGAGGCCGTCATCAACCACTATTCCGTTTCGACGGCGATGCCTTCGTCAAAAAAATAATGTTGCCGCAACAATGGCAACTCGAGACTTCGGTCATACCCCGCAAGCGATTGAAACAGCCGAACGCGCGCGCATTGTCTCGCGACATCAACGATGTGTTTCAATGGGCCCTGCCAGGGCGCTAGCGCCAATTCAACAATCCGCAGGCGCAGAGTGAACTGGCGAATTCGGAGAAACGGTTCCACTGTGGGAGCTCGATCCGATCGCGCGACCGGAGCATTTCATGGCGCCATTTTTTGAACTCGCGATTCGCGTTCTCTGGTGCGTGGTTCTTGGCTACTGGCTTTGGGCCGCGCGAACGGTGAAGGGTGCGCAGCGCAAGGAACCCGCTTTCAAACGGCTGTACGCCTATTGGTTGCCGCTGATCGTTGCTGCATTGCTACTCGGCCCGGGCCCGTGGTTCGGTCATTCGCTACTCGGGGCGTCGCTCATGTCGACGACCATTTTTTCTGCCATCGGCGCAGTCGCGCTGGCCATATTCGGCGCCATCTTGGCCATCTATTCGCGCGTTTTGCTTGGACGCAACTGGAGCGCAACCGTGCAACTCAAGGAAAGTCACGAGCTCATCACAGGCGGTCCGTACCGCTGGATACGTCATCCCATCTACACCGGTTTTCTGATGATTTTTTTGGGCCATGCGTTGCTGATCGGCGAATGGCGAGGCCTGCTTGCCGTTGCTATCGTTTTTGCGTCGTTCTGGCGCAAGCTGCGACTTGAAGAGTCATGGCTGATAGAGCATTTTGGTGAGCGGTATCGAGCCTACCAGTCCTGCACCAAGGCTCTGCTACCCGGATTGTTTTAGGATCGTGACGGATGTCGTGCGTACACCACTTATCGCGAGCTGTGCCGAAAATCAGAGAAGGCCCGCCTCCTCCAAGTGATTTCGCCATTTCACGCTGTCGTTCGGGATGCCATACGAATCGGTGATCTCGCGAAGCGCCTGATAGGCCCAGGCAACAGACTGCTTGTCGGCATGCCCAACTTCGGCGATTGCGAGCAAGGCCGGAACCGCCTGATAGCGCTCGGCAACCAGCAGGGTGCCTGATTGCGCCAACGCGCAAAATGCGCGTTCGCGCAGAGTGGCGTCGGGTTCACGGGTCGCCACTGCAATCAGCGGTGCAATGCTCTCCACCCCGCCGAATTTGGCCAGAGCCTCGAGGGAAGCACCGCGAAGAATCGCATCACTACCGTTCAAGGTCGAAAGCAGTTCGTTGTAAATGCGCTCGCGATCAACGCCTCGAGCCCCGAGCACACCCAGATTCCAGAGTGCCCAGGCACCGCTGCCTTTGGGATCCGCGGCCAGTTGCGCGAGCATGCGATCGACCTCGGCCACGGATTTTTCCATATTGTACTGGGCCAGATAGATTTCAAACCCGGCCATGCGCACTTCCATCAGCGGCGCATCCGCGGAGGTGTTGATCAGCGTCCTCAGTTTCGGCGTCGAAGTGAATTGGCCACGCCACGCTTGTGCATTCTTCATGACGTACTCGGCCGCGCCAACGCGTCGATTGATTGCCAGCTCGAGTGCTTGCTCGACCTTTTCCTGCGCCGGCAGCGATTCGACCATCTCCCTGTAGAAGGCATCGAAGCGCGGCTCGGAAACCACACCATGCTCGAACAACGGTTCGGCGATCGATCGCAACTGGTCGATCGCCGCCTCGCGAAGCTGCGGACTCGCGGCAAAGGCAACTGCCGTAGTCAGACCAAAAAATGCAATGAGCATTCGAAACATGGAATTCCCCTTGGGTCACGCCAGGCATGGCACAGATACCATGCAACGTCCGCAGACATCAGACGGGGTTAGCGATGCGTGAAGTATGCGCCGTGCGCATGGCGTAGACCCAATGCACACGCGTTGAGAGCTCGGCACTTGCTGCGAACCCGTTTGAGTCGATCAATAGGCATCGATGCCATTTACGCCGAATTTGCAGGACGTATTCGGCGTCAATTGTTGATCGAGCCGAATCCAAAGGCCGTCGTTGTGAAATCCAATAGCCCGTTCTACTCACTCAAGGCGTCGTATCAAATCCGTCGATGAAAATCAGGTCAGCGGCTTCGACCTGATTGCCGAGCGCGAAACTTGCGGACTCACCAATGCCGCTCACACTCGCCGTGACCACGTAGCTTCCTGCGAGGAGATTGGCGCTGGCCGTGACGCTGGCGTTCCCACTCACGTCGGTAACCGCGTTCGTTTCGGAGAGATTCGCCGATGCGCCGGAGGCTGGCGCCAAGAACGTGACCAGCTCGCCGACAATGGGATTGCCCTGCGCATCGGCCACATGCACGACCAGCGGGGAAGTGAAGGCATCACCGAGAATCGCTGTCTGTGGGGTGCCGGCTGCTATGGCGATGCTCGCTGAAGGCCCGGCCATGTTGTTCAGTTGGAACATCGCTGCGGCCGCGACGCCGTTGATGCTTGCGCTGATCGAATAGCTTCCGGCAATGTTGTTCGCGCTCGCGATGACCGACGCGAGTCCATTTGCATCGGTGATCGATGTG
>JBBQTY010000032.1:0-27641 GCA_038234445.1 Lysobacterales bacterium
GTTGTCGCGCAAGTTTGATGATTCCGAACGAAAGCGCAGCGGCCAGCAACAGCGCAATCGGAATCAGGATGCGCGTAAAGCTCATCAGGCGAGTGCGAAGATTGGCCACCGGCACGGCGGCATAGGCCACCACGTCGAACGTTGCCGAGCGTTTCATGCTGACCAGATACTCGCCATCGAAAGAGACTTCGTTGCCGGTATCGTGGAATCTCTTGATCCAGCGCGGATCGAAATGGCCGCGACTGCTCAGGCGCGTACCACCGCTGGCGCCATAGACCCCAAGCGCCACTTCGTCTCGATCGACGAACGCGTCAATCAACTCCTCCGGATGGATAGCCGCCGCAACGTCGTCCCTTTGCAGCACAAGAAAACGTTTCGTTCCACCAACACCAAGAGCGACTGACGGACGCACCGCCGTACCGAGGGTGCTGACATAGTCGACCGGGCCAAGGTCGATAGCCGGGTCGTGACGACCGAGTGAAGAGCACAGCAAATGGCCATCGACAACCAAACCGATCACCTGCAGATAGCTCGACTCGAGGTCGATGTCGCGCATCAAGGCAAGGCCGCTCTCTGAGCAATTCAATGGCTGCGCCGAGGGTTCAATTCGGCGTAGCGCCTCGACAGCCTGCGCAGCGGCTCCATCGGTGCGTCTGAGCACTTCGCGGCTCATTGCGTTGGCTTGCTCGATCTCAGAGTCCATGCTCTGCCGATGCGCCAGGTAAAGCGCGGCCAGAACCGGAACCGTAATTCCGAAAATGGCAACCGCAAGGACGACGCGGACTATATGTTTTCTGCGCATTTTCCACCGATTGCCAACAGCGGGCAGCCACCCCTGCCCGAGCGAATATCATGCACCTGTGCATGAATTTTTGCATCGCCCGCCGCGGTTGGGTTGGTTCCAAGTGCGAGAAGTATTGAACACACGATGGCGAAACTTTTGTAAGCGCCTGGTTACGGGCGAAACTGTTTGGGCGCGAAACAACAAAGCTCGCCCCTGAAGGGGCTCCTACGGGTCTGCGCTCAAGGATCGAAGTTGTCCGTGAAGATACTATCGAGCGACTTGAATCCGGCTTGCAGCAGCCATCCCGTATTTCCCACAGCATTGGCGCGATAGGCGCCCACGTCGGCCTGCGGCGAACGCAGTCTGAGATTGAAATCGTCGCTGGCCAGTTGCGGCGATGCGGCGCTGCCGACGAGGAGCCCCGCGGAAGGTACAAGATCCATCGGCGGCGTTCCGGAATAGTTGGCCGAAGTGAAATCCGTCGTGATGTTTCCGCTTGCGTTGAAACCTCCGATGACGCCGGACAGGCTTCCTTTTCCCACATTGCCGAGCATGCTGACCTGACTGGTCATGCCATCCGCATATACGGCACGACCGTTGTTCGCATACAGGGCGTTGTTGGCGATCAGCACGCTGCCGCTGACGCCATTGATGTGGATCGCGTCACCGCTGGCCTTGAGCACGGTGTTGTTGACGATGACCAGATTGCCGACGACGCCACCCTGCGATGGGTGCGCGTCAATACCGTGCGCGGTTGCACTGAGCACGATGTTGTTGCGCACGATGGCATCGGCAGTGACCTGGATACCGTTGTCGCCGCTGTTCCAGATCACATTGCGTTCGATGATGTTGGGCGCGCCATTGCCATTGACGTGATACAGCGTGATGCCGGGATAGGCCGTATCGTGAATGACATTGTCGCGCACGATATTGGCGTAGCTGCCGGCCTTGATCTCGATGCCATCTCCCTGGTTCACGGTGGGCCCGGTCAGATCATGGATATGGTTGTTGGCGACCAGTGAATCATGGATGCGGCAGCCGTCGTCGTTGCAGCCAAGATAGAAACCTTCGGCGGTCTCACCGGCATGATCGATCTCGTTGTGAACAAAGATCAATCGCGCATAGTTGCTACCAATATCGTTCGCACTGACCGCATTCGCCGCCGTGTGATGGACATGGCAGTTGCGCATCGTGATATCCGAGGACGCCTGCAGGCGGATGCCACGCGAGCCGCCGCTGAATTCGATGCCGTCGATGATCAGGTAGGAGGAATTGCGGATGTTGACGATGTTCTGGCTTGCGTTGACGTAGAAGATGTGTGGATTTTCTCCCACGGCCGCGCGGATCGTGATCGGCGCCAGGGCCGTGCCATTGAGAACCAGCTCAAGGAAACTCGACAGTGGATAGCTGCCGCTGTGCAGGATCAGCGTGTCGCCAGCGACCAGGTTCTGCATCGCGCTGCGATAGTTGTCGACCGGGGTGATTTCGACGACAGTGGCATGGGCGGATCTGCCGATAGCGGACGCGAGCAGCAGAAAGACCAAAACGGCGTGGAACACAGGTTTCATCGCGGTTTTCTTTCTAGCAGGGATGCTCTTCTCATGCTCTTGCAGATAGCTTCGCTTTACCGTGCGCAGCATCATGGTTGGCACCCAAAGGTTCAACGAGCAAGAACGCCAGCGCGTCGCCACACGATTGCTCGACTTTTAGTTCGAGCAAGTCATCGGCGCGCGTGCGCCCGAGATTGAGCGCGGCGATCGGCTTGTGCATCGCCGCGGCCATGCGCGCGAAACGGAAACCCGAGTAGACCATCAGCGATGAGCCGACCACGAGCATTGCATCGGCATTCTCGAGATGGGCGCTGGCGCTGTCGACGCGTTCGCGCGGAACGTTCTCACCGAAAAACACCACATCGGGTTTGAGCAAACCGCCACATTGAACGCAGTCTGGTACGTCGAACCGGCCGAAGTCCGCTTTCTCGACATCCGCGTCGCCATCGGGAGCGGGCTTCGCCTCGATGTCGATCCAGTCGGGATTGCGCGCGAGCAATTGTGTCTGAAGCACCTCGCGCGATGACCGTGCTTCGCAACCGAGGCAACGCACGACATCCAGGCGACCGTGCAGATCGATCACCTTCTGACTGCCGGCCGCCTGATGCAGGCGATCGACATTCTGGGTCAGCAGCAACGCGACTTTTCGGCGCGCTTCAAGGCGGGCCAGTGCGCGATGCACGTCATTCGGCGGCGCGTGAGCGAAGCGACGCCAGCCGAGCATGCTGCGCGCCCAGTAACGATTGCGTGTCGTTTCGTCGCCCAGGAAGGCTTGCAGGGTGACCGGTGGCGTGCGCTTCCACCCGCCATCGGCATCGCGGTAATCCGGAATACCCGAATCGGTGCTGCAACCAGCACCGGTCAGGACGAACAGACGTTCGTGGCGTTCGATGAATTGGCGCAGTGGATCATCCAACATGCGCCGAGCTTAGCCCGAAAAGATTGCGGATCAATCAAAACGCCTCGTCGAATCCGACATCACCTTGCACGCCGACCTGATACGCCGAGACGCGACGCTCGAAGAAGTTGGTCACTTCCTGAACATCCTGCAACTGCATGAAGTCGAACGGATTACGCGCGCCGTAGTGGCGCGGCATGCCGAGCTGGGCGAAACGCTGGTCGGCGCAGTATTCGAGGTATTGGCGCATCTCCTTGGGCGAGATGCCCGCGACGCCACCACCGAGCACGTCATCGGCGAATGCGGTCTCGCACTGGATCGCTTCTTCGAGCATGTCGACGACCTGTTTTTGCATCTCGGCATCGAACAGATCGGGTTCTTCTTCGCGCACGGTGCGGATCGTCTCGAAGGCGAACGCCATGTGGCAGCTCTCATCGCGGAACACCCAGTTGGTGCCTGACGCCAGACCATGCAGCAAACCTCGCGAACGCAGGAAGTACACGTAGGCAAATGCAGCGAAGAAGAACAGGCCTTCAATACACGCGGCGAAGCAGATCAGGTTGAGCAGGAACTGGCGACGTTGCTCACGCGTTTCGACGCGCTTGTTTTGCTGGATCGAATCAATCCACTTGAAGCAGAACTCGGCCTTGCGCCGGATCGACGGAATATTTTCGATCGCCGCGAACGCCTTGTTGCGCTCGTCAGGATCGGGCAGGTAGGAATCGAGCAGGGTCAGGTAGAACTGCACATGCAGCGCCTCTTCGTAGAGCTGACGCGACAGATACATGCGCGCCTCGGGCGCATTGATGTGCGTGTAGAGATTGAGCACGAGATTGTTCGAGACAATTGAATCGCCGGTCGCGAAGAACGCGATCAGGCGATGGATCAGATGCCGCTCGGCCGGCGACATCTTTGATTTCAGGTCGTTCACGTCGGGCGCGAAATCGACCTCTTCGACCGTCCAGGTATTGCGGATCGCCGCGCGATACATTTCGTAGAACTCGGGATAGCGCATCGGACGCAAGGTCAGCTCGAAACCGGGATCGAGGAGATTTTGTTTTTTGAAGGGTGGTTGTGCGGACATGGATTGATTACTCTCGATCTACTATTTAACTACTACAATATGCGTTTTGACATCATCTGCGCCCTTCAAAATTCCTCGAAAGGACGTCGTCGCGATTTTCACATAGAGGCGCTGGGCCCCTGCCTTCGCAGGGGCGACGAGCGGTCTTGAAAGGTCTCAGAACTGGGCGACCATCGAGGAAATTCCGTCGTTCCTGCGAAGGCAGGGACCCAGCGCCTTTTCACTACCCATCACTGACACGACTCGCAGTACTCCGGATTTTCCAACGAGCAGACCACCGCGCTGTTGGCCTCCATCGCTGAATGCGCAACCGGCATCGGGGTCTGCGTCGCGACCGCTCCGATCGTTGTCTTCGCAATCCGTGTCGCCGGACGTGAGCGCAGGTAATAGGTTGTCTTGATGCCGGCCTTCCATGCGTACATGTACATCGACGACAAGCGACCGATATTCGGATTTTCCTGAAACAGGTTTAGCGATTGGCTCTGGTCGATGTAGGCGCCGCGGCTGGCTGCATGATCGATCAGCGCCTTCTGCGGCAGTTCCCAAACCGTGCGATAGATCGTGCGCAAGCGCTCCGGAATTGCCTCGATACCTTGAATCGATCCTTCGGCCAGCTTGATTGCATCGCGCACAACCTCGGTCCACAAACCCAGGGTTTTCAGTTCCTCGACCAGATAGCGGTTGATGACGAGGAAGTCACCGGACAAGGTCTCGCGCTTGAACAGATTCGAAACCTGCGGCTCGATGCATTCGTAGCAACCGGCGATCGAGGCGATCGTTGCGGTCGGCGCGATCGCGATCAGCAGCGAGTTGCGCAGTCCGCCGGTTTGGATGCGCTCGCGCAGTTCACTCCAACGCGCGGCAGCGATCGTCTGTGTCGAATGCGGCCAATGATCAAATTGCAGATCGCCGCTCGCTGCGCGCGTTTCAGCAAAACCCGGGTGTGCGCCGAGGTCGTCGGCGAGATCGCAGGATTGACTCAAGGCATGGAAATAGATGTGCTCGGCAATCTTCGCTGATAGCGCTTCGGCTTCCTTCGAATCAAATGCCAGGCGCAACTGGAACAACACATCCTGCAGGCCCATCACACCAAGACCGACCGGGCGCCATTTGCGGTTCGCTGTGGCAGCGGTGTTGATCGGATAGAAATTGAGATCGATCACGCGATCAAGCTGACGCACCGCTATCGCAACCGTGCTCGAAAGCTTGTCGAAATCAAAATCGCCGGCGCTGACGTGGCGCGAGAGGTTGATTGATCCTAAATTGCACACGGCCGTTTCGGTATCGGAGGTGACTTCGAGAATCTCGGTACACAGATTGGAAAGATGGATGACGTTTTCCGCGCGCGCGGTCTGGTTCGAGGTCGCGTTGCAGCGATCCTTGAAGGTCATCCAGCCGTTGCCGGTCTGCGCGAGTGTGCGCAACATGCGTGAGTACAGTTCGCGCGCCTTGATCGTGCTTGCGGCGAGGCCATCAGCTTCGGCTTGGCGATAGACGCGCTCAAACTCTTCGCCCCAAAGATCCACCAGTTCCGGCACGCGCTTAGGATCGAACAGCGACCAGTCGCGATCGGCCTCGACGCGACGCATGAATTCGTCGGGAATCCAGTTGGCCAGATTGAGATTATGCGTACGTCGTGCATCGTCGCCGGTGTTGTCGCGCAGTTCGAGGAACTCCTCGATGTCGGCATGCCAGGTTTCGAGGTACACGCAGGCTGCACCCTTGCGCTTGCCGCCCTGGTTGACCGCGGCGACCGACGCATCGAGCGTCTTCAGCCACGGCACAAGTCCATTGGAATGGCCATTGGTGCCCTTGATCAGCGAGCCACGCGAACGCACGCGCGAGTACGAAAGTCCGATGCCACCAGCGAATTTGCTGAGCTTGGCGACATCGGCGTACTTGTCGTAAATGCTTTCAAGCGAATCGAGTGGCGAGTCGAGCAGAAAGCACGACGACAATTGTTCGTGCGTCGTGCCCGAGTTGAACAGCGATGGCGAGCTTGGAATGTATTCGAGCGAGGACAGCAGGCGATACAACTCAAGTGTTTCCGCCAAATTGTCGCCGCCGAGTGCACAGGCCACGCGCATGAAGAAATACTGCGGCGTCTCGGTCACCTTGCGCAGCTCTGGATGACGCAGCAGGTAGCGGTCATACACGGTGCGCAGACCGAAATATTCGAAGCGCCGCGACGCGAGCGGATCAATCGTGTCGTTGAGCTTGCGCGCATTGAGGGCAACGAAATCGCGCAGGCGATTGTTGATGACGCCGAGCTCGGCGCCGCGGGCGACGGATTGCGAGAACGACTGTATCTCCTGACCGGAGACTTCCTTGTCGATGAATGAGGACAGCAGACGCGCGGCGAGGAAACCATACTCGGGCTCCTCGGCGGTCAACGCGGCGGCGGTGCGAATCGACAATTCATCCAGCTCGCGCGTGGTCGCACCATCAAAAATGCCGCCGATGGTTTTCAAAGCGACCCGCATCGGATCGACGCTGTGCAGATCTTCAGCGCTGCGCGTTACCGCGCGCACGATCTTGCCCAGGTCGACGCCTTCGCTGCTGCCGTTGCGCTTGGTCACGCGCATATGGGTCGGGCTATGCGGTGCGGTAAGGGCAAACCCTTCGGAAGCAGAAGTTGCGATGACAGGGTGTTGTGGCGTCGGGGTAGCGACAGCGGAAGCTGCATTCATGGTGTTTTCACTGGACGATGTTGAAACAGATTCGTGGGCGTCTTGCGCGCCGGAATCGAAAGGATGCATGGCGTTCTCCCGTGCGTTACCGATGGCCTGCTCCCGAGCGCAGGATTGATCGGTACCACTTCACGGAATGCGCCACGGAACCGATGCACGCATCGATTCTGCAACGCACTTCCCCGCGGAAGCGGCCACCTGCATCGGGTTTGCGAGACTCCGCGGTCAGCGTCTCAACGGACGCGACGCGCGGGCGGCAAGGCCCTGATGTGTCGGCAGGTTTTCGGACTCGCGGATTCGGATCTTGCGATCCACCTCGCCCCATTGCTTCCCAGGCTTGCGCCCAGTGCACTGGATGGGACTCGTTTCCACTTACCGCTGCGGGGCAGTTCCGGATTCGAACCGGATTCCCTTTTAACCCGGCCTCGTTCAACTCAAAACGTTGACGAAGCGGGCACCGACGGAATACAAGTTATTGTGTCTGACCGATAGGGTCAACCGATTATTTTGCGGTTTTGGGGTTGCATTTGCGGATAGTCACGGGGCGCGGGCGATTACGCCTTGCGGGCCCCTGATCGCCCAGACGCCTAGGCCGCGGCGTCCTGATTGTCGTCGACGATGGTTTTTTTTGCTCGCGCATCTTCCTCGTCCATGGCCGCGAGCACTACATCGACGGTGCTCGGGCCGCCGCCGAACAGGCGGATCGCGGTGCGCGCGACTTGGCGCGTGTCGTACCACGCGTAGGCGCCGACACCCATCGCACCGATCACCGGCAGCCAGCGCGAAATACCGCCGCCAACAATGCGTTTGGTCACGCGCACGCCGATGGCTTGCGCGACGCGTTCCATTACGCGAATCGGTACATCCTGCGAAATCAGTCGTCCGCCGACCTGAACAACCAGATCACGCACGGCTTGTGCGGCGGCGTGGCGGAACAGGCAATACATCATTTGTTCGCGGTTGAGTCGCGCGCTGACCCCATAAGCGCCCGAAATATCGGCGACGAGTTGGGCCTGGATACGCCAGATTGCGATGAGTTCGGGAATGATGGTCAGCCAACCGAGCGGTCCGGGTGGCAGGGCCAAGGTTCCTGCGGCCAAGGCCGCCTTGTTCGATGCGGCCTTGGTCAGCGCTTGGACCCGCGCTTCGATATTGTTGCCGCGGGTTTCATCGGTACTCGGCACCTTGCCGAGCAGATCGAGCAGGTGACGACTGATGCGCCCAGCGAGGCTGTCGTCGGTTTCGGGCGCGTTGCGGCGGGCCGGGATGTATTCGGATTTCTTCTTCATGGGGTTCGCTGCAGAGCCGGGGCGGCACAATTGCCTGGAGATGCAATCTTGACGCCACAGATTCAGAATCAATGGCTTGCGAGCATAGCGACCTTGGGCTGAACCGTTGTTTTCGGATCAGCGCGTCAGCAAACGGGTGACGAAATCGGCGAGCTTTGTATAGGGCGGGCGCAGCAAAGCCATCGACGACCAACGCGCTTGATAGAGCACGGGCATCTGCTTGGAAAACGTCAGGAAGCCGGCATGGCCATGATAGTGACCCATGCCTGATGGGCCGACACCGCCGAACGGCAGTTCGCTCTGCGCGATATGCAGCACGCAATCATTGACGGTGACACCGCCGGCCAGAATCGATCGGAGCACGTGGCGTATGCGTTTGGGCTGGTGGTCGAAATGATAGAGCGCGAGCGGGCGTGGACGTGCATTGACGAATTCAATCGCCTCTTCGATGCTCTCGTAACCAATGATCGGCAGAATCGGGCCGAAGATCTCCTCCTGCATGACGCGCCACTCTGGATTTGCGTCAACGATCAAGGTCGGCGCAAACACGCGGCGCTCGGGGTCGTGTGCGGATTCGTCAGGCAGTGTCACGACCTTACCGCCCGCGTCACGCGCCTGATCGACCAGACTATGCAGGCGTCGATAATGACCATCGTGAACGATGCTCGAGAAATCCGGGGTGGTCTTCAGCGCAGGGTAGTGGCGCGCGACATAAGCTCGCATCGCATCGACGAACGCTTGTCGCTGATCGTTCGGCAACAAAACGTAATCGGGCGCGATGCAGGTCTGTCCCGCATTCAACAACTTTCCGGCCGCAATCCGCTGAGCCGCCGTTTCGATAGGATAGTCAGGCGCGATAATTGCGGGCGACTTGCCACCGAGTTCGAGGGTCACCGGGGTCAGGTTCGGCGCCGCTGCGGCCATGACCTTGCGCCCGACTTCGGTCGATCCGGTAAAGAAAAGATGATCGAACGGCAGTGCTGCAAAGCGTGCCGCGAGTTCAGCCCCGCCGAGGACCGTGGTCACACGATCGACAGGAAAGACTTCCGCGAGCAGCTCGCGCAACAACGCCGAGGTGCGCGGCGTGTGTTCTGACGGCTTGAGCATCACATGATTGCCGGCGGCGATCGCCGAGACCAGCGGAATCAGGGCCAGGTTGACTGGATAGTTCCACGGCGAAATGATGCCGACCACGCCGACCGGCCGGTACTGCACCTCGGTGCGTGCCGGCCAGAACAACCAGTCGGCCAGTCGGTGGCGCGAGCGTGACCAGCGCGCGAGATGCTTGCGCATATGGTCGATCTCGTGGAACACGGTCATGCCATCGGTGAGCAGGCTCTCATGCTTGGAGCGGCGGCCGAAATCCGCACTCATCGCATCGCTCAATTCGTCGAAGCGTCGCTTCAGAACTTCACGCAGTGCGCCGAGATCGCGAAGGCGCTGCGCCGGGGTCGGTTGGTTCGCTTGCCACGCGGCTTTTTGCCGGTTGAGCAAGGCATCGAGATCAATCGCTTCGGGTTTGTCCATCGGTCTAGTCTAACGCCGTGCGCCGCAGGAACGAACGCCCCCACTTGAAGGACTGCGCGCAAGCAGGTCTTTCTGCGTCGGCGCTATGCGGAATCGGCCGAGACAAGGCATTTGATCAAGTTCGGGCATATCCGCTTCGAGCTTGAAGTCATGAACATGGAATACCAACAAGCAGCGTCAGTTTTCGAGAAGCGGGATTTCTCCACAAACCGCGACTGCATGCTAGATTTGCGCTCTATTTTTTGAGGGTTGGACGCGATGACGATCCGCGCCTACAACGGTTTCTCCGCCAAGATCGGCCTGAACGCCTATGTGGATCCCGATGCAGTCGTGATCGGCGATGTCGAATTGGAGGAAGATGCGTCGATATGGCCTTGCGCAGTCGTGCGCGGCGACGTCCATCGCATTCGCATCGGTGCACGCAGCAATATCCAGGATGGCGCGGTGCTGCATGTGACCCATGATGGCCAATACACCATGGGTGGATTTCCATTGCTGATCGGTGCCGACGTCACCATCGGTCATGGTGCCGTTGTCCACGCCTGCTCGATCCAGGAGGCATGTCTGATCGGCATGAACGCGACCGTGCTCGATGGCGCGCTGGTCAAGAAGCACAGCATGGTCGGCGCGGGTGCCATCGTCAGCCCGGGCAAGGTGGTCGGGGAAGGCGAACTTTGGCTCGGCAATCCGGCGCGCTTCGTGCGCAAACTCAGCGACCAGGAAATCGAGAAACTGTATTACTCTGCCAAGCACTACGTGAAACTGAAAAACCATTATCTGACTGGCAGCGGAAACTGATTCTTGTCGCAAGCCGATCGATTCGCTCAACGTCTAGAGTTCGTTTCACCGCTGACAGCGGTGATCTTCAGTGGGCTGTGCTGGTTGGTCTTTTCTGTATTGAATGGCGAGCGCAGCGTTGAATCCCTGCCCGAGTTGACGCGGCAATTTCTGCGCATTCAACCATGGTGGCTGGCAGCCGGCGCAATCGGATTCGGCATAAGCACCGTGGCGCGTCTGCGCGGTGATCAATCGAACTGGAAGCGCATCGGCCCGATCTATGCGCTGATGCTTGCCGCATTCAATGTCTTCAACATCGGCTGGGGCATCATCGCCATCTATTTGCTGATCCTGTCGATCAGTTCTGTCTGACTGCGAAAGCTCAGCCCGGCGATGTCTGGCGTTCAAGACGTTCGAGAAACACCATTGCCTGTGC
This sequence comes from Lysobacterales bacterium, assembly GCA_038234445.1. GTDB lineage: Bacteria > Pseudomonadota > Gammaproteobacteria > Xanthomonadales > Rhodanobacteraceae > Dokdonella. Next base: position 11,036 of record JBBQTY010000032.1, read on the forward strand.
CGCGCTTTGTCCGCACATCGCCCGTTCGGGACGCAATTGGCGACAGACAAGCGGACGCTCCGCACGGCCGAAAATGGCGCAAGCGTTGGCATCGGTGAGCTGGATGCAGCGCACGCCAGCGGGCTTGCCCTGCGGCATGCCCGGAATCGGCGATGAGATCGACGGCGCGATGCAGCACGCGCCACAGCCGCTGCGGCAGTCGATGGCGGCTTCAGTCTTCCGAATCACCGGGCAGATAGGTGCGTAGTTCGGCGTAAATCGCATCGGTTTCGGGGCGCTGACCGTGCCAGATCTCGAAGGCTTCGGCGGCTTGCTCAACGAGCATGCCGAGACCGTCGATCGCGCTTTCGGCACCGACACTGCGCGCCCAGGCGAGGAATCCGAACGCGGGCTTTCCATAAGACAAGTCATAGCAAATCGCGCGCGACGCAAGCAGCGATGAGGGTAGCGCGAGCGACGCATGGCTGTGACCGGCCGAGGTTGCATTGACGACAAGATCAAAGCCACCCCAGTTGCCGAGATCGTTCCAGTAGCGGGTATTCACGAGCTCAGGCTTGCCGATCGCATCGGCCAGCGCATCGGCGTGCTCGGGCGTGCGATTGGAGATGGTCAGCTCGGAAACACCGGCATCCATCAGAGCGAAAGCGACGGCACGGGCGGCACCACCGGCTCCGAGCAACAGGGTCCGTCGACCGCGCACATAGAGCCGATGGCGTCCGGTAATGTCGCGGATCAGGCCGGCACCGTCGGTGCTCTCGCCATGCCAGCCTTCGCCGTGGCGCACGAGAGTATTGACGCTATCAGCTTGGCGCGCGCGCTCACTGATCGACAAACACAGGCGTGCGGCATGCTGCTTGAGTGGCAGGGTGACGTTGGCGCCGCATCCGCCACGCTCGGCAAACGCGGCCAGGGCACCGACAAAGTCTTCGGCGGAAGATTCGATCGGCCGATAGTCGAGTGGGATCGAAAGCTGGCGCGAAAAGGCCGCGTGGATTCGCGGCGACAACGAGTGCACGATCGGTTGTCCGAAGACGGCATACAAGCCCGGGCCTCCTTGCGTTACGGCCAGTGTTCCGGGTTCGTCTTGGATCATTTGCATGCGCAGGCTCCGTGGATTTGCTGAGGGATCACGTGGCTCGAGGGCTTTCAGTCTGCGCGCAACCAGCGCGCAGCATCAATGGCGAAGTAGCTCAGGATCGCGTCGGCACCGGCGCGTTTCATCGCGGTCAGCGATTCGAGCACGACCGCGCGCTCATCGAGCCAGCCATTCTGGGCAGCGGCCTTGAGCATCGCGTATTCGCCGCTGACCTGATAAACAAAGGTCGGCACACCGAAGTGATCCTTGACCCGGCGCACGACATCGAGATACGGCAGGCCCGGTTTGACCATGACCATGTCGGCACCTTCGCTGATATCGAGCTCAACTTCGCGCAAGGCCTCGTCGCTGTTGCCGATATCCATCTGGTAAGTGTGTTTGTCACCCTTGCCGAGATTGGCCGAAGAACCGACCGCATCGCGGAAAGGACCATAAAACGCGGACGCATATTTCGCCGAATAGCTTAGGATGCGCGTGTGGATGAAGCCCGCGTCCTCGAGGGCGGCGCGGATCTCGCCGATGCGCCCGTCCATCATGTCCGACGGCGCGACAATATCGAAACCCGCTTCGGCCTGGGCTAGAGCCATACGGATCAGCGCCTCGATGGTGACGTCGTTGAGCACGTAGCCATGAGCATCGATGATGCCGTCCTGGCCATGCGTGGTGTACGGATCAAGAGCGACGTCACCGATCAAACCGAGTTGCGGATGGCGCGCCTTGAGCGCGCGTGCGGCGCGCTGGAACAAGCCATCGGGATTCCACGCTTCAGCCGCGTCCTCGCTTTTGGCATCGGCATCAACGGCAGGAAACAGGGCCAGCGCCGGTATGCCGAGAGCCACGCAGTCATCGGCCAATCGCAGCAGATGATTGATCGACAAGCGATCGACGCCTGGCATCGAAGCAACCGGATCCCGGCGATCCTCGCCGTCGACGACAAAGGCGACCATGATCAGGTCGTTGCTGGTCAGCGTGGTTTCGCGCATCAGCGCTCGCGAGAACGCGTCGCGGCGCATGCGGCGCATGCGGGTGTGCGGAAATGTCATGGTCGGCTCTCTGTATGGAGGCTGCCAGTGTAATGAAACTCGGGTCTGCACCGAAGCGGCGAAAGCTCGCGGCGCTCGCGTGGGGCTGTCATTGTGAACCGCAATGGCCTTGCAATGCGAAACGCGTACTGGTCTTATGACGTGACGTCGCAGGGTAGGGTCGATCATCAGGATCAGTGCCGATGCGCAGGTGCTGGATCTTGCGGCGCTCTTGCAGCGCTTTGGTTTTGCGGATGCTATCGGGGCCTTCTTGAGCGGAATTCTGCTAGTCGAGCGATCGACCACTTTGAATCATCTGTTGCGCCGCACGTTGGCAGCGGCATCGCTACCGGTGCGCGCCGAGATTGGCAGCTATCTCGAAGCGCTCGATCATCTGCGCCGGATTGGCAGTTCGGCGGGCGGCGACCCGCCGTATTCGCTGGCCATCATCGGTGCTCCAGCACGCCCGACACGCGAGTACCAGGCCCTGCTCGAATTCACCCGCGATGCACCCGCCGCGCCACCCACGCTGTTGATGGCCCACGAGGAATCCGCAGCCGTGCGCAACTGGGCTGATGCCAGTCTGCGTGGCCGGTTCCTGTTGTGGTCACAATTCAGCCGGATTCCGGCCAGCGTTATCGAGCTGGCGCCGGACGAATTCGCCAGCGAAGCGGCGACTCCGGTATCGGCGCAACGCGTCAGTATTCTGTTTGTGGACGATTCAAAAAGCGTCTGTCAGGCCTATAGCGACTTGCTCGAACGCAATGGCTATTCCGTCGACGTCGCGGCTTCGATTGCCGAGGCCGACAAACTGGCCGCTGAGAAAGCTTACGATGTTGTCGTCGTCGACTACTTCCTGCCTGATGGCAGCGGTGACGAATTGTGCAAGCGGCTGCGCGATCGCGAGGATCCGCCGCTTCTTGCAGTGATCACCGGCAGCTATCGCGAGGACATCATCCGCAAATGCCTGCAAGCCGGTGCCAGCGAATGCATGTTCAAGAACGAGGCGCGCGAACTGTTTCTTGCACGCATCGGTACGCTCGCGCGCAACGTTGAAATGCGCCGCTCAGCCGAGATGGAACGTGAGCAGCTCGATGGCATCCTCGGTTCGGTCGGCGATGGCGTGTTCGGTGTCGATGGTGATGGCCGCATCAGTTTCGTCAATCCGACCGGCTTGCGCCTGCTCGGTTACGGCGACGACAACGACTTGGTCGGACTGCTCGCGCAAGCGGCGATCCATCCGCAGGAATCCCCGCGAAGCTCGCCATTGACGCGCGCCTACGCCGATGGCGCATCGGTACACCAGATTGAAACCATGTTCCGGCGCCGCGATGGCAGCGGCGTGCCGGTCGAGTACACCGTCTTGCCATTGTCGGCGAATCGGCGCACGCCCGGTGCTGTGGTCGTCTTCCGCGACATCGCCGAACGCCGAACGGCGGAACGCTTGCGCTGGGAACTCAGCCACGATCCACTGACCGGTCTGCCGAATGCGCGTCACCTGCGCCAGCGCCTGATCGCCGAACTCGCTCGTTTGCGCGATCGCGGCGGTTACTCGGCGCTGATCCATATCGAAATTGATCGCGATACCGGCGATTCGGCGCCACGCGGCGACGAGCTGCTGCGTACGGTTGCCCACGCGCTCGCCCATCGCTTGCGCGAAGGCGATTTGCTCGCGCGCGGTGAAGGCGACAGCTTCCTGCTTCTGCTCGCCCAGGTTCAGGTTGACAATATCGAAGTGCTCGTCGAAAGCTTCAGACACTTGCTGGCTGAACGCGAATACAGCATTGGCGATTTGCGTCATCGCGTGCACGCGCGCATCGGTGCGGAACTGCTCAGCCCGCGCACGGCCACTGCTGACGAGGCGCTCGATCGCGCACGTGCGGCAACCGGCCAAACAACCGCGGTGGCTGAATCGGTAGAGCCCGCGGTACCTGCGACGATCGATGTGTTTGCGGAGGTGATCACGACGACGCAACAAAAGCCAGAAAGCGTGCCGGTCAGCGCACCAAGCGAGCGCTTGCGGCTGGCCCTCGAACAGGCCCGCTTCGTCATCCTGGTGCAACCCGTTGTAACGATCACGAGCCTGCCGGAAGCCCCGGCCAAGGTCGCTGAAACGGTCGGTTGGCAGCTCGGTCGCAATATCGATGATCCGTTGTTCGTGGTGCAGTTGCGCATGGTCGGCAAGGATGGTCAGCTGGTTTTACCACGCGCCTTCATACCGCTTGCCGAACGCGTCGGCATGGTTCAACGCATTGATCTGTGGGTGGTCAACAGCCTGCTCTTGCAACTGGCCAGCGCGCAGAACCGCAAGACCCCATTCGGACTGATCGTGCGCATGTCACCGGCGACCCTTGCCGATCCCGACTCGCTTGAAACAATCGAAAAATCGATCGTTGCACATGGTGTCCCTGCCGCGCGTTTGATTTTCGAAATTCGCGATAGTCCCGAACTGGTCAACCTGCCCGCGGCCCTGCATTTCATTACGCGTCTGCATGCGATCGGTTGCCGCTTCGTGCTCAACGGCGTCGATGCAGAAGGCGGACTGATGCCACATCTGCAGGCACAACGTTTGCCCGGCGATTTCGTACGCATTGATCGCAGCGTCGTTCAGCGCGTCGTCGAACAAGCCCACGACCGCGACGTCGTCGCCTCGATCACCCGGCTCGCGGGCTCGCTCGATATGCGCGTGATCGCCGGAGAAGTCGACGACGATGCAACCCTGCAGACCCTGCGCGAAGCGGGCGTCGACTACGTGCAGGGCAAGCGCATTGGTGAGGCTCGGCTGATCAAGCGCGTCGACTTTGCCAGCCTGATGAAAGCGCGCTGATCAAAAAGCTTCAAGTAAAGAAGCGTGCAAACACCTCGATGGCGCGTTCGATAGCGGCATCGTCGATGTCCAGATGAGTGACCAAGCGCACGCTCGGCAGATAGCCGATGCTCGCGTGTACGCCGTTATCCTTCAAATGCTGGTCGAGTTCGCGCAGTCGCGCAGCCGGCACGTCTATGAAGACCATATTCGTATGACAGGCCTGCACGTTGAGGTCCTTGATTTCACGCAGGCCCGCGGCGAGCGCTGTGGCTCGGGCATGATCGTCGGCCAGTCGTTCCACATGATGATCGAGCGCATGCAAACCAGCGGCGGCCAGAATTCCCGACTGGCGCATGCCGCCCCCGAGCATCTTGCGCCAGCGCTTGCCACTGGCGATCAACGCATCCGATCCGAGCAACACCGAGCCAACCGGCGCGCCGAGACCTTTCGACAGACAAATCGATACGCTGTCGAAACCCGCGGCAAGCGCGCGCGGCCTGACACCGCTGGCGATCGCGGCGTTGAACAGGCGGGCGCCATCCAGATGCGTTGAAAGACCCTTTGAGTGTGCCCAACCCGTCGCCCGGGTCACATATTCCTGTGGAAGCACGCGACCGTGCCAGGTGTTCTCGAGGCTCAACAGACGCGTCCGGGCGAAATGCGGGTCATCGGGCTTGATCGCTTTTTCGAGAACCTCCAGCGCCAGTGTGCCGTCCGCGCCATTGGGTATAGGCTGCGGCTGGATCGAACCGAGAACCGCCGCACCGCCGGCTTCGTACTTGTAGGTATGCGCCTCCATGCCGACCAGATACTCGTCGCCGCGCTGGCAATGCGAAAGCATCGCGACAAGATTCGATTGCGTGCCGCTTGGCACGAACAATCCGCGTTCAAATCCAAGATCGGCAGCAAGGCGCTGTTCGAGCGCGCTGACGGTCGGATCCTCGCCGTAGACATCGTCACCAACCGTGGCCGCCGCCATCGCCGCACGCATTGCTGCTGTCGGCTGGGTGACGGTATCGCTGCGCAGATCGATGGGGTTCATCCAAGAGGTTCCTGAAAATCGAAAGCCCGATAATAGTCGAGCGGACTCGCGTCGACACCTGCAGGAAATGGGCGGTGTCGGCTAAACTAATCCAATGAAACTCGCCACCTGGAACGTCAATTCGCTGAACGTGCGCCTGCCGCATGTCGAACAATGGTGCGCGCAGGCGCAACCCGATGTGCTCGGCATCCAGGAAACCAAGATGGACGACATCAAGTTTCCGCGCGCCGCGATTGAAGCGCTCGGCTATGAGGTCGCGTTTTCCGGGCAGAAAACTTACAACGGCGTCGCCGTTCTGGCCAAGCAGCCGATCCACGATGTCGTCACCGATGTGCCGGGCCTCGATGATCCGCAACGACGCATCCTGATTGCGACGGTCGGTGACATCCGCATCGCCAATCTCTATGTCGTCAACGGCCAAGCCGTCGGCAGCGAAAAGTACGCCTACAAGCTCGACTGGCTCGACAAGGTCACGCGCTTCCTCGAAGGCGAACTGCGCAACGATCCGCGACTGATCGTGATGGGCGATTTCAACATCGCGCCGGATGACCGCGACGTATACGATCCGGTCGCCTGGAAAGACCAGATCCTCTGTTCGGCGCCCGAACGCGATGCACTCAAGCGCTTGCTCGATCTCGGTCTGACCGACAGCTTCCGCCATTTCGATGACACGGCCGGCAAATTCAGCTGGTGGGATTATCGCCAGGCGGGTTTTCGCCGCGATCTTGGTCTTCGCATCGATCTCGTACTGGCCAGCACACCACTGTTGCAGCGCGCCACTGCGGCCAGCATCGATCGCGAACCGCGCACGTGGGAACGACCCTCCGACCATACCCCGGCCCTACTGGAGCTTGCCGATGTCTGAGTCCGACTGGCCCGCATCGCTGGCCGACAGCGAACTCGAAGAACTCGATCAGTACCTGCGCGCGCATCCGGGCGATGATCATCTGCTGCTCGATGGCGTGCATGGCCTGCTGACTTCGCTGGCGATCGGCCCATCTCCGGCGACCCCTGAAGAATGGCTTCCCGAGGTGCTGCATGAGCCGTTCACGGACATCGAAGAGGGCGAGCGCATCCTGACCCTACTCGCCCGGCTCAACGATTCGGTCGCGCTCGAAATCGAAACGGGCGCGTACGAACCGATCCTCGGCGAGATCGATACCGACGAGGGCGGCACCGCGTTCACCTCGCGCGGCTGGTGCGAAGGCTTCAGCCGCGGCATTGATCTGCGCGCGGCGGCCTGGGAATCACGACTCGGGCAGGATTCGGACCTCATGCAATTCCTCGGCCCGATCATTGCGCTGTCGATCGAGGATGAAGTGTTCGACAGTGATGCAGATTTTGCCGCGCTGACCGACGACGAGTACGACGAATGCCTCGCGCGCATTCCCGAATCGGTCGATACCGTCGCCAGCTATTGGCGCGAGAACCCGGCCACTGAAGACGAGCATGTGCGTAAACGCGAAGGCGAGGCGCCGCGGCCGCCACGTCGGCGAGGCGGACGCTGGGTGCACTGAAGCGAACGAGTCGGCACCTCGATCAATTCGTCTCGAATCCATTGCGAAACAGGATGTCGTTGACCGCGCTGACTTGTACCGAGCCGACATCGCAAATGGCCGGATGGGTCCTCGTATAGCCGCGCTGGTCAATGCTTGAGCAGTCGTTGGCGTAGGCCGCACCGCGCATCACGCTGCCAGGCCCGGGCATTTGCGTCAGCGTCGGTCCGCCGTTGTCGGCAAGCGGCCCCAGTTGCAAACTCCCCAAAGCGACATTGGCAACACTGGTGCCGCTCATGTTGCAGGAATTGGTGAAGCCGTTGCCAGCTTCGATATTGCCGGACGGCGCACTCGGCATCACGCCGTTGCAGGTTCCGGCGAGCAGGCTGTTTTCGATTTCGGTCAGGGTCGAGCGATTGGCATTGGTATAGGCGCCAATCAAGCTGCCGACGGCACCCGGCGGATTGCTGACGCTCTTGACCAGGGTGCATTGGGAGAAATTGATCTGGGCGCCGGTGTTGTAGAGCACGCCGCCACCAAATGCACGGTTATCCACAAACGTATCCAGATAGAACCCCATCTGGGTTTCACGCGCGTAGACGGCACCGCCCCCGGTTGCACCCGAGGTCGCCATCGTCCTGTTTGCGCTCAGGGTGCTGGTGATGACATTGGTGGTCCATTTCAATCCCGTGGCCGACATGTCCACGGCCAACGCACCACCGTAGCGATCGGCGCGGTTGCCGCTCAACATGGAACCCTTGATATAAAGGGGTAGTTCACTGTAGATACCACCACCCAGACCGCCCTCGACAACGGTAGTGGTGTGCGCACGAGCGGTGTTGTCGTGAATATTGGAATCGTATATGTCGAGGACTTGCGGGTATGCAGGGTCACATCCTGGACAAAACGGAAAGGCGATGCCGCCGCCATTACCCGGTTTCGAATCATCGCCCGCAATGTTGTTGCCAATGTCGGCGTTGCGGAAAGTCAGCGCGTAGATGATGGGATGATTCGGATCCGGTCGAATGTAGATGCCGCCACCATTCCCATTTGCGGTGTTGTCGGAAACTGTGAAATCGCGAAGTTCGGCGTAAATATCGTTCAAGGTCTGGCCCAGACAAAGTCCGCCGCCATTGCCAAAGGCGTGGTTGTCACTGATCGTGAATGCCGACAACGTCACGTGGTCATCTATGGAAATTTCCCCGCCCGCGCATTCCTGCGCACTGTTCCCCTTCAGCACCACGTTGTCGATCTGTGCCCCCGTCCCTCTGGTGTAAAGCGACAATCCGCCCGCCGAGTTGGGATGCTTCGAGCTGTAGCCGGTCAGCTGAGTGTCGCGAATGGTCAACCCGTGGACGATCAGTGGATCGGCGTAGCTGATGATGCCCGCACCAGCGGCATGTCTTTCGGCATTGCTGTTGGCAATCGTGACGTTGACCAACGATGTTGCGCCGACAAAGTTGAGCGACAAGCCACCGTCTTGATCGGCCTGACAGTTGCCGATCATGACGTTTTCGAAATGCACCTCCCCGGAGGCTCGGATACAACCGCCCTTGCCATCGGTTGAGAGGTCATCTTCGCTGTGGACGAACCCACCCGAGATCGTCAAGTTGCTGAGATCCAGGCGATGCCTGACTCCGCTCGCGGGGTCGACGACAAGCTGGATGACACGATCGTGCTGGGCATTCATGGCGATGCTGGTTTGGCTCTCTCCAGCGCCAAAAATGCTGAGATCATCAAGGACATCAAGATCGCCGGTTACCGAGAGATCCTCGCCGGCGCCATCGATACTGAGCTGATAGATGTTTGCGCCGAGATCGATGGTGTCGGCACCGAAAACGGCGTTGGCCAGGATCACCGCTTCGCGCAGCGAGCAATCCGTCGCCAGGCAGCCATCCGGAATTGGATCGTCGGTGCGTGTCACGACAAGGTCCGCGGCGTGTGCATGCTGCGTGATTGAAAGCAGCAGCACGAATCCGGCGACTCGGAGGTAGAGCGATTTCATGTTCATGCGAAACCGTCCTCAAAGAGCCAGTCCGCATGAACGCCTTGCGGCGTTCGTTGCGGGATTGTCCGGCCAGCATGCCGTTTGGCCCACCCGCAAATGACCGGTCACCAGCGATTTCAACACTGAAGCCCAATCGATCAGGAGCATGCGGCGGGGGTCAGCAACGTAGGCACATGTTCCATCCATACCTTCTGGCCAAACCGCCAAGGGCACTTGCTTGATTGGGTGCGTTCATCGTCAATGGTTCCGGCCTGTGTGCTTGCCAGATGAAACGCAAACCGCAGCAAATCCCGACACGCGAATGACAAGATGGCCGGGTGGCTGCAAAGAACACGCGCCAAACCGCAAGTTCTGTTGGGGAAGATATCTGCCCACTCGGCTTTCGGCCGGGGCAACCCTGTCAGTATTCGATCGGCTCAAAACAGCGGGCAGGGGTTCCGTTATGCTGCGGCTGTTTTCCGGGATCGTCGAGGCGGGGTGCGCGGAGATGAGATCTTGAGCGAATCACTTCCACTGACCGAATGGTTGCGCGCAGCCGGCGGCGGCGACAAGGCGGCGGCGGACCGCGCCTATGCCGCGGTCTATGCCGAGTTGCGTCGACTGGCTGCGTGCCAGATGGCGATCGGCGGCAGCCAGGCGACGCTTACGCCTTCGGCCCTGGTCAGCGAGGCTTTCATCAAGCTTGCCGGTGGTTCGTTGAGCGGGCTCAACGATAGACGGCATTTCTTCAACCTCGCCGCGCGTGCGATGCGCCAGACCATGATCGATCATGCCCGCGAACATCTCGCGCAGAAGCGCGGTGGCGATCTGATTCGTACCGAGCTGGATGATGGCCTGCCCGATCGCGCCCTTGATGCGCAACAGGCACTGGCCATCGATCAGGCTCTCACCGCGCTCGATGAGCAGGATACGCAGCTTGCTGAAACCTTGAGCTGGCGTGTTTTTGGCGGCCTGACATCGCCACAGATTGCCGAAATGCGCGGCGTGACTGAGCGCACCGTGCAGCGCGATCTGGCCCTTGCGCGCAACTATTTGCGCCTCGCGCTGGGCGCGGCGCAATGACAGGCACAACGCCTCGACCGTTGTTTTCTGCAGAGCGCTGGGGTGAATTGCGCACTCTGTTTGATGAACTCGCTGGTGCGACTGTCGAGGTTCGCGAGGCACGCCTGGCCGAGCTTGCGCGTAACAATGACGAGCTCGCCTCGGCTCTGCGCGAGTTGCTCGCGGATTTCCCGGAGCAGGCAACCAGTTCACCCGAACGGATCATCGAGCGTTTGATGCCGGAATCGAGGGAAGAGACGCCGCTGCGCATCGGTCCGTTCCGCTTGCTGAATCGCATCGGTGCCGGCGGCATGGGCGTGATCTACCTGGCTGAGCGTGAGCAGGTCGATTTTGTACAGCAAGTCGCGCTCAAGTTGCTCGATGGTGGCTCGGCGCGGCTGGCACGATTGGCGGCACGCGAACGCCGCATCCTCGCCGCGCTGACGCATCCAAACATCACCGCCTTTGTCGACGCCGGCAGCATTGATGGCCGCGCCTGGATGGCGATGGAACATGTCGATGGCAAGCCCTTGCTCGAACATTGCCGACAACATGAGTTCGACGTGCGCGACCGCGTGCACCTGTTTGACCAGATCTGCTCGGCCGTCGCCCATGCCCACGCGCAGCTGGTCGTCCATCGTGATTTGAAGCCGTCCAATGTTCTTGTCACCCAGGATGGTCGGGCCAAACTGCTAGACTTCGGTATTGCCCTGATGCTCGATGCAGGCGATGAAGGTGAGCCCGCAACGCGCGTGTTCACACCCGAGTACGCGGCACCGGAACAATTGCGTGGTGAGCGTGCAAGCACCGCGACCGATATCTATTCGCTGGGCCTGATTCTGTTCGAGCTCATCAGCGGTCATCGCCTGCCAACCCTCGAACATGGCATCGGTCAGCGCGAGTGGAACACGACCGAGCTGGCGCGCTTTGCGACGACCCGCGAGTCGGAACGTGATCCTCAGCATGCGCGGCAGGCGGATACGAAGGCAATCCGCACGCTGCTGCGTGGTGATCTCGGCCGCATCATCGCGCACACCTTGAGTCCGGATCCGCAACAGCGCTATGCCTCGGTGACCTCATTGCGCGAAGACCTCGCACGCTGGCTTGATTTCCGGCCGCTGGGCATTGGTCATCCGCGACTGGGATATGTGTTCAAGCGTTTCGTGCAGCGGCATCGACTCGGCACGGCGCTGGCGAGTCTTGCCTTGATCAGTCTGCTGGGGCTTGGCGGTATCGCACTTTGGCAGGCCCATGCGAAATCGATCGAAGCCGAGCGCGCACGTGCGGCTTTGCGCCAATCCGAAGCCAGTCGTCAGTTCATGTCTTCGATATTTTTTTCCGCGGATCCGCTGATGGGTCGTGGCATGGAAGCTACTGCTGGCGAGTTGCTCAAAGCCGCTCGTACGCGGATCGACAAGCAACTGGCCGATCAACCCGATATCGCCGCCGAACTGCTGCACCAGATCGGCAACGTCTATGTTTCCTCCGGAGACGACGAAGCCGCTCGCGAGACTCTTGGCAAGGCGCTGGCTTTCAATGCGCGTCGCGCGCAGCCATCGATCGCGCTCGAAGGCAGTGCAATGGCACGGATTGCCTTTATGGACTATCAGAAATCGCGTACGCCGGCGGATGTTCAGCGTATCGAGAGCGCAGTCGCGCAACTGCGAGCGGGTGGCGACGTGGCGCGTGCCGGCCTGGGCGACTCACTGCGCATGCTTGGCAACGTCATGTACAACGACGGTCGCGCCAACGAAGCCGTCGCAATCTATTCCGAAGCGATACGAATCTTTGATGCCCTCGGTGACGAGCACCGTCCGTCCTATCTGACGGCGACGATTGCCCTGGCTGACTTGTATGCGTCGTTGGATAGGAACCAGGAAGCGCTGGACACCGCCGATCACGCACTCGCCGACCCGTTTCTGAAATCCGACGATGGTCGGGAACTTGGCAACGAATTGCTCGGCGCACGCGCACGGGGATTGACGGGTTTGCATCGCTACGCCGAGGCCGAAGCGGCGATGCGTCAGGTCATTCAGGAAGGAACGCAGTCACTCGGGTTCGAACATTCAGGGATCCGCTACTGGCGCTATCGGCACGTCCAGGTCCTCGATCAACTCGGTCGTCTGGATGAGGCCAGGGAGGAGATCGAAAAGCTGCTGCAGGTTCCGCCAAGCGGCACCGAGCAACCGATTGCTCATGTTGCCCATGAAGTGACCCGGCTTGGTATCGACGTGGAGCGCCGTGCCGCGGTGGCTGGCGCGGAAATCGGCCCGGCGTTGGTCGCCGCTTGCGGTGAAGCAGGCAATCCCAAATTCTGTGCGAAGACGCGCCTGCTCGGTGCTGAGTTGGCCATTCGTGATCAGGCCCGTGTCGAATCGGCCCTGGAAGCGTGTGCGGGTGATTCGACGATCAGCACGGAAGCTGCCCTGCGCAGACGTCTTGCCCTGCTGCGCGCGCGCCACGCGCGTTTGGGTGGTCACCTTGAGGTGGCGCGGCGCGGCCTTGAACAACTCCATACCGAATCCGATCTTTCCGATGATGAAAATGCCCTGATCGCGCTCGAGCGTGGCTACCTCGCTCTAGCCGGGCAAGATGCATCGAAGGCGATCGAATCGCTGCACACGGCGCGCGCGCAGCTCGCGGCCTATCTGGACAAGCAGACCCCATTGATTGACGAGATAGATGCAGCATTGGCTACGGCATTGCGCCTTCGCGAGACCCACCCCGAACCAGTGGGTGAATGAGCCCAGCGTTCGCATTCTGCCTTCTTCACCGTTTCTCTTGCACAACCCCGTGCAGGAATGATTTCCGTGAATGGCCAAACCAATGTGGAAATTCGCAACGAGGCACCCATCGGCTACCCGCGCGCTGCCGGCCGGTTGAACCGTCGTACAGTGAAACGCCGTCTCGGCGCTAGAATGATCCCGTTGCTCCTCGTTGCGGATCCTCGCATGAACGATTCCACGCACAGTCAGCACACCACCGCTTGGTTGCTGGATCAGATCCGGATCGGTGATGTGCAGGCGCGATCCGATCTGGTCGTGCGCATCGAACCTTTGTTGCGCCGATTCGCACGCGGACGCCTGCCCGGGCGATTGCGCAGCCAGGAAGATACCGCGGATCTGGTCCAGCTGACCTGGCTCAAGGTCCTCGACAAACTCGACAGCATCGACGCGCGCGAGCCGGGTGCATTTTTTGCCTATCTGCGCACGGTACTGATCAACGCGTTGCGCGAATCGTTGCGTCGGCATGCGCGCGCGCCGGTTGAACGCGGCCAGGATCTCGACCTCGTCGCAAGCAACGTCGCCGCTGACGACTGGCTGGCTTGGGAGCAATCACTGGCCCTGCTTTCGGATGAGCATCGCGGACTTGTGCTGATGCGCTTTGAGTTCGGCATGAGTTTCGTCGAGATTGCCGAGGAACTGGGTGAATCGCCCGATGGCGTTCGCATGAAACTCAATCGCGCGATCGCTCGCATGGCCGGTGCCGCGCATGTCGATACCTGAGATACCCAACCCGACTTCGCTGCGGGATCTGATTGACCGTCTCACGGCGGGTGAAAGCGTCGATACGGCGTCGATCCCGGATGCCTTGCGCAACGATCCCAGCCTTCAGCGCCTGCTTCAGATCGCCCGCGTCGCCGAGGTATTCGACCGCAACTTCGAGTCTGAGGAAGTGGCCGCTGAGCAACCTTCGCAACTCGGTCCATGGCGGTTGCTGCGTTTGCTCGGCACCGGCGGCATGGGCGAAGTCTGGCTCGGCGAGCGCAGCGACGAGATTGTCGAGCAACGCGTCGCGATCAAACGCGTGCGCTTTCGGTCCAGTGATTTTCGTGATCGCCTGTTCAGTGAACGGCGCATTCTCGCTCGCCTCGAACACCCGAATATCGCGCACTTTATCGATGCCGGCGTCGATCAATCGGGATCACCCTGGCTCGTACTCGAGTACGTCGAAGGCATCCCGATCACCGACTGGTGCGCGCAATCGGCATTGTCTTTGCGTCAGCGTCTCGAATTGTTTCGCAAGGTTTGTGCGGCCGTTGCACATGCCCATCGGCATCTGGTCGTACATCGTGATCTGAAACCAGCAAACGTGCTGATCAATGCTGACGGCGAGCCCAAACTGCTCGACTTCGGTATTGCCAAACTGCTCGATGGCAGCGACGAAGGCAATACGGTCGGTGCGCTGACGCCTGCCTATGCGGCACCCGAACAGTTACGCGGCGAAGCGGTATCAACTGCGACTGACGTCTACGCACTGGGTTTGCTTCTGTATCGCCTGCTGGCCGGAAGTCTGCCGCCGACGCGCCAGGGCAAAGGCGCGGCAGCGATGCTTGCGCGGCTTGATGACGAGGAAACTCAACGCCCCAGCCAAGGTGCTGAATCTTCGACCATCGAGCTGCCTTATCCTGCCAGCGCGTTGCGCGGCGATCTCGATGCGATTGTTGCGCAAGCACTGCGTGCCCGACCTGAGAATCGCTATGGTTCGGTGGCTGAATTTTCCAGCGATATCTCGCGACATCTCGAGGCACGACCCGTGCTTGCGCGCGTTCCATCGAGGCGCTATCGCCTGACCCGCTTCGCGCAGCGCAACCTGCTTGCCTTGGTTCTTGCTTCGTTGGTGCTCATCGTCCTCGTCGTCGGCAGCGTGATTTCGATGCGCCAGGCGCAGCGCGCAAACCATGAGGCTGAAGCGGCGAAACGCGAGCTGGCCCGTGCCGAACAGGTATCCGGATTTCTTGCTTCGCTGTTCCGCGAGCAGGATCCGCTGAACAGGGACAAGTCCCAACTACGCAAACCGCAGGAAGTTCTCGCCGATGCGGTCAACCGCGTCGATCACGAATTGCTGGGCGATGCGCAAACCCAGGCGTCCCTGTTTCGCGTGCTCGGCGAAGCACAACTAAACCTCGATGATCGGGATGCCGCACAGGCAACGCTCGATCTTGCCGCCGCACGCGCGCACACCGTTGGTGACGAAGTTCTTGCCGCCGAGATCGATGGTCTCCGTGGTGCGCTGGCCCTGCGCGAACTACATCAAGATCAAGCCGAGGCGCTGTTCAAATCGGCGCGTGAAACCGCCGAACGCCTGCGTGGCAAGGACAGTCTCGAGGTCGCCGGCATCGAGGCGGGCCAGGCATTGAGCCTGGTCTCGCTCGGCAAATTCAAGGAGGCTTCCGGTGCGGCCATCCACGCGCACTACGTTTTGAACGCAGAACTCGGCCCCGCCAATCGTGAAAGCATTTCAGCCCTGGTCACCCTCGGTGTGATCGAGGAACAATTGCGTGAGGACAAAGCCGCTCTGGCGACCCTGGGTTCGGCGATCAAGCTGATCGAGACAAATTTTGGTGTCGAAGATGCTCGTCTGGTCACGCCGCTGCAAACGCTCGGCGAGGTGCTGCGTCGCGCACGCGATTTCGATGCGGCTCGCAGCAATCTCGAACGTGGCGTGACGATTGCGCGCAAGCGGTTTGGTGCGAAGAATGCACGCGTGTCGGCGATCCTCATACGACTTGCCGGTGTCGAACGCGACGCCGGAAATATGCCGCACGCAATCACGTTGCTCGACGAAGCGGAAGCTGCCTTGGCCGAAGCTGACGAGGCGTCGCTTGCTCAGATTCTCAACACACGCGGCAGCATTCGCATCGAACTTGGCGACGGCGTGCAGGCGGAAACCGACTATCGGCGATCGCTCGATCTGCATCGCAGCTCGGGTGATCGACGCAGTGGGGTGATGTGGTTCTCGCAAGCTCAAGTGGGAACCGCCTTGGCGTTACAAGGTCGGTTTGCCGAGGCGCTTCAACTGCAACTCGAATCGGCCGATGAAGTGCGCAAACTGCTCGGCCCGGATGCCTATCAGAATGCCTTGATCGCGGTGCGGCTTGCGCAAACCTATTCGAAAAAATCGGACTTCCGCAATGCCGTTGTGCAATGGCGCGAAGCGCTACGCCTCATCGAAAAAACCTACGGACGTGAGCACTTCGGGCATTTCGACTGGAGTCTCGAACTGGCTCGCACGCTAGAGTCCATTCCGGACAGTCGCAGCGAAGCGGCAGCCATCCTCGACGATCTGATCACTCGCTGGCACGGCAACCC
>JBBQTY010000033.1:0-26780 GCA_038234445.1 Lysobacterales bacterium
CATGGTCAAATCAATTTCCACGCGATTGGCTCCTGCTTGATTTGGCAGGACCACATCAGTCGTTTGATACTGGCTTGCTTGATTCGTGTCGCCCGCGAATATTCTCAGGATCGACTGCGTGGCATTGCCCGTAATCAGCGCAAATACAGTGCGATTGCCGCCGCCTGCAGGTGCACTTGTACCGAGCACTTGGAAAATAATGGCGTTACGACTGCTCTGAGTCAGCCCGATACCCGAAACGTCGACAATAAACTGCGCACGATAGCGCTGTTCATTTGCCGGGGTCTGGTCCAATACAAAGGCCTTAGCCGCTGGCAGTGAATTCTGATTGAGTGCCGTACGCAGACGGCAGCTCGTGCTGTCATAGCCGCCTGGCTGGCTGCTTACATTCCCGAGCACCGCTGAAACGTTTGACCACGGCGGCGACAAGCTAGCCGGGCAAGTTGTTCCCGCCATTGCACTACCCGCAGCAGCAAAACCCACCAAGCCGAGCACTGCCAGTGACAGAGTTTTCATTTTCTTGTTCATTTGAATCTCCAGGTTTGTTCGGGCGGGGTGGGTCCCCTTCCCCTGATTTGCATTGCAAAAAAGTCTTGCTAGTGCCTGAACCTGCCGAAGGATAGGAGTAGAACCTTTCCCCGTCAACAACTTCCGCGCACAAGCTTGACCGACTTGTCAGAACTTTGATGGCCAAGGTTGCCGGGTTCGAGGGCATTTGGTGCCATTCGGTGCCGAGGCCTACCGCGTCCACGGTCAGAGAGACGCAGGTGGGTGATGGATCCGGACACTTTGTCGGCCAAAAACCAGAAGTCATCCGAGTCCTGGCCCAATTGCGCCAATCTGATCTGCCGCAAACGCCCCTTTGGAGATCCGAATCTTGGTTCTGGATCGCATTCAAATATCGTCCAGAAATGCGGTGCCAAACAGGCAGGCGTTGGGCGGAACTCGCGACCTCATCCAACTTGGTGAGCTCTGCGCCCCTGAATCTTTCGATTTTCCGCCTGCCGGCACCGCGTTGTTTTCAAAATCTGATGCATAGCCTGTAACGGGCCCTGAGCCCAATGGTAACGCCCAGGCGCTGGGTCCCTGCCTTCGCAGGGACGACGGTAGTGAGGTTATTCCCAAGGGTGATCGGTTTGATTCATTGACATTGAAGCGGCCGGATGTCGAGAATCGCGGCCCGTTTCACTCCACTGTGACCAATGAGACCGCTTGCGCCCGCTGATTGCCTGGCCGTTATTCCCGCTCGCGACGAGGTCGCGACCGTGGCTGCCGTGGTGCGCGGCGTGCTTGAGACCCTCGGCTGCCGGGTCCTGGTGGTTGACGACGCGAGTACGGACGGAACTTCGGCGGCGGCTCGTGCGGCCGGAGCCGAGGTATTGATGCTGCCGATAGGACTCGGTGCCTGGGGAGCGAGCCAGGCCGGAATCCGTTATGCGGCCAGGAATGGATTCCGCGGCGTGATCAGCCTTGATGCGGACGGTCAACATCGACCGGAGTCACTGCCCGCCCTGTTTGTAGCCCAGGCTCGCGAGGAGGCCAACGTGGTCATAGGCACATGCATCGAGCGCCTGAGCCTGCCGAAACGGATTGCCTGGCAATATCTAAGGCTGCTGACCGGTTTGCGCCTGCGTGACTTCACCTCGGGCCTGCGCCTATATGATGTCGAGGCGATGCGCATGCTCGCGGCGCCTGAAGCGAGCTTGTTGGACTTTCAGGATGTTGGCGTTCTCATGCTACTTGCCAAGAAAGGACTGAAGATTGTGGAAACGCCGGTAGCCATGCAGCCACGAACGGAGGGACATTCCCGGGTTTTCGCCTCTTGGGCGGTGGTGGCGCGTTATATGTTTCATACGACGATTCTGTGCATTTCCCGGCTCGATCTCGGGAGTCGTGTAGCCAAGGCCCAACCGAGCGGATCATCTCCTGATGCTTGATGCACAGATCACCGCGGCCATCCTCGGCATTGGACTTGCCGGAGCGATTTTCTATCTGGTGCGGCGCGATCATTTACACGGGCCGTTTGCTGCCTGGTGGCTGATGGTCGCTGCCGCGACCCTGGTACTTGGCATGTTTCCGTCACTGGTGATCTGGCTCGGCAAGCTGACCGGAATCAACTACGCGCCGGTATTGCCGATCATCATTGGCCTTTCGATGGTCCTTTTGCGATTGCTCAAGCTCGATATCGACCGTTCGCGTCAGGAACGTCAAATGCGTCGGCTGACCCAGAAACTCGCGATCCTTGAACAGGAAATCGAACAATTGCGCCGCGAAAAGGTCACCGAGCCGAGCAACTCCGGGACCGTGCGCGACGAGCGCTGAATCCATGCGCGTTCTGCATCTGGGCAAATACTACGCGCCGCAACGCGGTGGCATTGAGCGCCACCTGCAGGACCTCTGCGAGTGGCTGGTCGACAACGGGCATCAGGCGACCGCGCTCGTGCATCAGCCGGCCGGGCGCTGGCGCGGGGTTCAGGAATCCATTCATGGCGTTACCGTACATCGCGCGGGTTGCGTCGCCGCACCCCTGTACGCACCGATCAGCCCCGCATTGCCTTTTGCATTGTCTCAACTAATCAAGCAATCGCGACCGGATGTGTTGCACCTGCATTTGCCCAACCCATCGTGTTTCTGGGCACTGCTGAGTCGCCGCGCCCGCGCTTTGCCCTGGGTGGTCCATTGGCATGCGGATGTTTCCGCGGACATGCCGGATTGGCGGGTGCGTGCTGCCTATCGACTCTATCGGCCTTTCGAGCAAGCGGTACTCGCGCGAGCTTCGGCGATCATTGCGACCTCGCAGGCCTACGTCGAGGCGAGTGAGGCCTTGTCCCGCTGGAAACAAAAAACAACGGTGATTCCGCTGGGCATTGCCGATGCTCAACAGAGCATGGGCAATGCTCCGGCCTGGCCTCGAGAAGGATCGCTGCGTCTGCTTGGAGTCGGGCGACTGAGTCACTACAAAGGTTTTGCAATCCTGCTGGCTGCACTGGCGCAAATGCCGAACGCAAGCCTGGTGCTGGTCGGGGATGGCGAAGAATCCCATCGGTTGCGCGATCAGGCCACTCAACTGGGTATTCGGGATCGGGTCTCTTTTGTCGGCGAATTGAGCGACCAGGACCTTAAGGCCGCCTATGCGGCGGCCGACGCGCTGGTCTTGCCCTCGCTTGATCGTAGCGAAGCGTTCGGTCTGGTGTTGCTTGAGGCCATGCGCGCCGGACTGGCGGTGATCGCCAGCGACATTCCCGGCTCGGGCGTGGGTCAAGTGATCGAGAACGAGCGCAGCGGATTGCTCGTTCCGCCCGGTGACGTTGCTTCACTCGCGGCTGCTCTCGCCCGAATTTCAGACCCAGCGCTGCGCCAATCGCTTGCCGATTCAGGCTACCAGCGTTGGCTCGAAAAATTCACCCTGGCGCAGTCGGCGCAATCTGTTCTTTCGATCTATGAGGATCTGACAGCCGCACATCGGCAAGCAGCAGCGCCATCAGGCTGAACATGGCTGGCACGATGTGCAGAACGAGTCGGTTTGCACTGGTGTAGTTTTCCGCCCATGCCGAAGCGTCGGTGAAGAAGAACAGGATAAAAAGGAAAACCGAGCAGCCGACGAGCAACGCAGCAAGTGAGCGAGCGCTGCGATCAGTCGTCAGAATCCTCCAACGGAGCACAACCACGATCGGCACGAGATACCAGAGCAAATGCCAATTCGGCAGTGTCAGCAAGCCAGAAAGCATCGCCGTACCGACCGGACGCCAGTAAAGATCGAGCTCGCCCAGCGCCGGAATTGTTACCTGCCCCCAGGCTAGCTCAATCCAGCCAAGTCCAAAAATCGGCAAGCGCAGGCCTCCGATCGCAATACCAATCGCGATCACAGCGACCAGTAAAGAAAGCACGATCCAGCGCCAGCGCCGTGACAGCAAGCCAAGCAGCATGACGATCGCCAACAACAGCAGCCATACCGAACCTTCCAACTTGATCATTGGAAGACACAGCGCGAACGTGATCGCGAGAAGAAGCTGCCCGATGTTGCGCTGGGCCAACCAACGCAGCCAGCACAAAATAGCCATGCCAAAGGCAGCCGCAATCCAGAGATCGGCATATCCTGCCAATGCCGCATGCGCATCCAGCAACGGCAACGAGAGCAATCCGTAGACGAGCAGCATCGCCAAGCCAGGACGAATGCCCAATGCTCGCCAATGCCCGTAACTTGCCAGCCCGATAGCGGCAAGCAAGCCCGTCCAAACGGTATTGATCAGCGGCTCGTTCCAGGCTCCAGCGGCACTCGCAAACCAGATCTGAACCCAGGCGAGCAATTCGGGATAATTCCAGATCGCCGAGGTGCGCAGATCCGCAGCGGGCTTTACCAACCATTCCTGCATTGGCGCATAAGGCACATGGTGGCCGAGTAGAAACCAGGCTTTCGGCTTCACCGCCCAGGCCGCCCAAGCATCCCATGGAAATGTCGGCCGCAACAAAGCCTCACTCGCAATCACACCGAGGCGCATGAGGATTGCACCGAGAAGCAAACACCATAGCAGGCGCCAGCCGAGGCCTCCTGCATTGGCGAGAAGACTGGGCGACCGTGGCGTATTACGGAAAACGAAAACCGCTGTCCATGCCAAAAGGCCGATGCCAGCAAGCCAAGGTGCGCAGCGAGAAAATGCAGCGGTCGTATTGCCTTCGGCGAGCAAACTGCACAAAAGCGCAGCGATAAAAATACCGAGCAGAAAGCCCATGCCGAGCGCAGCAATGAGATCACCGGGTTCGCGCCGCCCACGATTCAAGGCGAGACAGATCCCGCTTCCTGTAACCCATGGCAGCAGCCATGCCAGAACGTAGGTCAGGCTCATGGCGCCTCGCCCACACTGAACACGAGCAAGCGATCACGCCGCATCATGATGTTGCCTGGAAACTCCCGTCCGTCCCCCTGAAGAACGTGTTTCTCCGAATCGTAAGCCCAGCCGGGCATGTCGTAGATAATAATCACGGCACCTTTCGGGAGCGGCTGGCCCTGCAGCGTCTCAAGCGCAACAGGAAGCACGCCGACATTCAATGGAAGCAAGTGGTAGACCAGGCGCAATACGGTGAAGCTCGATTCTGCGTGAACCAGGATGCGCGTGTTCTCGGGCAGTTCGCGCAATGCTGACTTGAGCTCGCGCGACGCTTCGACAAGATCCTGATCAGCCGAATGCAGCTCGCGCTCAGGCCAATCGAATTCGGCGTAAAGACTTCGCGTCGCTGCGTGCCGCCAGTTGAGCCCGGATTGCCATTGCAGATCCAGCAGCAACCAGCCGATGACAACGGCAATGACGCTCAAACGCAGCAGCTTTTGCCCACGCATACGCAGGATCACGATCGCCCATAGCACCGCAGACGCGATCACCAGCATCAAGCACAACACCAGCGATTGCGCACGCGGTGTATCGGTATCGCGACCCAAGGCATGCACGGATCGCTGGCTCCATGGCCATTGGCCAAGCCAATCGGTGGCCAATGACGACAGATCGCCAGACCACGAACGCGAAGCCAGACTCGCATTGACCAAGGTAAACGGGCGGAATCCCTGCATCGGCGGAACAATCTGCGGGGTCGGATACTCGGCGAACGCCAGTTCGGTGATGCGTCCCTGCCACTCGGGAACCGTTCCGAGATCGAACCAGGCGTCGCCCTCGCCAGGCCAGGGCAGTGAAACGACCGTGACGTCCTCATCGCCCACTCGACGAAATACGAGGGACAACTCCAGCGTGTGCGGGAACTGCTCGAAGCGGTAGCGCAGGATCGGATTTTCGGTCGCGTCAATGCCGTTGAGCACGACCGATTGCAGAGCCGTGCGATTTTCCCCGACAGCACCGATGCGCAGACGCGTCTCGTCCTGAGCCGCACCGCCCATGACCACACGGAAATCCGAACCATCCCAGTGCCGAGGTTGGCTTGAAAAAATCGGTGAAGACCCGCGTATTCCGGCAGCCCAAATCAGCACCGCAGCGGTACTGAGCAGCAAGGCTATGACGAAAATCAGCTTCCTCATGCGGCGAGGGTAGCGAGGTGTGCGAGCTCGGCAATGCTGAAACCGGCATTGAGGCGTGCTTCGGTATTGAATGGACCCCGCAGGCTGCCGCGTGTGTGGATTTCGAGCAGCTCGGCAAACGTCGCCTCGGGTTCAACAGCAGACTTTTCGCAACACCAGACAAACCATCGCGACCCGGCCGCGACATGCGCAACCTCTTCGCGAAGAATGACTTCAAGAATATCGGCGGTGACGTTGTCACCCACATTGCGCAGGCGTTGAATCATTCCAGGGGTCACGTCGAGACCACGTGCTTCGAGAACACGCGGCACAAGCGCCATGCGACGCAGACACGAATCGGCCGTCGCGACTGCCATTTCCCAAAGTCCGTTATGTGCATCGAAATCGCCATAATGATGCCCGAGTTCGCCAAGGCGCTCGTTGAGCATTTGAAAATGGCGTGCCTCATCATCGGCCACACAGACCCAATCCGCGTAGAACGCTTGCGGCATGTCGCGAAAACGGTAGACCGCGTCCCAGGCGAGGTTGATCGCATTGAATTCGATATGGGCGATCGCATGCACCAAGGCCGCCCTGCCCTCGCTCGTGCCCAATCCTCGTTGCGCAAGATTGCGCGCTTCGATCAACTGCGGACGCTCGGGACACCCGGGCTCTGAAATGATTTGAACCGGCACATCGCTCGCGTGAGCATGCAAGTTGCCGGCACGATAGTCCGCTGCAAGTTTCCGCGTCAACGCAAACTTCTGTCCGGGATCGCTGACCAAAAGACAGCGCTGCGCCGCTGCAAACAGATCATTCGTTGGCGTGGGAGTCATTCTGTCCTTTCCAAAAAAAACGGCTGATGACGATCAGCCGTTTACAATTGTGCCGGTTTAGACGCGCGCGTGACAGCAATCCGGTCACGCATTGATGATCAACCCGCCTGGCGACGCTTGTCCTTGGCCTCGTCGGAACGCGAAAACTGCAGCTGATCAAGGTAGGTCGGCTCAATACCGGTCACGTATTCACCCGAGAAACACGAGGTATCGAAATTGCCGAGATTGTCGTTGCCTTCGGCGATCGAGGCGATCAGATCGGACAGATCCTGATAGACCAGCCAATCGGCGCCGAGCACTTTCTCGATCTCATCCTCAGTGCGTCCATGCGCAACCAGTTCGGCGGCCGTCGGCATGTCGATACCATAGATATTCGGGTAACGCACCGGTGGCGCCGCGGAGGCAAAATATACCTTGTTCGCGCCGGCCTCGCGGGCCATCTGGATGATCTGCTTCGATGTCGTACCGCGGACGATCGAGTCGTCAACGAGTAATACGTTCTTTTTGCGGAATTCGAGGCCAATTGCGTTGAGCTTGCGCCGAACCGATTTCACCCGTTCGCTTTGCCCGGGCATGATGAACGTGCGACCGACATAGCGATTCTTGACGAGTCCTTCGCGCATCGGCACGCCAAGCGCGAGCGCGAGCGATGAAGCCGCGGTGCGCGAGGTATCCGGAATCGGAATCACCGCATCGATGCCATGGTCAGGTTTCAAGCGCGCGATCTTGGCGGCGAGGCGCTCCCCCATGCGCAATCGCGCCTTGTAAACCGACACGTCTTCGATCATTGAATCGGGCCGGGCAAGATAAACGTACTCGAAGATGCACGGTGCATGCTTGGCCGGCTCGGCGCACTGGCGAGTATGCAACTCGCCTTCCGGCGTAATCAGCACCGCCTCACCGGGCGCGACATCCCGCAGCAGGCGGAAACCGAGAATATCGAAAGCGACCGACTCCGACGCCACGGCGTATTCCTTGCCTTCCGCCGTATCGCGCTCGCCAAGCACCAGCGGGCGAATGCCATGCGGATCACGAAACGCCAGCAGACCATAGCCGAGAACGACGGTGACGACCGCGTAACCACCGATGCAGCGTCCATGCACGCCGGCGACCGCCTTGAAAATGTTGTCGTGCGACAAGGCCATGCGTTCCTGGATCTGCAATTCGTGCGCGAGCACGTTGAGCAGGAACTCGGAATCCGAATCGGTGTTGATGTGCCGGCGATCATCCTCGAACATTTCCCGGCGCAAGGTATCGGTATTGATCAGATTGCCGTTGTGCGCAAGCGCAATGCCGTAAGGCGAATTCACGTAAAGCGGTTGCGCCTCGCTGCTGCCTTCTGCGCCAGCGGTCGGATAGCGGCAGTGACCGATACCGAAGTTTCCGCGCAGCATCAGCATGTCGTCGCGCTGGAATACGTCCTGGACCAGTCCGTTGCCCTTGTGCAGGCGCAAGCGGGATCCGTCCACCGTAGCGATACCGGCCGCATCCTGACCGCGATGCTGGAGCACGGTCAGGGCGTCGTAGAGCGCCGAGGCAACTTCGGATTTTCCGACAATTCCGATGATTCCACACATGATTCAATTCACTGCGAAGATGAGGGTTGTTTTGCATCCCGCGCAACCGGCGCAGATGGCTTGATCAAACCGGCTGCTACCGCGGGAATCACGGCGGCAGCAGGTTCAAGATATTTCGCGACGTTGTCCGGCAAGAAAGCGGTCACCCAGATCGCACTGCGCTCGAAGGTTGGCAGCATGCGCGAACTCTGCCACCAGTCATCGCGAACAACAGGCGTGAATTTCATCAACAAAACCACGAGCACGACGAGGGCGAACCCGCGCACCATGCCAAACACCATGCCAAGCATGCGATCAGTGCCTGACAAACCGCTGCCACTGACCAGCTTGCGCAACAGATAGCTGACGATAGCGCCGGCGATCAACACCGCGACGAAGCACACAACATAACCAAGCATCACGCGAACCGACGGCACCGAGATTCTGGCGGAAAAGTGATCCGCGAGGACCGGGCCGAACATCCATGCCACCCAGAACGCCAGCGCCCAGCACACCAAGGCCATGACTTCACCGATAAATCCGCGCCAAAGACCGACCAGAATCGACAATGCCAGAGTCGCGATGATGGCGTAGTCGAACCAATTCATGGCTCCAACACTCACGGCTGGGTAACGATGAGTCCGTCCAGTTTCAGCTTTTCCTTGATCCGGTCACGCAGCTTTTCCGCATTCGCGCGATCAATCTCCGGCCCGGCACGCACGCGCCAGAGCGTCTTGTTGTCGGAATTGACCTTGTCGACGAATCCGGCAAATCCGGCCGCGCGAAGACGACCGCGCAGCGTGTTCGCGTCCTCTTCCGAGGCCAGTGCGCCGAGCTGAACGGCCCATCCGCCAGCCTCGGTCTTGGCAATCGCAGTCGCTGGCGCATCGGCCTTGGCGTCTTCTGCGAAACCGATGACGCTGCTCGGCACATCGCTGCGAACCTGCTTGATGCGAATCCTTGCTGCCTCGGCTTCGGCACGGTCGGCAAACGGGCCGACGCGCACGCGCAGGGCAGCTTTGCCCTTGAAGTCCACCGTTTCAGCAAAAGCTGAAAAACCCTTCTTCTTCAACTGCGCCACGAGATCATTGGCATTGCCGGAAGACGCATAAATACCCAAATGAACAAGAAACTGTCCATTCGCCGCCTTGCCTGCCTCGACCTGTGCCGCGCTCGGCGGAACGACTGGTTCAGCCTCTGGTTTCGAGACTGATGGTGCTTCGACCGGCGTTTTTACGGAGGTCTGAGTTGCGTCCGGGATCGCTTCAACGCGCGGTGGCAGCTTGGTATCAACGGTGGCAACCGACTCCGGCCGCTGCACTGTCTGAGCAGGCGTTTGTGCGGCATCCCCGCGCGCCGCATCGACAGACAACACCCGAGTCTCGAACTCGCGCGTCGGCAGTGGCGGGATCTCCATGTTCGTTGTCACCGATTCCTGCTTCGGTGCGCTGCCGCTGAACAGCATCGGCACGAAAATAATCGCAAGTGCGATGAGGACGACAGCACCAAGTAAACGTTGTTTCAATGCAGGTTCCATGGGCGCGGGCACGCTGACAAGTCGTGATGATTATACGCATCGATCGTCGTCGATACGTTCAGCTTCATTGGATGTGACGGCTATGGGCATGCGCGAGCGCAGGTGCTGCCACAAAAAACGAGCCGAAAGCGATGATGCGATCGTCTGGCTGTGCAGATCTCAGCGCTGCGTCGAGGGCACCGGTGACGTTGACGTGCAGCATTACGGCGGAGGAGCCAACCCGGCGATGCAAACGTGCCGCCAGCGTCGACGAATCAAGTCCCCGTGCACTCTCACCGTCGAGACCGGCGAGCTGCCATTCATCGATTTCTCCCTGCAGGGCATCGACGATACCTTCAACATCCTTGTCGGCCAATGCACCGAACACCGCGATCGTGCGTCCGCCTGATCGATGGGACATGAGCCATTCGGCCAGGACTCGGGACGCCTGCGGGTTGTGCGCGACATCGATAATCAGTTCGGGTGGCCCGGCGAAGCGTTGCATGCGCGCAGGCGCGCGCGCGCCGGCGACACCTTGGGCAATCGCCTGTGGATTCCAATCAATGCGCTCGCGCAAGGCATACAGGGCAGCGATGGCAGCTGCGGCATTGGCGCGCTGGCACGGTGCATCGAGTATCGGATCTGGCAGTTCGAGCAGGTCGTGCCCTGCTCGCCAGCGCCAGCCCCTGGGCGTGATTTCGACATGAAATTCCGAGCCTGCCGCGAAAATCCGCGAGCCGACGCGACGCGCCTCGTCAGCCAACGTGATCGGCGGCTCGGCCTCGCCAAGGATGGCTGGACTGCCCGGGCGAAAGATGCCGGCCTTCTCGCGCGCAATCGTTTCACGATCACTGCCCAGCCAATCCTGATGATCGAGATCAACCGTCGTCACGATCATCGCATCGGCATCGATGATGTTGACGGCATCGAGACGGCCGCCCAGTCCGACTTCGAGAATCGCGACATCGAGTTCTGAATCGGCAAAAATCAGCAGGGCAGCCAGCGCGCCGAATTCGAAGTAGGTCAGCGGCGTGTCGCCACGCGCCTTTTCTATTTGCTCGAACGCTTCGATAAATGACGCATCGGTTGCGTCCTCACCCTGCACCCTGACCCGTTCGTTGTACCTGAGTAAATGCGGCGAGGTGAATGCACCAACACGGTGACCGCCGGCAAGCAGGATCGCTTCGAGGAAAGCGACTGTCGAACCCTTGCCATTGGTGCCGCCGACCGTGATAACCGACTTCGCCGGCGCGGGCGCGCCGAGTCGCTGCCAGACAGTGCATACGCGGTCCAGACCCAGCTCGATCTCGCGCGAATGCAGGCGCAATTGCCAGCTCAGCCACTCGGCCAGCGTTTTCCGCGGGGTTGCCATGATCGAGGTTGCGCCCGCTCAACGCGTGAGAATTCGACGCGGCTTGATCGGCAGGCGTCCACGCCAGTACTGGATCATCACAAATCCCGCCGCCATACCGCCGAGATGGGCGAAATGGGCGACGCCCGCCTGGGTGCCGGCGATTCCCTGGAACAGTTCGATCGCGCCATAGCCAATCACGAAAATCCAGGCTGGAATTGGGATGGGCAGGAAAATGAGCATCAGTTTCTGATGTGGAAACATCATGCCAAAAGCGAGCAGCAAGCCAAACACGCCGCCCGAAGCACCAAGAGTTGGATACGTTCCGCCGGTGAAATAAAGCACGACAATCAATTGCGCCACCGCGGCACCAATCACGCAAACCAGATAGTAAGTTGCGAACGGCCGCGAACCAAAGAGTCGCTCGATCGCGCCACCGAACATCCACAGCGCAAACATGTTGAAGAACAGATGCGTCAGGCCACCATGCAGGAAACCGTAGCTGACCAATTGCCAGACTTCAAAGGTGACACGTCCAACGTCAGGATCGACAAAATCGGTGCCGATCGGCCACAACGCGAAGTGACCGAGTAGCGCAGCCGGAAATACCTGCTGCAGCAGGAATATCGCGACATTGGCGATCAACAGCGCACGGGTGACGGGAGGCAGATCAGTCGGCATTCGGAATCCTGTAATCGTCTGCGTTGATCGCAGCTCGAGTTAAATCGAGGCGAGGACGGTTGGATTCAAGCACCGTGATTGTCTTCGAAGGGCGCCCACAACTCGGAATCGAGATCGCGCTGCCAGCCGAAACGTCGCAGATCCACGCGACCGCCATTGACTACGACGCCTTCCGCCGCAAGTCGCTTGCGTTGCTCGATGAACTCGCTGCTTTCTGGCGCAAACGCAAGCCTTCCGTCTGCGCGCAACACGCGATGCCAAGGCAGCTTGAGTTCGTCATCCGCTTCACGCAGCACGCGTCCGACCAGACGCGCCCGCCGCGGAAGACCAGCACGCCACGCAATTTCACCATAGCTCGCAACGCGACCGCGTGGAATGGCGACGATTGCCTTGCAGATCAGCGCATGTCCGCCACTGAATGGAATTTTCACTGACATCGTCATCGACGCACATTAGCCCGGACTATTCATGAAATACACTAGCCCTCGCTTGTCCGTTGAATCCTCACGGCTTTTCGCTCATTCGGCGATAGAGCCTGCTATCGGCTCAATCGCGAAGAACCGTGTCAATCCAATGTCCTGCGCGATCATTGCGCGTATTCATGAATAATCCGGGCTAGCATGACCCATACGCGAACCCGAGGAGAACACCGTGCAGAGTTTTGAACAGATTCGATCCCACGTCAGCAATCTGCACACCCTACGCACTAATGATCCTTATCTGATCAGCTTCGACGTGACTCTCGCCGATGCGCGACGCCAGGGCATCTATCTGGCTGAAATGGAGGGCGAAGATGGTCTGAAGTATCTGCGTGTGTCGACGCCGATCGGCCCGGCCACCGGAATCGACACGACGCGATGCATGCGTTTCAACTGGGAGCAACGCACAGGCTATCTTGCGATCAGCGATCTCGACGGCTCGCCGTATCTGCATCTGATCGAAAACCGTCCGTATTCATTGCTGCAGGGCGATGAACTCAATCGTGTGATCAAGGAACTCGGCCAGCTGGGCGATCGCCTTGAACAGGCCATCTCGAGTGGTGGCGATTCTTTCTGACGCGATGGGTCAGGCGAGGTTGAAAGCCTGCAACAGGCGCACGAGCAACCACGCCAGGATGCCAGTGACCGGTATCGTCAACAGCCAGGCCCAGACCATGCGTTCGACGACGGTCCATCGGATCGCCGAGAATCGCTTGGCCGCACCGACGCCCATGATCGCCGCGGAAATATTGTGCGTGGTCGATACCGGGATACCGAAGTGCGAAGCGGCAAGAATCACGCTCGCTGAAGCCGTTTCCGCGGCAAAACCATTGACTGGATGCAGTTTGACCAGTTTGTGACCGAGCGTGCGAATGATGCGCCAACCGCCCATCGCAGTACCTGCCGCCATGGTCAATGCGCAGAGCACCTTGATCCAGATCGCGATGCTGAACTGCTGGCTCGCATCCTCCTGGATACGCAAGAACGACAACCAATCCGGTAGTCCGTCAAGCGTGCCCGCCGAAGTGGCGCCGACCAGAGCCAAGGCAATGATACCCATGGTTTTCTGAGCATCATTCATCCCGTGCGAGAGACCCATTGCACTGGCCGAAATCATTTGCGCTTTGCCAAAGAAGCCGTTGAGAAAACGCGGCCGACCAAATTTTTGCAGGGCTCCGCTTCGTGAACCGAGCCAACTGGTGCCTGCAAACAGCAGGCCCATGATCGCGAAACCCAATACGAAACCAAGCAGGGGTGAGCTGAACATGGGAAGTACCACTTTGGGCAGCAAACCTTTTCCCTGCCACCAGTGCTCCCCGCCCTGCCACCAGATGATTGAAGACCAGTTGTTGCGGGTCGCGGCAAGGGCGGCACCGCACAAGCCGCCCACAAGCGCATGCGAAGAACTCGATGGCAAACCCCACCACCACGTGATCAGATCCCAGACAACCGCGCCGAGCAGCGCGCAAATCAGCACCTGGGGCGTGACCGCAACAACGCCGGTATCCACCAATCCCGACGCAATGGTCTTCGCGACGGCCGTGCCCCAGAGCGCACCGATCAGATTGGTGCATGCGGCCAGTGCGACGGCTTGGCCGGGGCTCAACACCTTGGTTGCGACAACCGTGGCGATCGAGTTGGCGGTGTCATGGAAACCGTTGATGTACTCGAAAACGAGTGCAACGAAGATGACCAGAAAAACCAGGCTGAGGGCGACTGTCACGAAAAATCCTCGTCCGTTCGATCAGGAGTTTTTCAGCGCAATGTGATAGATCACATTGCCTGCATCGCGACAGCGATCAATGGCCTTTTCGAGCAGCTCGAACAGATCCTTGCGCACCATCAGGCGTGCAGCGTCCGCATCATCCGAAAACAATTGACGATAGAGCGCAAGCAGAAGTCGATCGGCCTCGGATTCGATCGACTGCATGCGCTCATTGAGTCCATGCATGACATCCAGCTTGAATCCGCCGCGCAACTCGCCAACCATCTTGACGATCACTTCACACGCTCGCTCGAGCATGGCCGCCTGCGAGCTGTAATCGATATCCGACAGGCGATCGGCAAACAGCGCATGACGCTCGGCGAATTTCTCGACGGTCTTCGGGATTTTGTAGAGGGCTCCGGCCAGCGCTTCGATATCCTCGCGCTCCAGCGCGGTCACGAACGTATTGACCAGCTCCAGATTGATCTGCGCAAACAGCTCTTTCTCGCGCTTGCGTGCAACGCGGAATTCATCGAGCGCCGGCGTTTCGGCGCCCTTGCCGCTTTTGGCGAGCATCGAGCCCAGCGCGCGCGCGCTGAGCAAGGCGGCTTCGGCACTGGCTTCGAGCAAGCCGTAGAACTTGTCACCCTTGCCAAAAATGGTCTGCAACGAAAACATGAAAGTCGCTCCGAGTCGGGCTTGAGGGAATGGTTTCCCATGCTGCAACGGTTTCCGGGGCAGCCGATCGTCCATGTTACAACATTGTTACAGCGCGATTCCTCTACTCAACGGGTCACTCGCGACCGGACATGCGCGCGACACGCTGGACATCGGCAAGGATTCCACGCAGCACCCGCAATTCGCGCTGGTCCGGATCGGCGCGCAGAAAGAAACGACGCAGACGCTGCATGATCGTGCGATCGGACCGACCCTTGTGAAAATCAATGTCGTATAGCGTGGTGGCCAAATGCTCAAAAAAACCTTCAAGCTCGGCGGCAGTGGAGGCCGGATCCGCATTGCCCTGTCGGGCTGGAACGCCTTCCAGCATGGCCATTCGCAACTCGTAGGCCACCACCTGCACGGCTTGGGACAGGTTCAAGGACGAGTAGCTCGGATCGCTTGGAATATGCACGGCTGCATGGCATAGCTGGATCTCCTCATTGCTGAGGCCGGATTGCTCATTGCCGAAAACGAGCGCTACGTTGCGCCCCTCGGCAACAGCATCAAGCGCTCGTCGCGCAGCCATTCGCGGGGTCAGTTCCTCAAGCGCCACACCGCGCAAGCGAGCGGTGGCGCCGAGAATGAGGCCGCAATCTCCGACGGCTTCCTGCAACGAATCAAAGCGTTCCGCGGCTTCCAGCACATCATCGGCGCCGGCGGCCATCATATGCGCATCCATGTGCGGAAACTCGAAGGGAGATACCAGGGATAGCCGCCTGAAGCCCATCGTACGAATGGCACGCGCGGCACTTCCGATATTTCCGGGATGTGAGGTGCGGGCCAGCACGAAACGCATTCCCGCCGGCTCTAGAACGTGCTCAACCGCGTCAATCACAGTATTTCGATCCTCATTTTCCGCTTCGTAGTTTGTCGGCGCATCGCCAGATTTGGTACCCTTCCGCGCCGCACGCGACCCGATCGCCGTGCTATTGCTCTTTTTCAGTCCACTTTCGATGGAACCAACATGCCCAGACCTGCCGTAAATGTGGCGGTGCGCGCCGCGCGTGCCGCAGGCCAGATCATCCTTCGATACATGAATCGCATCGACAGCCTTGCCATTGTCGAGAAGCAACGAATGGATTTCGCCTCGGAAGTGGATCGTGCGGCCGAAGCGGAGATCATACGCGAGCTCAAACGCGCATTCCCCGGTCATGCCATGCTCGCCGAGGAATCCGGAGCCCACGGCAAGGGCAAGCACGTTTGGGTGATCGATCCACTCGATGGCACGCACAACTATTTGCGCGGTTTTCCGCATTTCTGTGTCTCCATAGGCATGCTCGAGAACGGCGAGCCGATGCATGGCGTGGTTTACGATCCGCTGCGCGATGAGCTGTTCACGGCAAGTCGAGGCGATGGCGCCTATTTGAATGACCGGCGTATTCGCACCAGCGCTCGCAACGATCTCGAAGGCGCATTGCTTACGACGGGCTTTCCGTACCGTCAGCGCGCCCATCTGGATGCTCAGATGGAAATGACCCGCGCCCTGCTTGGCCAGGCCGAGGATATCCGTCGCACCGGTTCCGCCGCGCTCGATCTTGCCTATGTGGCCAATGGGCGCATCGATGGTTACTACGAAATCGGACTGAAACCCTGGGATATGGTCGCGGGCTGCTTGCTGGTTCGCGAAGCCGGCGGTCGCTACTGCGACTTCATGGGTCGCGATGGAATACCCGAGAGCGGCAATCTCATCGCGGGTGGCCACAAGGTCGTCGATGCGATGGTCAAGACCATCGCGCCACACGTGACGCCTGCTCTGGCGCGCTGATCGCTTTCACTTGAGCAAATTCTTGCATCGAGGAGATGCGAGATCCAAGTCTCAAGTTTCAGCTGATTTCGGCCCGTGGAAATCGCAAGCCAATGAAGGTCGGGCCGCTTGCGCGTACCCGATTCGATAATTTCGAGATAGCCGTCAACCTTTGCCTTTCAATAGCCGAATGGCTGATCGGGCAGACATTCATTGGCTTCGCTGGCTTCGTTGCAACTCTTTGCGCGCAAGCGCGAATAGTCGCTGGGCTCCTGCCCTCGCAGTGAGAGGCGACCAACTGGATTGTTGCAGCGGCAAGAATGTTGTTGTAAAGCGATACAAATCCTGATCTTCAATTTCGAGTTTTTTGATCAAGAAAGAGCGAAGCGAGAGGACCTTCTTACGACGGAGACTCGACCGCCTGTCGGAAAAGAAAAAGCCCGGCTTGCGCCGGGCTTTTTGTGTCACTCAAACGATGTTGCTGATCGATTACTGACCGTCAACGGCAAGCTCGGTGCGGCGATTGCGCGCACGGCCTTCCTTGGTGTCGTTCGTGTCGATCGGCTTGCTCTCGCCAAAGCCCTTGACGCCGGAGATCTGGCTGGCGCTGACGCCGTGCGAAGTCAGATAGTCATAGACGATCTGTGCGCGACGCTCGGAGAGACCCTGGTTATAGGCATCGCTACCGATCGAGTCAGTGTGGCCATCAAGCTCCACGCGGACGTTCGAGTTGCGGCTAAGCACATCGACAGCCTGATCGAGGATCGCGATCGAGTCAGCCGTTGGCTCCTGCAGCGCCGGGGTGATGTCTTTCTCGTTCGAGCGCGGGCGATCGAACTTGAAGTTGACACCACGCAAGTCAATGGTGACCGACGTGTTAGCCGGCTGTTCCGGAGCAGCTTCCGGCGGCGCCGGCGGCGGCGGCGGAGCGGCGGCAGGCTCTTGCTCAGCCATCGCGGTACCACCAAAGCCGATGGTCAGACCGACCGAGGCAATGCCGTCAACGAAGTGGTTGTAGTCACCTGCACCCGGGAACTGGCCACGCAGACTGTTGTTGTCGTGGTCATAACGGGCAGCGAGCTCTCCGCGAAGCGCAATACGCTCGTTGAAGTTGTACTCGATACCACCACCAACGGTCGCCATCGGATCCCAACCGTGCGCTTGCACAGTACCCGAGTACGCGGCGTGGCGAAGGGCACCAAGGCCACCGAGCACATACGGACGCCATGACGAACCCTGCTCGCCGAAGAACCAGCGACCGGTCACGCCGATGCTCTGGCTTTCCCATTCGCGGCCGTTGCGGAACGAATTGTTCTTGAAGTCAGCATTGTTGAGCGCGTATTCGGCGTCAACGGCAAAGTTTGGATTAACCCACCAGCCGATACCGATACCGGTGTAAAGCGAGGCATCGGTGTCGCGATTGCTGTCGGAAAAATTGACGCCGATGCGCGGAGCCACGTACCAGCTGCCATCTTGAGCGTAGGCCGTCGAAACGCCGCCGCCAATCATGGCAAGCGCGATCAACGCACTCAGTGCTTTGTGTTTCATCATTGCAGAATCCTCATTTTTGTTAGATCCAAACTGAACCGTTACAGCGCGACGCACAAGCGGACACCCTGTTACCCACCATCATACGACGTTTCATCGTCGCGGAAACAGGATTTTAACAATAGATTTGATCCGGCGTATGAACGGCGGTAAAACCACTATCCTTTTAAATTTCATACAGTTGCGATCATCCGCGAATGAACGCCACGTTAAGCACTTGTCAAATCACATCGCAAACAAGTCCAGTAATTGGTTAACGGGCATCGCTTCGAGGCTTGCAGCATCGGCACTCGCCGCAAGAATCCGGGAAACTTTCTGCGCCGGAAGTTGCGCTTTGATCGCCGCTTCAAACTTCTTCAGCAAAACAGGAATGCCCTCTTCGCGGCGATTTCGGTGGCCGATAGGATAGTCGATCGACACTTTCGCCGTGCTCGTTCCATCCTTGAAGAAAACTTGTATCGAGTTGCCGATATAGCGCTTGTCCGGGTCGAAATAGTCCTTGGTGAACTGTGGATTTTCCTTGACGACCATCTTCGCGCGCAATGCGTCGATTCTTGAATCCGCCGCGATATCGTCGTTGTAGTCATCAGCGACCAGACGGCCGAAGATCAGCGGCACAGCAACCATGTATTGGAGGCAATGATCGCGATCGGCGTAGTTGGCCAAGGGCCCTGTCTTGTCGATGATGCGCACTCCAGCTTCCTGGGTTTCGAGCTCGATGCGCTCGATCTGGTCGAGGCGTGAACTCACTTCGGCATGCAACTGCATTGCACATTCAACCGCGGTCTGCGCGTGAAATTCGGCCGGGAAACTGATTTTGAACAATACATTTTCCATCACGTAGCTGCCGAACGGTCGCTCAAATTCAAATGCCTTGCCGTTGAATGCAATGTCGTAGAAGCCCCAGGTCTTCGCCGACAGGGCCGACGGATAGCCGACCACATTCTTGTCAACCGCGTTGAACGCATGCGTCACTGCGCGGCGACAGGCATCGCCGGCGGCCCAGCTCTTGCGCGGTCCGGTATTTGGCGCGTGCCGATAAGTGCGCAGCACACCGTTGTCGATCCAGCTGTGCGAAACCGCATTGACGATCTGCTCTTTGGTACCGCCGAGCATGGCCGTGGCCACAGCCGTCGAGGCAAGGCGAACGAGGATCACATGGTCAAGTCCGACTCGATTGAAGCTGTTCTTGAGCGCGTAGCAGCCTTGGATCTCATGCGCCTTGATCGCCCAGCCCAGCACATCGCGAACGCTCATCGGCTCGCGGCCTTCGCGCACCGCCTTACGCGACAGATAGTCAGCGACTGACAGAATTGCTCCGAGATTATCTGATGGATGGCCCCATTCGGCGGCCAGCCAGGTGTCGTTGAAATCGAGCCAGCGGATTTGGGTGCCAATGGCGAATGCAGCCTGCACCGGATCAAGCTCGTGGCTCGTTCCCGGAACACGCACCCCGCCCGGCATCACGGCGCCCGGAACGATCGGGCCAAGATGCTTGACGCAATCGGGAAACTTCATGGCCAGCATCGAAGTGGCCAGCGAATCGAGCAGCATGTGACGCGCGGTATCGTAGGCTTCGCTTGAATCGACAACATAGTCGGCGACGTAGTTGGCGATGTCGACCATCGGCTGGTCGGGTTCCGGCCGAACGGCCGAGCGGATGTCATGTCCGGACATGGAGAATTCCGTTGAATTGAGAAGGGGGCGCTCGGCCGTATGCAGCGGCCTGCGGAACCTCCTATTGTGCCAGATGCCCCGGATTTCTTCTGCCGAACATCGCCGCGATCGCAGACTCGCGACCTGCCAATGACCTTGGGTGTTGGCCTGTGAGCCAATGCTTGCGCTTGGCGACTTGGCGATCGATGTGCAGAATCGGACCTCGCCCTCGAATGGCACGAGCATGGCATCCAGAACCGTGGGCTTTGATGCGCTGTTGCAGCTGAGCGCCTTTGATGGCAATTCGGCGTCAGCCCTGCGCGCGCTGCACGCCCATTTCGCGACGAGCTTGCCGACCTGCTCGCTCGCACTTGTACAGGTCGGGGGATTGCCTGCTGGCCAATGTCGACTTGCGGGATTGATTGACGCCAGCGGTCAAGAGCGCGTTGCCAATAGCGATCCGCTCGGACAGCGCCTGCACGTCCACAATTTTGACGATAAGCTGACGCGGCGATTTTTCGCCGGCAAAGAAGCGCATGTGCATGCACTGATGCCGGACGAGGAAAGGACCGCATTCGCCGAATTCCTCGGCTCTCCACCGGCGTTGCTCGGCATTCCGATTGCCAACGCGGGCACGGTCGAGCATTGGCTGCTTTTTGGCAGCAGCAAAGCGGGGGCATTTGACGCAATCAATATCGATGCGCTGATGATTGAAGCGAATCTCGTCGCCAACCTGATCATCCGCCCGCTGGTCACGCGCGCTCTGCGCGATGAGACCACAAGGCATCGTCGAGCCATCGAAAGCATGGCCGACATACAGCGATTGTTGCTTCCGGATCATCCCTCGATTCGCGGCCTCGAGTACGCCGTGCATTGGCAACCGGCCGAGACCGCCGCCGGTGACTATTATGATCTCGCCAACTTGACGCGCCACGCGCCTGTCGACTTTCCACGAGATCAGTTCGACATCTGGGCCGTCACCCTGGCCGATGTGTCGGGGCACGGCGCCGCCGCGGCAATGGAGGCGGCGCAGTTCGATGCCATCTTGCGCACGTATCAAGGTAGCGAGGATCGCGGCCCAGCCGGCGCGTTGACCTATGCAAACCGATTTTTCTTCTCGCGTCGACAACGCCAGCATTTTCTTACCGCGACGGCCCTGCTCTATCGACCCGATCTGCGTCGCGCGACCTACGTGTCGGCGGGGCATCCTCCACTGTTGCACCGGCACTCAAAGTCGGTTGTCGAGCGCGACTCCGGCTTGCAGATTCCACTTGGGGTTCTGCGCGAACACGAGTGGGAAAATGCGCAATTCAGCGTAGAGCCCGGCGATACGCTTGTGCTCTACACCGATGGCATCATCGAAGCGCGAAACTCGACCGGGGAAGCATTCGGCGTTGATCGCTTGCGCCGCCTTGTCGCCGAAGGTGCGCACGCTCCCGATGCCTTGCTGGCAGAGCTGCGCGAAGCCGTATTCGAACATCAGGACAGTCTCATCGGCCACGACGATCAGACCTTGATCGTGCTTCGCATCATCGTCTGAGCCACTCAAATAGCGCTGTTGCAGCGAAGCCTTTCATATCAGTGGCTGATGAGATGCGGCGCGATGGCGAGCGTTGCGACATGCCGAAGCACTTGCCGCGAAAGTCGCTTGCAGGCATCTTGAACGATCGTTTGAATCTGGGATCGCTCAATGGAATACCCGCACCTGTTTGCCGCGCTGGATCTCGGCTTCACCACCTTGCCCAACCGGGTGCTGATGGGTTCGATGCACACAGGGCTTGAGGAACGCGCGCGCAACTACGACAAGTTGGCGGTGTATTTTGCCGAGCGCGCGCGCGGCGGCGTTGGCCTCATGGTTACCGGAGGCATCGCTCCGAACATCGAAGGCTGGCTGAAACCGTTCGATGGCCGCCTGTCGATGCCGTGGCATGTCGCACGACATCGCAAGATCACCACCGCTACGCATGCCGAAGGCGGAAAAATATGCATGCAGATCCTGCATGGCGGTCGCTATTCCTATCATCCGCTTTCGGTCGGCGCGTCAACGATCAAGTCACCGATCACGCCGTTCAAACCGCGCGCACTGTCAAGGCGCGGCATCGAGCGCACGATCAATGATTTCGCCGGCTGCGCCAAGTTGGCCCAGGATGCGGGTTACGACGGCGTCGAAATCATGGGATCGGAAGGCTATCTGATCAACCAGTTTGTCGCCGCACGGACGAATACGCGCGAAGACGAATGGGGCGGCAGCGCGGAAAAGCGCATGCGCTTTCCGATCGAGATCGTGCGCCGCACGCGCGCCGCGGTCGGTACCAAGTTCATCATCATCTACCGTCTGTCCATGCTCGACCTGGTCGACAACGCGCAGAGCTGGGAGGAAGTGGTCCAGCTTGCAAGAGGCATCGAAGCGGCGGGCGCGACGATCATCAATACAGGCATCGGTTGGCACGAGGCGCGTATCCCGACCATCGTGACCTCGGTGCCGCGCGCAGCTTTTACTGCGGTGACGCGAAAACTCAAGGGCGAGGTCAAGTTGCCCTTGATCACGACCAATCGCATCAACATGCCGGCGGTGGCCGAGCAGATTCTCGCGCGGGGTGATGCCGACATGGTATCGATGGCGCGGCCCCTGTTGGCCGATGCCGAATGGGTCAACAAGGCGCGCAACAGCAAGGCAGATCGCATCAACACTTGCATCGCCTGCAACCAGGCTTGTCTCGACCATGTGTTCGAGAACAAGCATGCGACCTGTCTGGTCAATCCGCGCGCTTGCCATGAAACCGAGCTGGTGATCAAACCCGCCGCGATTAAAAAGCGTTACGCGGTCATTGGATCTGGGCCGGCTGGGCTGGCGGCTGCAACGACCCTTGGACAGCGTGGCCACACCGTCACCCTGTTCGATCAGGCGGACGCGATCGGTGGCCAGTTCAACATGGCCAA
This sequence comes from Lysobacterales bacterium, assembly GCA_038234445.1. Taxonomy (GTDB): domain Bacteria; phylum Pseudomonadota; class Gammaproteobacteria; order Xanthomonadales; family Rhodanobacteraceae; genus Dokdonella. The sequence continues at coordinate 22,734 of JBBQTY010000033.1, forward strand.
GCGGATTCCAGGCAAGGAGGAGTTCAGTGAAACCCTGCGCTACTTCGGCAATCTCCTGAATGACACGGGTGTCGAATTGCGTCTTGGCGTGCGCGCCGATGCGGCGTCACTCAAGGCCGCCGGGTTTGATGCGGTCATTGTCGCAACCGGAGTGACGCCACGCGCGCTGAAGATTCCCGGCAACGAGGATCCGCGCGTGCTCAGTTATCTCGATGTGCTTCGCGACAACAAAACGGTCGGTTCGCGCGTCGCCGTCATCGGCGCCGGTGGGATCGGTTTCGACGTCGCCGAATACCTCGTCGAGAACGCACCATCGGCAACGACGGATATTGATCGCTGGGCAAAGGAATGGGGCGTTGATCTGGCCATCGAACATCGCGGTGGACTGATCGAAGCCAAACCCGAGCCGCCTGAGCGTGAGGTCTTCCTGCTGCAACGCACTGAAGGCCGCCTCGGCGCTCGCTTGAACAAGACCAGCGGCTGGGTCCACCGGGCCACGCTCAAGGCGAAGAAGGTCAAGATGATCGGCGGCGTCAGCTATGAGCGCTTTGACGACGCCGGTTTGCACATCACGATTGATGGCCAGCCGCAAATCCTCGCAGTCGACAGCGTGGTCGTCTGTGCCGGTCAGGAACCCAACCGTATCCTCGCAGACGAACTGGTCGCGCTCGGCATGCCGACCCATGTCATCGGTGGCGCTGAAGTAGCCGCTGAACTCGACGCCAAACGCGCGATTGCCCAGGGTACTCGTCTAGCCGCAACTCTTTGAACGAAGGCTCGCGCAATTTCGTCATTTCCGGAGCAAAATGCCGACTAGGTCACATTTTGCTGGTCGACTGTGTCCGCTTTCAAAGGCATTTCACGTATTAGCGTGAACGCACCACTTTCTTGGGGACGATTACGATGAATAACTTACCGAACAGTTGGCAGTCCCGATCCTGGCTGGTGGGGCTCGCGGCTATCCTCGTTGCCGCTCCTGCAAGCGCCGGGGTTGGCGTGTGGACCAGCAACGGCCCGGACGGGGGCTCAAATTACACGTTGAACGTGTATGAGGCTGCCCCAAGCACCTTATATGCATCGGGTCGCGGCGGGTTGTTCCGCACGCCTAACGGAGGAACGACTTGGGAACGAATTGAAGTGGGCTTGCCCGATTCTCTTTACGTTCAAAGTCTGGCCGTCGCTACCAATGCGCCAGTCCTGTTCATGACGAATTTCACCCAGTTGTTTCGCTCAGGAAATGCTGGATCGCTTTGGGTTCCCGTCAGCACACCGCTCACGTCACCCGACTACGTCAATGCTATTTCATTGCAACGCAATTCAAGCACCAAATTGGCGATTGCCGCGAGCAATGGCGCCTATGTCTCATCCAATGGTGGCAGCACCTGGATCGGCCCAGGGGCTGGTGGAACGACTGCGCAATTCAGCAAGATCCTTTATGCCGCTGATGGCTCGCTGTACCTCGGCATCAGCTATCCCGATCCCGCCAATTTCGGTGGTGCGTCCTTGCTCAAGAGCACCGATGGCGGAAGCACCTGGGCGCCCCTGGCCGCGCAACCTCCTGGCCTGTTCGGCATCGACAAGTTGGCAGAATCCGCGGCGGATCCGCAGAGGATCTATGCCACCGACGGCAATTTCATCGTAACCAGCGGGAATGGCGGCGGTAGCTGGACCACGATAACCCTCCCGTCGAGCGGCGTCGGCTGCGGCGGCGTCGAGACATTGACTCCGCATCCCAGCATCGCCTTGTCGCTTTTCGTAGGCTGCCGCTCGAACGGTGTACACCTTGCCGCTGACGTCAGCGCACCCGTTTGGTCAGATTGGGGCCTTGCTGCAGGCTTGACGTCCAATGGGTCGGATCCGGCCCAAGCCAGCGCCCTCGCGATAGATCCTGGTTTCCCGGCTCAATCGAATATCTGGGCAGGAACGCCCGACGGTGGCTTGTTCCGGACGGTAAATGGAGGTGGCACGTGGACTGCGATCAATAGTGGCTATCAATCTACCAATATTCGCGCGCTCGCCACCCATCCTGTGGATACCTCTCCGTCGGGCGCCGTTGTGCTTGCCGGTTATGGCGACTCTTTCACGACCACGACGGCCATCTACAAATCACCGAATGGCGGTGGACTGTGGCTGCCCTCAGCGACAGGGCTGAACGCCGAACAGATCCGTTCCCTCGCGATCGACCGGACCACGGTCGACGCTGATCCGCTGACGACCGAGAACTTCACGGTCTATGCAGCCGGCCGCTCGGAGCGTTTACCGGCAACCGCGAACAAGGATGGCGGTATTTACAAGAGCACGAATGCCGGAAGTAGCTGGACAACGATCGACAATGGCATTGCCTTGGTCAGTGGCGTTCGCGACATGGGTACTGTTCGCACCATCGCGCCCGATCCTCGTTCCTGCGCTGTGCCACCGCCAAGCGGTCCATGCGCAATCGGCAGTGGTCCATTGCAGACGCTATTCGCGGCTGGCAGCGGTCGTCCGGATTTCACCGCGCCAGGCTTGGCGTATCGCTCTGCGCGGATTTACAAGAGCACGAATGCCGGTGGCCTCTGGTCCGCGTCCGAATCCGGCCTGCCGCTGTCGCAGGATCTCGGCCCGAGCGGCGACTTCAACTATGCGTACATGGGCGGCATAGTCCCGCTCGTCTTTGATCCTTCAAACACGCAGACGATTTACGTGGGCAGCTTCCTCACATGGGACAACACCCACGTTGGCGGCAGTGAGCCAACCATCGCCAATGGCGTTTTCAAGTCGACCAATGGTGGTGCGACCTGGATACATTCAAGCAACGGGCTTCCACACGTCGCTTCGCCGACCAGTTCGCAGTACGACGTCCTTGCTCTCGCCATCAACCCGACAAATCCGCAAATCCTCTATGCCGGAGTGATCAATTTCTTTGCTCCGGTCAAGATCGGCCGTATCTACAAGACCATCGATGGTGGAGCAAGCTGGACCGAAACGAGCACCGGCATTGCCGGCCAGGACGTGCGCGCACTGTTCATCGATCCGATGGATCCCAGCGGCGATACTGTGTATGCCGGAACCGGCGGCGATGGCGCGAATCCCGGCGGCGTCTACGTAACCACCAATGGTGGCGCGAACTGGAACTCGCTCAGCATCGGCTTGCCGGCGGACTCTGCAACTTCCCTTGCGATGCCCGCAAGATCCGTGGGCGCTCCCGCTCGTATTCTGGTCGGCACGAATGCCGGCATCTGGGATTACACGGCGGCAGCCGATCCCGATGCCGATGGTTCGCCATCGGCCGTTGAAAATGGCGTCGCCGCAGGCGATGGCAATAGCGACGGTACTCCGGATGCGAATCAGACATCGGTCGCCTCAATTGCTGCGCCGGGCAGCGTCATCAACGGTCAGATCCATGCGCCCAATGGCAGCATCGTCCAGACGACGATCTCGATTGTTCCGGGCATCGGCGCATGCACTCAGCTCAACGACAGCACCGTACTGCAGGCAGATCTTTATCCGCCTGATCCCATCGGCGCGGCCGGCGCCCACACACCTTGGGGCCTCGTGAGTTTTTCATTGCCCAATTGCAGTTCGGCGAAGGTGCTGGTCAAGTTCCACGGTGCCACGTTCGACGCCAACTGGAAATGGCGCAACTATGGCCCGCGCATCCCCGGCGATTCGGCCACTTTCGGCTGGTATTCATTCGCCGGCGCACGTCGCATCGATGCGCAGACCTGGGAGTTGTCGATCGACGCGAATCGACAAGGCAACTATCGAAATGATGCAAACGACATCTTGTTCATCGGTGGGCCCGGCGACCTGCCCGACTCGATTTTCGATCACGGCTTTGAATAAGCCCTTGAAAGCGCGGGGCCCCGGAACAAGGTCTCGGGGCCCCAGCCGACAAGGATTATCTCGATGAAACTTTATTACCTTCCAGGCGCTTGCTCTCTTGCCGATCACATTGTGCTTGAATGGATCGGCAAGCCCTACGAAGCGAGCGCCGTTCCTCGCTCTCAGCTGAAAAAAGAATTCCTCAAGATCAACCCGAGCGGTTCGGTACCTGCACTTGATGTG
>JBBQTY010000034.1:0-26594 GCA_038234445.1 Lysobacterales bacterium
CGGTCGAATTGTTTACGACCTGTTGCCCGAACGATACCAGTTGCGCAATCCGCAGTTGTCGACGGTCGGCCGACTCGATCGCGATACGTCGGGTCTGCTTCTGTTCACCGATGACGGCGCGCTCCTGCATCGGATTATTTCACCGAAATCCCGGATTGCTAAAGTATATGAAGCGCAGTTGGCCGAAGATCTGCGCGGTGACGAGGCGGCGGTGTTTGCCAGCGGCAACCTCATGCTCGAATCGGAGAAGACGCCACTGCTTCCGGCTGACCTCGAAACAATCGGTCCGCGCCATGTGCGACTGACCTTGCACGAAGGGCGTTATCACCAGGCTCGACGCATGTTCGCCGCGGTCGGCAACCATGTCAGCAGCTTGCGCCGCCTGACGGTCGGCGGACTCGGACTCGGAAACCTTGATGAAGGACAGTGGCGCATGCTCGATGAAAACGACATCAACGCGATCTTCGCGCGTGGTGCCGAGGCATGAGTGCGCACAATGCGGTGCTGGATACCGCGCACGATCCAGACGACCTACCTTACATTGCCGATACGCGCCAATGGATCGAGCGCGCGGTCGTCGGTCTCAACCTCTGCCCGTTTGCGCGCACGCCGTTTCTCGAAAAGCGCGTGTGCTTCCGCGTCAGTCACGCCCGCGATACCGATAGCTTGCTCGAGGATCTCTGCGGTGAACTGCAAACCCTGCACGCGGCGGATCCCGAAGAATGCGAAACGACACTATTGATCGCACCGTTCGTGCTGGCGGATTTTCTCGACTTCAACGACTTTCTCGACAGCGCTGATGCCGCCATCGACGTGCTCAAACTTGAGGGTGAAATCCAGGTCGCCAGTTTCCATCCCGACTACTGTTTCGGCGATAGTTCGCCGGATGACATCGAGAACTGCACAAATCGCTCGCCGTGGCCGACCTTGCACCTCTTGCGCGAATCGAGCATTGAGCGCGCAGTGGATTCGATCACTGACACCGACGACATTTATCGACGCAACATGGACACCCTGCGCAAGCTCGGTTGGCAAGGCTGGACGCAGCTGTGGCGCGAGCACGAAAGACAGGGGTAAGATCCGTTTCAACGGGAACCGTTGGCAGGAACCATCGCTGACCGTCAGGCGTCTGCGAGGGTGACGCGGGAGGACAGGGTCAACGTGAGCGGCCTTGTCCCAGAAAGGGGGGAGTATCGATGAGCGTGCGGCCATCATTCGTGGCAGGCATCGCGTGGCTTCTACTGCTGTTGGCCCACGTTTCGGCGGCGGCCATCGAACCCATTGTGCTGCGCGCATCGGAAGGCGTTATCGGCTTGGCGCCCGTCACCCGCTATAGCGTCGATGCGAGCCTTGCCGCCAGCGCCGAGGATGAATTCGGTCGGCTCGACAGCGATGCGTTCAAGCCCTTGCCGCACGGCAACGCAACTTTTGGCTTCGTCGATGGCGCCTACTGGTTTCACGCGGGCTTGCGCAATGCCGACCCTCGATCACAGCAACGCATTCTCGTCCTCGACTACGTCATGCTCGATCAGATCGACGCCTACCTGCGTCATGGCGATGGCTCGATTGAACATTTCGTTTCGGGCGATATGCATCCGTTCAATCAGCGGTTCCTGCGCTATCGTTCGCCAAACTTCCTGCTTGCTTTGGCGGCGAACGAGCAAGCCGACCTGCTCGTTCGCGTGCAAACGAAGAGTTCCATGCAGGTACCGCTCACGCTTTACACGCAGAAGGCGTTCTTCGAAACCGCCAGAGATGTCCAACTCGGTGTCGGCATCTACTACGGGATCTTGCTGGCTCTATTGCTTTACAACTTGATTTTGTTCGTCACGCTGCGCGATGCGAATTACCTCTATTACGTTCTTTATGTCGGTGGATTCGGCATCGCCCAGCTTTGCCTCAATGGTCTCGCCTTCGAGTACCTGTGGCCTGATTCCCCACGCATAGCCAATCTGGCCGTTCCGCTGTCGATGGCCTTCGGCACGATCTTCATGCACCAGTTCGTGCGGGTATTCCTCGATCTGGAACATCGACTTCCCATCGGCAACAAGATCGCGCTCGGATTTATTGGCTTCCATTTCGTCCTGCTCGTCCTTTCGCCGTTCGTCGACTATCGTTTCGCCGTGTTACTCGGTACGGCAGCGATCCTTCCCGGTGCTACGGTGATTTTGAGCTTTTCACTGATCCTTGCCCGGCGCGGTGATTCTGCCGCACGCATCCTGCTTTTGGCATGGCTGGTCCTGTTGGTCGGCACTATTTCGTATGCGATGGTTTCGTTCGGCGTACTGCCAAAGGTTTTCATCACCGAATTCGGCATGCAGATAGGGTCGGCGCTCGAATTGATCCTGCTTTCGTTTGCACTCGCCTTGCGCTTCGCGACGCTGCGCACTGAGAACATCCGCATTGTGCAAACGGCACGTCGTGAGCTCGAAGTGCGCGTCGACGAACGTACGCGAGAGCTATCAACCACCCTCGGTGAACTGGCAAGCGCCAACGATCGGCTACGCGAATCGAGCCTGCGCGATGGCCTCACCGGCGTTTACAACCGTCGTCATTTCGAGGCTTCGTATGATTCGGCCCTGCGGGAAAGTCAGGCTGCCGGACACAGCTTCGGCATCCTCGTTGCCGATATCGACCACTTCAAACGGGTCAATGATGAAGCCGGACACCTCGTCGGCGATGACTGTTTGCGCCTCAGCGCGGCCATCATCGACGAGCAGGTCGGCGACAACGGTCAGGTGATCCGCTATGGCGGCGAAGAATTCGTTGCTCTGCTCGCCAACACCGATGCGGATTCCCTAGCCGACATCGCCGAATCGATCCGCGCGGAGATTTCTAACCGAACTTCGATGCGGGAAATCATGCCTATCCCGCTAACGATCAGCATCGGCACCGCACTGGCGCGGCCAGACGATGAAATTTCTTCGACAGCGCTTCTGCAGCGTGCCGATGCAGCAATGTACAAAGCCAAACACGACGGCCGCAATCGGGTTGTTGCCGCTTGAGCGTCGTTCGGCGGCAGATTCCTCGATCGCCTCTGCGCTGACTTTCGTAAAAGCGGGACAGCATGCTTCGGCATCAATGGCGCGCATGGCGGAAACTGGCTGTCTTCAAACTTCGCCGAAGTGCATTTCCGCGGGAAAATGAATGGTCGCCGCGATCGGCAGATGATCGGAGACCAGTTGCGGCAGTGCGCGTAGCTCAGCAACCCTGAGTGACGAAGAGGCAAGGATGTGGTCAATCGCACGATTCGGTGCCCAGCTCGGAAAAGTCAGTGGTGGCGCGATCGGCGGCTGCAACGAGGTACGCGCAAACAGGTTGCGCAGCTCGGCGCTTTCAATCGGTGTATTGAGGTCACCGAGCAATAATGCATTCGGATGGCCTTCGAGCAATTCGGTGATATATCCGAGTTGATGCGCGCGCGCTTGCGTACCCAGTGAAAGGTGGGCAACGAGCACGACCAGTGAATTCGCGCCTTCGCCGTAGCGTGCCCACAACACGCCTCGACCGCGGATCCGACCCGGCAACGGATAATCAAGTACCTCCGTAGGCTTCAAGCGCGAGAGCAACCCGTTGCTCGATGCAGCGACCTTGGCCACCTTGCGATTCGGCTGGTGACTCCAGTAAGGAAAACCTGCCGTCTCGGCCAGGTATTCGGTCTGATTGAGGAAACCCGAACGCAACGAACCAAAATCCGCCTCCTGCAAGGCCACGAGGTCGAATTCCGAAAGGATTCCCGCGAGATCATTGAGATTGGCGCGCTTGCCGGTCGGCAGTACGTGCTTCCAACTCTGTGTGACGTATTCGCTGTAACGCTTGACGCTGCCGCCGGCGAGAATGTTGCAGCTCAATACGCGCAGCGAGTTGGCTGGGGATTTCGTCTCTGGCACGTGATTGCGGGTCATCGAGTGATCGTAGTGCGTTTCGTGTTCGCAGCGGAACAGAGTGTCACATACCGCATGAACGCGAAGGCCGCCCGGAGGCGGCCTTCGTCCAATAGCGTAACTGGATTCGAATTACTTCTTGGCCTTGTTCGCCATCTTCTCAGCGTGTGCTTTCTTGACCAGGGTGTCGACCAGAGCGACCAGCTGCGGATAGCCGCCGGCAGATGCACCCGTGATGCGGTACTTGCCATCGATGATGAGACTCGGTGTACCGTCGACACCGTATTTCGGCACGAGCGACTTCGAGCGTGCGAGCTTGCTCTCGATCTCGAACGACGTGGCGATTTGCTTGAATTTCTCGACATCGGCGCCGTTTTCACCATAAAACTTGGCAATGTCCTCGAACGAGGTGAATTGGCGATGGTCACGATGCACAGCATCAAACACCGCCTGGTGGGTCTTTTCGAGAATGCCGACCGATTGCGCGGTGTAGAAGCCGCGTGCGAACGCTTCCCAAGCATCGTTGAAGATCGCGGGCATGTAGCTGAATTGCGCGTAGGCAGGCAGCTTCGACTTGATCTCGTCGGCATACGGCTGGAAATGCGCGCAGTGGACGCAGGCATAGCTGAAGACTTCAAGCACCTCGACCTTGTCGCCACTCGCGGTCGGCTCTGGCGGCTCGATCAGAAAGTAGTTCTTGCCGGCCTCGGCGGCAACGGTCGCGGGGGCTGCATCGGCGGGGGCCGCGTCCTTGTGATCCTGGGCGCAGGCATTGAACGTCAGGGCGAGCAGCGCGCCAACGAGAAACTTGGGCAGATGGGTGAGCATTCGTGAATCTCTCCTGGGAATCGGGTTCGTCATACAGACAACGGATCAGGCGCTGAGTTGCCTCAACCGCCCTTCGCCGCCGCGGCTTCCTTTTCAATCAGGAAGCGGATGATCGGTTCAATCTTGCTGTAGCCGCCGGCCGACTGTCCGGAAATTCGATATTTGCCGTTGACCACAAATTCCGGCGTGCCATCGACGCCGTACGCCTTGATCAAGGCATCGTTGCGCTTGAGCTTGGCTTCGATTGCGAAGGAACGCGAGGTCGCGGTGAAATCTTCAGCGGTTACGCCGTATTTCGAATAGAACTCGGCCAGAGAAGCAAAGGTTGGTGAGCCGCCATTGATCTTGCGATCTACAAAAATCGTGCGGAACATATCCGCGTGCGATTTTTCGGCGATGCCAAGCGCCTGGGCCGTGTAGAACCCGCGTGCGAAGGTCTTCCAGGCTTCGAATCCGAATTGCGCCGGGATCTTCACGAATTCCGCGTTGGCCGGCAGGCGCTTGGCCATGTCGGCAATCATGGGCGCTTCTTCATTGCAATGCGGGCAAGCGTAGGAAAACACCTCGACCACTTCGATCTTGTCTCCGGTCGTCGTCGCCTGCGCCGGCTCGATGATGAAATAGTTCTTGCCTGCCTCGAAAGTTTCCTCGGCGCGCAGTTGGCCTGCGATGACGAGACCGAGACCAAGGCTCAATGCGATGAGGGGCTTCATCATTGCTGTTACTCCGCTGCGATATGGGGTACGGCGCGAACGCGTGGTCGCGCAGTGTCGATCAGGCGTGCTGAATGCCGACCTAAGTCACTCGGCCTTGGCGGTCTGCACTTCATGCAGGCCTTGCACATAAGAAGCCAAAGCCGCGATGTCCTCGTCGCTCAGGCGCTTGGCGATGGACGGCATGACCTTGGCATGATCATCGTCACCCCAGGTTGTGCCGCTGCGCCACTCGTTGAGCTTGGCACCCACGTAGTCAGCCCACTGGCCGGAAAGTTGTGGATAGGCCGCTCCGGCCATGCCACGCCCTGCCGGACCATGACACGCCATGCAGGCCGGAACGCCCAGTTTGCTGTCGCCCGCGCGGAACAATTGCTGGCCACGCTTGACGTAGGCGTCATCGGTCTGGCCGGGTGTCGCCTGCTTGCTTGAGAAATAGGCAGCGACATCGTGCATGTCCTGATCGCTCAGGGTCGAGGCCATCGGCATCATGATCGGATTCATGCGTTTGCCCGATTTGAACTGACCGAGCTGGCGAACGATGTAGGATTCATTTTGACCGGCCAGTTTCGGATAGGTAGCCACGGCGGAATTGCCGTCGGCGCCGTGACAGGCACCGCATAGGGCAGCCTTGCCTTCTCCGGCCTTGGCATCGCCCAGCATGATGGATTCATGGGTTTCCGCGCAGGCCAGACCAGCACTGAACAGCATTGCCAAAGCAAAAACTCGCGGAAAACTCATACACTGACTCCGGAAAGACGGGGAATCCACGCACTGCCAGGATGTTTGGGCAATGCTGAGGCCAACATCCTCCGAATTATCCGTGTCAGCCGAAGGCCGGTCAAACGTGACACACCCCCTGAAACAACCTGCGATGGACCCCCATGCATATCTTGCACACGGCAAAATTCCTCAAAAGCGCCGCCAATTTGCGCGACATGCCGCCCGATCATGGCTGGGAAGTCGCTTTTGCCGGGCGCTCGAATGCAGGAAAATCGAGCGCGCTCAATGCATTGGCGGCACACAAGGGACTGGCTCGCGTCAGCAAGACGCCTGGGCGCACGCAACTGCTCAACGTATTTTCGATTGACGACGATCGGCGCCTCGTCGACCTGCCTGGATATGGCTATGCCAAGGTTCCTATCGGCGTGCGCGATCAGTGGCGCGGCATGGTTGATGGCTTCCTGCGCTCGCGTGAAGCGCTCAAAGGCCTTGTTTTGATTATGGATAGTCGTCATCCGCTCAAGGATTTCGATCGCCAGATGCTCGATTACGCGGAGGCGATCGCGAAACCTTGTCATGTGCTGCTGACCAAGGCGGACAAATTGTCGCGCAGCGAATCGACGCGGACGCTTCACGCCGTGCGCAAGGATCTCGGTGCGGACGGATCGCCCGAAGCGCGGGTCAGCGTGCAGTTGTTTTCAGCCCCGGCGAAGACCGGCCTGGAAGAAGCTCGCGACGTGGTTGCGCGCTGGCTGGAGATTCCGGATCACATCGCACGGAAAAACATCCCGGCTGCGCCACGCAAGGAAACGCCGCAATAAGAGGTCTCTTGCGCGAACCTGCGGCGGCCCCATATCGCGGGGCTGACTTTGAGGATTTGCGCCATGTCCGGACCCAGTGCGACCAGCAGCGAAACATTCACCCGCCGCGAACAATTGGTCGATTACATCGCGGCTGGCGAAAAACCCGCGGCCAACTGGCGCATCGGCACCGAACACGAGAAGTTCGGCTTTCGTCTCGATGACCTGCGTCCGCTGACTTGGGACGGTCCGCAAGGTATCGGTGTGTTGCTCGAAGGCCTGACCCGCTTTGGTTGGGAACGCGTGATCGAGAAGGGCCATCTAATCGCCCTGCTCCGTGACGGCGCTTCAGTCACCCTTGAACCGGCTGGCCAATTGGAACTCTCGGGCGCGCCGCTCGAAACCATCCATCAAACTTGCAGCGAAGTCAGCAGTCATCTGACCGAAGTGAAAACGGTCGCTGACGAACTCGGTGTCGGTTTTCTCGGCATGGGTTTCCAGCCGAAATGGAAGCGCGAAGACATGCCGTGGATGCCGAAAGGCCGTTACGCGATCATGCGTCGCTATATGCCGACGGTCGGCGATCTCGGACTCGACATGATGACGCGCACGTGCACGGTGCAGGTCAATCTGGATTTCTCCAGCGAAGCCGACATGGTGAAAAAATTCCGCACCTCGCTCGCCTTGCAGCCGATCGCGACCGCGTTGTTTGCCGACTCGCCGTTTACCGATGGCAAGCCGAACGGCTATTTGAGCTATCGCTCGCATATCTGGACCGACACCGATCCAGATCGCACCGGCATGCTCGATTTCGTCTTCGAAGACGGTTTCGGCTATGAGCGCTATGTCGACTATATGCTCGATGTGCCGATGTATTTCAGCTATCGCGACGGCACCTATCACGATCTTGCCGGGCAATCCTTCCGCAAATTCATGCGGGGCGAACTCGATGCGCTGCCCGGCGCGATACCGACGATGACCGACTGGGTCGATCATATGACCACGGCTTTCCCGGAAGTGCGCATGAAACGCTTCCTGGAAATGCGCGGCGCGGATGGCGGTCCTTGGAATCGTCTGTGCGCCCTGCCCGCGTTCTGGGTTGGCCTACTCTATGACAGCGTTTCACTCGATGCGGCGTGGGATCTGGTCAAGGATTTCAGTCGCGAAGAACGCAATGCCTTGCGTGATGGCGTGCCGAAATTCGGCCTCAAGCTGCCGTTTCGCAGTGGCAGCTTGCGCGATATCGCCGTCGAGGCGGTGAAAATTTCAGCTGCGGGATTGCGACGACGCGCACGCAAGAATGGCGAGGGCGCCGATGAAAGCATCTTCCTGATGCCGCTGATCGAGATCGTCGAAGCCAACGAGACGCCGGCCGAACGCAAGCTGGCGCTCTACAACGGCCCGTGGAATCATAGCGTCGATCCGGTTTTCCGCGAATTTTTGTACTGATCCAGACGTAACTATTGCCATCCCATACTCGCCAGTCGAAATCACCCGGCGAGTCCCAGAAAGTCTGCTGATATCGAATCAACTGGCGAGCTTCGGCTCTATCAGCACGCGCAGTAGTGGACTCGGGAATCGCCGCGCCAGGGTCACCGCATAGAATGTTTCGCTCAGATGCGGAAGCTGGTCCACTTCGACGAGCATGCCGCTGGCGATTTCGTCCTTGACCACAATCGGCGGAACCACCGCGAGACCGATGTCCTCGCGGGCGAGCAGTCGCATCATTGCCATGTCATCGACCTCGGCCGCAATGCGCGCGCGGATACCGAGCCGATCGAGCAGCGCATCAAAACCGGTGCGAATGCTGCTCTGAAGCGTCGGCAGCACGAGGGGTTCGCGAGCCAGCAGCGTCTTCAGCGTGGCACCGCGACCGATCCGCGCCGGCGTGCCGACGAGGCTCACGGCCTGCTCGGCAATCGGATGGGAAATCCACGGCGCCGCCGCGTCACGCGCCGGCGGCACGTTGACGAGCACGACATCGAGACGGTGCGCTTCCAGGCTTTTCAGAAGATCACTGGTCGTGCCGGAGCGAACGATGATTTCGACATCATCGCGACCGAGCAGCGGTCGCAGAAATCCAATCTGGAAATTGCGCGAAAGCGTTGCCAATGCGCCCACGCGCAAGACCTTCCTGCGCTCACCGGGTTGATCCTTCAACGTTCCGAGCAGCTCGGCACCGGTCGCGAAGATCACTTCAGCATGTTCGAACGCGATGCGTCCGGCTTCGGTGAGCAGCAGCTGCTTGCCGCTGCGTTCGAACAAGGCGTGACCCACCTGCGATTCAAGCTTCCTGATCTGGACCGACAAGGCGGATTGCGAAACGCGCAGCGTTTCGGCCGTGCGCGTGAGGTTGCCGTCGCGCGCGACGGCCCAGAAATAGCGCAGGTGGTTGTAGTTCAAGCCGGCCATTGGATCATTCTATTTCATGGAACGTTTCGTTGCATACAATGAATTTTAACGAACGATCCGCTTGCCGTAACGTGCCGGGCATTGAGCCACAGACCCGGAGAACACGATGCCCTCTTCGCTTGCAGCCCTTGCCCTGCTTGCTCCCGCGCTGCTCGTCGCGGTGGCGCTGCTTGGAATGGCGCTTCCGGGATTAAGGCCGCATGCTGTTTTGCTCGCCAGTCGGCTCGCAACGATAGCCGGCTTGATTCTGGCGTTCCTCGCCGCCGCGCTGGTGATCGCGCACGGGCCGCTGACAAGCAAACTGATCGGCAGCTCCGGCCTTGGCTTTTCGGTTCGCCTCGATGCGGTCAGCTGCAGCATGTTCTTGCTGGTCGCCTTCATTGGCCTGATCGTGATCCAGTACAGCCGCAACTACCTTGATGGCGATGCGCGTCAGGGGGCATTTCTCGGCGGATTGTGTCTGACCCTCGCCGCGGTGATGCTGCTGGTGCTCGCGGGAAACCTGGTTCAGCTCGCCGCCGCCTGGATCGCGACCAGCCTGAGCTTGCATCGGTTGCTGGTGTTCTATCGTGAACGTCCTGCCGCCCTCATCGCGGCGCGCAAGAAATTCATCACGGCGCGGATCGGCGATGCCTGTCTGATCGGCGCCTGCGTGTTGCTCGCCAAGGCGTTCGGCAGCAGCGATATCGCGAGCATCCTGGCCCAAGCCCATCAACTCGACAAGGACACGAGTTCCGCAACGACGCACATCGCTGCGTGGTTGATCGGATTCGCCGCGCTGCTCAAATCAGCGCAATTTCCGACCCACGGCTGGCTGCCCGAGGTCATGGAAACTCCGACGCCGGTATCCGCGCTGCTGCACGCCGGCATCATCAATGCGGGTGGCTTTCTGGTCATCCGCTTCGCCGAGGTGATGTTGCTGTCGGCGCCTTCATTGCACCTCATCGCGATCGTCGGCGGCTTCACCGCGTTGTTCGGCGGCGTGGTCATGCTGACCCAGACCAGCGTCAAGGCATCGCTGGCGTGGTCGACGATCGCCCAGATGGGTTTCATGCTGCTGCAATGTGGATTTGGCGCATTTTCGATCGCCTTGCTGCATATCGTCGCCCATTCGCTGTACAAGGCCCATGCGTTTCTTTCCTCAGGCAGCATCATCGAAATCTCGCGAAGTGCCTGGAAGCCGGACATGCTGACCAAGCCGCAGGCCGGCCGGATCATTGCGAGCCTCGTGCTCGCCTTGTTGCTCTATGCTTCGACCGGCTGGCTATTTGGCATGTTCACCGAGAAATCCGCTGCAGTGATCAGCCTCGGCGCGATCCTCATCATGGGCTTGAGCCTGTTGATTGCCGAATCGCTGCAAGGCCGAATCGAAGCTCGCGTGATTGGCCGCATCGTGCTCGCCGCGGGCGCTGCGTCATGCGCCTATTTCCTGCTGCAAAAGGGCGCCGCGGCGCTGACCGCCTCGACCCTGCCGATAGCGCCGCCGCCGGATTCGGCGGGTGTCGCGATCATGGTTCTCGTGATTGTCTCGTTCGCGACGGTCACTCTCCTGCAAATCCTCGCGCCAACCCGCTCTGTCGGCCGCGCGTGGCGGATTGCGCGTGTGCATCTCGCCAACGGCCTCTACGTCAACGCGTGCTTCAACCGACTGGTCGGTGCGTTGCGCCGTCCGGCAACGTCAACCCACTGAAGGATCCCATCGAATGAATGCTTCCGTCGCGAGCTTCAAGGCGCAGGTTGATGATCGACATAACGAGACCGCGGCGACGCCGATCGAGTCCGTGCAATCGGCTGCCGAGCAGGCGTCTCGCCGTATAGCACCACTTTGGCCACTGAAAAACTTTGTCGCCGTGAATCCTTTTCTGGGCCTGAGCGCAAAGTCATTCGACGACGCGAACCAGATCATGGCGGCGGTTGCCGGAGCGCGCATGACCATGCCGCGTGCGTTCTATCGCGATGCCTTGGCAAGCGGTCGCATCGATGAGGCAGACCTCGCGGCTGCCTTGGCACAAAACGCAACGGCGCCTGGCCGCCCAAACGATGTCGCCTCGCTCAAGCGAGTGATCGAAGGCAGCGATCCCGAACAGATAATTCCATTGATGACGGTTGCCGATGTCGCCGGCCGGGTAACGGCGCGGGACTGGTCGGCACTGGTTGTGGATCGGATTTCGCTCTGGGCCGCGAGCTATTTCGACGAAGGGCAGGCTGCGTGGACGTCATCCCTCGGCGAAGCCTCGGCGTATGTTGCCTGGCGACACGAGGCGATGATCGATCGCACCGCCGAACTGATGGGGTTGCGCGGCTTTCGCGGCATCATCAAGTCGCTTCCGGACAATGCCGAAACGATGATACGCAGCGGCGCACAAATCCTCGGCGTGAAGGCGTGCGATCTCGAACGCTACTTCCACCGTCTGCTCATGACGTTGGGCGGATGGGCCGGCCACGCCCGTTACCGTGTCTGGCAAAACGAACTGCAGGGAGACCGGGATCGCAGCGTGATCGAACTCCTCGCCGTGCGCATGGCCTGGGAGGTGGCTTTGCTAGAAGCACATCGCGGCAACGCGACGGTGTCTCAAGCCTGGGCCGCGGCGCGCGATACCTGGCCCAACGCAAACGCACCTGATCCGGTTTTCGCGGTCGACGGCATCCTCCAATCGGCTTACGAAATCGCCTGGCAGCGACAGCTCATTGCCGATCTGAATCAGGTCCGGCCGCAACCATCCGCGACGCGACCGCGCGTACAAGCCGCGCTCTGCATCGACGTGCGATCCGAGGTGTTTCGGCGCAGTTTCGAGCGCGTGATGGCCGATGCCGAGACGATCGGTTTCGCGGGCTTCTTCGGCTTTCCCATTGAATACGTTCCGCTGGGTCAGGTGCACGGCGGCGCGCAATGTCCGGTGCTGCTGACGCCGAAGTTCACGATTTGCGAAACCGTGCGTGAAGCGCAGCCATCCGAGCGGGCAAAAATTGTTGGCGCACGCATCCTGCGCCAGAAGGTCGCAAACGCCTGGAGGGCATTCAAGATCGCGGCAGTTTCATCGTTCGGTTTCGTCGAGACGATGGGCTGGAGTTATCTGATCAAGCTCGCGAACGATGGATTCAATCTCGGTTTGAACCGGTCAAGACCGAACCGCGATGGCATCGACGCGAAACTGCTCAGCAGGCTTGGCCCGCAAATCGCAGCGCAGGAAATCGCGGGTCGCATGACCGGATTTCTGCCGGAACAAAAAATCGCGATGGCCGAAGCGGTGTTGAATGCCATGTCGCTGCGCAAGGATTTCGCCAGACTCGTGTTGTTGGTCGGTCACGGCTCAACCACCGCCAACAATCCCTACGCCAGCGGACTCGATTGCGGCGCCTGTGGCGGCCACTCTGGCGAAGCCAATGCGCGGGTCGCCGCAGCGATCCTCAATGATGCGGATGTACGTGTTGCGCTCGCGCATCGCGGGATCACGATTCCCGAGGACACGTTCTTCCTTGGTTGCCTGCACGACACCACCAGCGACGAAGTCAAACTCTTCGATCATGATCAGCTGCCTTCCAGCCATCAGCGGGATTTGATCGAACTGCAGCAGGCATTTGCGCAAGCGGGACACCTCGCGAGGAAGGAACGTGCGCCGCTGCTCAATCTCGATGCTTCCCGGCCGATCGATGCGCAGGTCATCGCGCGAACGCGCGACTGGAGCCAATTGCGGCCGGAATGGGGGCTGGCCGGTTGCGCAGCCTTCATCGCCGCGCCGCGCAGCCGCAGCGAGGTCATCGATCTCAAAGGGCGCGCATTTCTACACTCCTATGATTGGCGCCAGGACAAGGACTTCGGTGTACTCGAGCTGATCATGACGGCACCGATGGTCGTGGCGAGCTGGATCAATCTTCAATACTACGGCTCAACCGTCGACAACCGGGTTTTTGGCAGCGGCAACAAGGTGCTGCACAACGTGGTCGGAACCCTCGGCGTGCTTGAAGGCAATGGCGGCGATCTGCGCAGCGGATTGCCTTGGCAATCGGTGCACGACGGCGAGCGACTGATCCACGAACCGATGCGCTTGTCCGTGATCATCGCGGCGCCAATCGAAGCGATCAACGCGGTGATCGCAAAGCACGAAGGGGTTCGCGAATTGGTCGATAACGGCTGGATCCATCTGTTCGCGATGGCAGATGTGCCCACGTCAATCCGGCGCTACACCGGTCCGATGCAATGGGCCGATGCGACATGACCAGGGGCATTGCCGATGGTTACCGCTTGCCACACGCAGACGCACGGGCCGATATTTCCCGCGCAGTCGAGGTGCTCAATCGCGGTGGCCTGATCGGGCTGCCCACTGAAACCGTTTACGGGCTAGGCGCCGATGCAGGCAACCCGGCCGCGGTCGCGCGCATCTTCGCCGCCAAGCAACGACCGGCCGATCATCCGCTGATTGTCCATCTGCACGATGTCGCGCAGATCAGCGCATGGGCCGAGGATATTCCGCCGCTTGCGTGGCAACTCGCCGAAGCATTCTGGCCCGGTCCGCTGACGATGATCCTGCGCCGCGCCGCGCACGTGCTCGATGCGGTAACTGGCGGACTCGACACGATCGCCTTGCGTATTCCCGATCATCGGCTCGCACTCGATCTGCTTGAGAAATTCGGCCGCGGCATTGCTGCACCATCGGCGAATCGCCATGGCCGGGTCAGCCCGACCTCGGCCGATCATGTGCTCGAGGAATTGGGTGATGCCGTTGATATCGTGCTCGAAGGTGGTCCGTGCAGAATCGGCATCGAATCGACGATCGTTGATCTGTCGTCGGGCGCGCTGCGCATGCTTCGTCCCGGCGCGATCACAAAGGATGATCTGGCTGGCATCAGCCATGCTCATGTTGACACGTATACGAATGCCGTAATGCGCAGTCCCGGTATGCACAGCTCGCACTATGCACCGAGGGCGCGCGTCATCTTGGTGTCGCCACAGCAGATTGCGCCAGCACTGGAAGCCTGGTGCGCGCGTGGCTGTCGGGTTGGCTTGCTCGCCGCGCAGCCGCCTACCGGGCACGACAGCGTGACCTGGCTGGCTCTCAGTGAAACCAAGGCCATGCAAGCGCAAGCGCTTTTCGGAAAACTGCGTGAAGCGGATCATCTGGGCCTCGACGTGCTGGTTACGGTTCTGCCCGACGATGATGGGCTAGGTCATGCCCTTCGCGACCGCTTGCAGCGCGCGGCGGGACTGGGCAATGACGCGGCTCCCGTCGTTGAACCCGAGCACGCGCGTGCGTCGTCGTGAAGACGCGCCAAGCCGCGACTCCTCATCCCTTCGAACAACTGTCAACCGTCGAGACTTCGTTGCACGATCCCTGCGGCCAATCGAAGCCGGAGAGCGCACTATCCGCTGACGCCCCCTATCGCGATCAGGCCGTGGCTTTGCTCACTCAGCACGGCAAGGAACGTGTGATCGCACCGGTACTCAATGCAGCACTGGGTTGCCGGATTGAACATGTATCCGGGTACGACACCGACCTCCTCGGCACCTTCACGCGCGATATTCCTCGCGCTGGCTCGCAGATCGAGGCTGCGCGCAAGAAGGCGCGCCTCGGCATGCAACTGGCCGGTTTGCCGCTCGGTATCGCCAGTGAAGGCGCATTCGGTGCTGATCCGATGATCGGCATGGTTGCGTGGAATAGCGAAATCCTGATCTGGATCGACGACGCGCGCGGTCTTGAGGTTGTCGGCCAGGCCAGTGGCGCGGCCAACTTTGCGCACTGCCATGCCGAGGACTGGACCACTGTCGAGGGTTTCGCGCGTCAATGGGGATTCCCCGATCACCACATCGTGTTGCGACCCGAGGGTGAAGATGATCCACGCATCCGCAAGGGAATTTGCGATTGGGCAGAACTGCAACTCGGCTTCGAGTGGGCACGTGGACAATCATCCACACGTCGGGTGTTCGTTGAAACCGATGTACGGGCGCACGCGAATCCTACGCGTCAGAAAATGATTGGTCGTGCTGCGGAGGATTTGTCAGCAAGGTTGTGCAGCCTTTGTCCGGCCTGTAGCGCGCCCGGATTCTGGCTCATCGAGCGACTAGCCGGCCTTCCGTGCGAAGACTGTGGCGCACCGACGCGTGAAACGATCATCGACATCATCGGATGCGTGACATGCGGCGAGCAGGAGCAGCGTCAATCGACGAACAGAAAAAGCGCCGACCCTTCTCGATGCGATTATTGCAATCCTTGATAAGCGCAAGACAAATTGACCGGATCTTTTTCGCTTTGTGGTCGGAAAGATGGGCATTTCAGCAGCACTCGCTTCAATTGAATGCGCGCACGATCGAAACGTTTTACCCGCTTGCGACCCTGATCAGCCAGTCGATCGAAGCACGCCCGGCGCCATCGCCGGGCGTGCTTGGATCACTCAGAACTTCGCGCGAACCGTGACGCCATAGGTGCGTGGCGCACCGATGAAGGCGTTCCATGAACCGGTCTGGATTGGCGCATCGAAACCGACCTGCTGGTAGGTCTCGTTGGTCAGGTTCTGGCCCCACAACTCGACCATCCAGCGACTGTCACGAGCGCCAAAACCGAGGCGCGCGTTGACCAGGGTATAGGCGCCCTGCAGCTTCTCGGGATCGAGATCTGAACCGGTGTTGTACTCGGTGCTATGGCGTGCGGCGATATTGAAGCGGCCGATCAGCGAATCGGTGAAACTCCATTCGTACGTCATTGCCGCCGAGGTCTGCCACTGCGGTGCAAACCCGCCTCGTGCGCCGGGCAGCAAAACGAGACCCGCATCGGGCAACAAATCGTCACCGTAGCGCGAGTTCAAGTACGTCAGACCGGCTTGCAGCTTGAGACCCTCCACACCGGTCTGCCAAAGCACATCCATGTCGACGCCCTTGTTGGTCAAGGTGGGAATCGAACGCACGACATAGCTCGTACCGAGGAAGCTGTTGAGCTGGAAGTCGGTGAACTTGGAATGGAAGATCGAGGCATTGAACAGCAGATTGCCGTCAGCCAGGGTCGACTTCATGCCGAGTTCGTAGCTGTTGACGAATTCACCGGGGAACGAGGTGTCATCGACCGGCGTAATGCCGGCGCCGCCCGAGCTCAATCCGGTATTTGTCTGCACGCGATCAAGATTGAATCCGCCAGCCTTGTAACCACGAGAGCCCGAGAAGAACGTCATGAATTCCGGGCTCCAGCGATAAGCAGCCTTGAAGGTTCCCGACCATTCCGACTCGCTGCGATTCTGCGAGGTGACCCGACCATCGTGCTGAACGTTCGACCATGGCAGGCACATGTAGCCGATGATGGTCGGCACAATCGCCCCGGCGTAGGCGCCTGGCACGCCGCGCCCGACCAGCGCCGCACCGACTTGACCCGGATTGCTCAATGCCGACGCGCAGCCGACGGAACCATTAGGATTGCTGTAGACCGAATCGAGCGACTTGTCCTCGTTGGTGTAGCGCAAGCCGACCGTCAGATCGAGCGCCTCGGTGGCATGAAAGGTTTCGTTGGTGAAGAACGCCCGGCTCTTGGAATTCTGCTTGTAATGATCGTTCGATCCTTGGCCGGCATACAGGCTGCCATACGGCTGCCCGGCTGCTTCGGCCAGGAAGGCTGCCGGATTGGTCAGGTTGATGAGTCCGGCCGGGAAAGATCCGGCCACACTATTGAGCAACAGGATCGACAGATACGGCTCATAGGCCGCGCCCGTGGTCACCGATTCAACGCGCTTGAGATCTTCGTTGCTGTAGTAGACACCGAACATCCAGTCCATTCGATCGGTCGCGCCGGTGAGGCGAAATTCCTGACTGAAGGTATCAAAATTGACCGAGCCCTCATCGGGTGAACCCACTCGATAGGCGATGTCTGCACCGCTGTAGTCGATATCGGTACCGCTCAGTGCATCCCAGCCGCGAACCGAAGTGATCGAGCTCAATGTCGCACCGCCGAGCCATGACGTCAGCCAGTTTACTTCGGCAGAAATTCCCTTGTCCTTGATATCCTGGTTGGTATCGCGGTTGGCATAAGCGAGGCGTTGTTCGGGATCGGCGATGGGAATGACGCCGTTGCCGCCACTCACGGCGTTGACGATCCCGGCGGTTGGGCCGCGCACCGTGGTCACGCCGACGCAACAGTTCTCGTCGCGGTGGCTGTAATCGGCAATGATGCGGACATCAATATCGTCATTCGGGCGCAGCATCAGCTGGCCGCGCACTGATTCGAAATCCTGATCGGAATCATCGGTCTGGGTGCGTGGTCCGACACCGGTGTTGACATCGGTGAAGCCGTCGCGCGTTCGCTTGGCGGCATAGATGCGGAACGCAGAATTTTCACCAAGGCGATCGTTGTAGCTGCCAGATACGCCGAACGCACCGTAGTTCCCGACGGTCACTTCACCTTCGGCACTGCGCTCGTTGGTTGGCGCCTGGGTGACGATATTGATCAAACCCGCCGACGTATTCTTGCCGAACACCGTGCCCTGCGGACCTTTGAGCACTTCGATGCGTTCAAGCTGGCCGAGATCACCGAAGCCCACGCCGGTACGCGGCCGATAGACACCATCGATGACGACACCCACCGAGGATTCGAGACCCGGGTTGTCGCCCACTGTGCCGACTCCGCGAACGCGTGCCGTGGTCTGCGCTTCATTGCCGGTGCTGGTCACGCTCAAGCCTGGCACGAGAATCTGCAGGTCCTTGATATCTTTAATGCCGGCATCCTGCAGCAATTGCTTTGGAATGACTTCCATCGTGATCGGCACATCCTGCAGTTGCTCCTCGCGTTTCTGCGCGGTGACAACCGTCGCGCCGAGCGTGGTCACCTTGTCGCTGCCGTCCGGCGCCTTCTGCGTCGCGCTTCCGTCTGGAGACTGCGTGGCGTTGCCCTCATCCGCCGCGAAAGCACTCATCGGCATACTCGCCAATGCCATGAAAATTCCCCATGCCAAGGCATGGCGACCAATCTTTATATTGTTCACGATTTGATCCTCCCAAAGTGGACTGAAGGCCTTTGTCCTGATCCCCGCGACCATGACATCAACCCAATAGCGTTACTTGCCTCTCTCGTTCTTGTACTGGGACAAACACCCTATCCGGGGTTTCTTCACGGCCCTCAAACCGCTTCGAAATCCCGCTTTTGCGACGCTAACACACGCTCTGTATTTGCAATGAAACTCGTCGACACATCAATCGCAACTTGCAATCTCTCGGTCAGGGGTGAACCTCCCAACGGTTCGCGACCTGCGTTCTTTCCGCCTTCGATATTGCGCCTTTTCACTACTCGAAATCCGCCTGTGTTGAGTACCGCTCCGACACACAGCCGCGGCGCCGCGCCGCGCCGCGGATCAAAACTGACGCCAAGCGGTGCTGCGGAAAACCGCGCCGGATCATTCGCGCAAAGCCTCGATCAGCGATTCCCGCAATCCGGGTTTTGCGGCCAGTGGATCGGTCGGGTTGCGCAAGGCAACGATGTCTTCAGCGCGAATGCGAACACCATCCAGGGCCTTTGGATGTGAGGCGATATAAAAGTCGCCGGCACGTATCGCCTGGAACGTCATCCGCGCAACATCGACGGCGGTCAGCTTGCCGGAGCTGACCGCCTTGTCGGTCATCGCATGGGCCACGCGCTGCGAACGCGTCAAAGGTTGCGCATTGGCGAACTCGCCCGGGCGATTGCGCTGAGACTGACTGATACCGGTCGGTACAAAGAACGGACACAACACCGAGCAATGCACCTGATCGGTGACCAGACCAAGATCGTGATGCAGGGTTTCCGACAGCGACACCACAGCATGCTTGGAGACGTTGTAGACGCCGCTGACCGGTGGATTGAGCAGGCCGGCCATCGACGCGGTGTTGACGACGTGCCCACGGTAATCAGACGACGCCTTGGCCGCTTCGAGCATGCGCGGCACGAAGGCGCGCATGCCATGGATCACGCCCCACAGATTGACGCCGAGCGTCCACTCCCAGTCGGCGACGCTGTTTTCCCAGATCAATCCGGCACTGCCGACACCGGCATTGTTGAAAAGCAGATGCACATCGCCAAACGCTGCGGCTGTCGCCTCGGCCAAGGCATCGACCTGGGTGCCATCGGCCACATCGAGTACGCGCGAGAGCACACGTGCGCCGCCTGCTTCGAGTTCGCCCGCAATCGCCTGCAAGGCATCGGTCTGCACATCGGCGAGAACCAATGACATGCCAAGCTCCGCGCCGAGGCGGGCAAACTCGCGACCGAAGCCCGAGCCTGCCCCGGTGATGACCGCAACCTTGCCAGCGAAATTTTCGATACTCATACGGCCGATACTCCGCCATCGACAGCGAGAATCTGTCCGGTGATGTGCTTGCCGGCATCGGATGCGAACAGCAGGGTCGCACCCTTCAAGTCCTCGTCATCGCCGAAGCGCTGCAGCGGTGCGTGGGCCTTGAGCGCATCCGCGCCGATGCTCTCGATCAATCCTTTCGACATCCTGGTCGGAAAGAGTCCCGGCGCGAGTGCATTGACCGTGATGCCATAAGGCCCCCACTCGCCGGCCAGCGTGCGCGTGAAATTGATCAAGGCGCCCTTGGTTGTGTTGTAGGCGATCGTCTTCATCGCGCCCGGCGGATTCCCACGCAAGCCGGCGATCGAGGCGATATTGATGATGCGACCGCTGCCGCGTGGAATCATCGAGCGCTTGGCGATCTGCTGGGTCAGCAAGAACAAACCACGGATATTGAGATTGAACACCTTGTCCCAGGCTTCGAGCGGATAGTCTTCTGCCGCGGCGCCCCAGCTGGCTCCGGCGTTGTTGATCAGGATATCGACATGACCGAGTTTTTCGACCGTGGCATCGACGAGTGAGGCGATCGAATCCTCCTTGCCGGTATCCGCCGCAACCCACTCCACGTCGATGCCACGCGCCTTGAGATGCGCTTGCGCTTTTTCGAGCTCGTCGGACTTGCGCGCCGAAATGACCAGACGTGCGCCGTAGTCGCCAAGCGCTTCGGCCATTTGCAGGCCGAGTCCGCGCGAGCCGCCGGTAATCAGGGCGGTGCGTCCATCGAGGTCGAACATGTTTCTTACTGCACTCATGGCTTTGTTTTCCTGATTCGGTTGGGGGCGGTCTGATATTCCTCAGCCGTTCGCCCTGAGCCTGTCGAAGGGTGAATCCAAGTTACTGAGACCCTGCGGCCTTTCGATTCATTGGGTTGCTGTCTGCTGCAGATGAATCCGATAACGTTCGAGATGCTCGTCAGTGGTGCCCATGCGCAACTCGAACGCAAGCAGGCGCTTGAAGCAGTGACTGACATCGAGCTCGTCGGTCATGCCCATGCCGCCATGCAGTTGCACGGCCTGCTGACCGACGAAGCGTGCAGCCTGACCGATCAGCGCCTTCGCTCCCGAGATCGCTGCGCCGCGTGCCGCCGCATTCGAATCGCTGCAGCGCTCGGTAGCCAGATACATCATCGAGCGAGCCTGCTCGAAGTGGATCAGCATGTCGGCCATGCGGTGTTGCAGCGCCTGAAAACTGCCGATCGGCATACCGAATTGCTTGCGCGAACGGCTGTATTCGATGGTTGCCTTGAGGATGCGATCGAGTACGCCGAACGCATCGGCGCAGAGTGCTGCGGTAGCGCAATCAATGATCGCCGCGAGTGCGTCGCCGACATCCTTGCCGAGCCGGGCATCGGCTTCGAGCACGACATTGTCAAAGCCAAGATCGGCGGCACGCTGACCATCGACCGTGCGCAGATCCTGCCGCGTGATTCCAGCGGATTCGGCGGCGACTGCAAACAGTCCGAAACTGCCGTCATCCACGCGCGCCGAAACCAGATACAGGCCAGCCATCGGTGCGTGATAGACCAAGCTCTTGTGCCCACTCAGGGTCCAACCGGCATCGCTGCCCGAAGCGCGCGTGGTGATTTTCGAGAGATCAATTCCTGCTTTCGCCTCGTCATGGGCGAGCACGGCGATCAGATCGCCACTGGCCAGCTGCGGCAGCCATTGTGCGCGTTGTGCATCCGAGCCGAGTCGCACGATAACCTGGGTGGCGACGATCGCGCTAGACAGAAACGGTTCGAGAAGCAGTCCGTGACCTGCCGCCTGCGCGACCAGCATGACACCGACCGGACCGGCACCGATGCCGCCGTCAGCTTCCGGAATATCGACGGCCAGCAAGCCCAGATCGGCCAGCTGCTTCCAGAGTTCGAGCGACCAGCCTTGAGCTGACTCAAGCAGCTTGTGCCGATGTTCAAATGTGTATTCACTGGAAAGGAAACGCTGCGTTGTATCGAGCAGCATCTGTTGTTCATCGTTGAATGAAAAATCCATGGGTGGCTTCCGTCAAACCTGAAGAATCATCTGCGCGATGATGTTGCGCTGGATCTCGTTGGAACCACCGAAGATCGTCAGCTTGCGTTGATTGAGATAGGCCTCGCTGGCGCGCGGAACCTCATCGCCAAGATCGACACCGGGCGATTCCGCGATCAGCGCGCGAGCACCGAGCGCCTCGACCTGCAACTCGGTGATGCGTTGCATGATCTCGGTGCCGCGAATCTTGAGGATCGATGCTTCCGGACCCGGCGCATGGTTCTGCGCTTCAGCAAAAATCACGCGCAGGTTGGTGATTTCGAGCGCCTTGAGTTCTAGCTCGACTTGCGCAATGCGCGTGGCGAAACCGTCATCGTTGATCAACGGCTTGCCATTGCGCTCGTTGGCGACCGCCATCTGCTTGAGGCGACGCAGCTCACGCTGACTTGCGCCAATCCCGGCGATATTGGTGCGCTCATGCCCGAGCAGGTATTTGGCGTAGGTCCAGCCGGCATTCTCGTCGCCGATCCGGTTGCCGACTGGCACGTGCACATTGTCGAACCAGATTTCGTTGACTTCATATTTGCCATCGAGCAAACGGGTCGGGCGCACCGTAATACCGGGCGTCTTCATGTCAATCAGCAGAAACGAGATGCCGCGCTGCGGCTTGCCGCTCGAATCCGTGCGCACAAGGCAGAATATCCAGTCGGCGAACTGACCGAGCGTATTCCAGACTTTCTGGCCGTTGATGACGTAGTGATCACCGTCCAGTTCGGCCTTGGTCTTCAACGAGGCAAGATCGGAACCCGAACCGGGTTCCGAATAGCCCTGGCACCACCAATCATCGCCCGCAAGAATACGCGGCAGAAATCGCTGCTGCTGTTCGGCACTGCCGAAACGCATGATGACCGGGGCGACCATCTTGACCCCAAAGGCCAGCTGCGGAGGCGCATCGGCCAACGCGCATTCGGTCTCGAAGATGAATTGTTGCGCCTTGCTCCAGCCGGTGCCGCCAAACTCGGCCGGCCATGCCGGTGCGCCCCAGCCACGGTCGTTGAGGATCTTCTGCCAGCGCGGAATATCGTCATCGATCTTGCTGCCGTCGCCGAGATGAACGCGACGACGAATGGCCGGAGGTAGCTTGTCGCGCAGGAAGGCGCGAATCTCATCGCGAAATGCCTGCTCTTCTTGGTTAAATGCGAGATCCATTTGAACTCTCTGTTTCAGCGTGAAGTAGAATTTTCGTAATAGCGGGCGAGCATCTGCGCGACGCAGGCGGGCTTGTCGCTGCCTTCGACCGCGACGGTCACGGCCCAATGCGCCTGCATGCCACCTTTGACGTGATCGAGCTTTTCCAGCGCCAGATGACCACGGATGCGCTGACCCGCAATCACCGGTGAAGGCATGCGCACCCTATCAAGCCCGTAGTTGACTGTGATCGCGAGGCCGTCGATGCGCAGGCTGGTTTCGAACATCGTCGGAATCAATGACAAGATCAGATAGCCGTGTGCGATCGGCGCCTTGTACGGCGACTCGCGCTGGCAACGGTCGAAATCAAGATGGATCCATTGATGATCGCCGGTGACATCGGCGAAGGCCTGGATGCGTGCCTGATCGACCAACAGCCAATCGCTTGTCGCGACTTCCTTGCCGACCCAGGTTTGGAGTTCGGCGAGGCCGTTGATGATTTGTATCGAACTCATGCTCGACTCCGGCGGCATGAACGATCGTCGGGCGAGGAACCCTCAATTTCGTCGTTCCTGCGCAGGCAGGAAGCCAGCGACTTTCTAAGCTCACCGAAAAGCACTGGGCCCCTGCCTGCGCAGGGGCGACGAGCGTGCTTTTTCTGGACTTCCATCAAAACCATTCCTCACGCATATCCAACGTTGTGCGATCAAGGCTGGCAAGCAGGTCTAGCTGAGCATCAACCTTCGGCAATTCCCAATGGAAGAAGTAGCGCGCAGCGCTGCGTTTGCCATCGTAGAAATCGCCAACCTTCTCTTGCGAAGCAATTGCCTGCTCCAACCAGATCCACGCGATCACGATATGTCCGAAGGCTTCCAGGTAGACACTGGCATTGGCCAGCGTGCGTTCGGGATTGCCGGCAGCCCATAATTGGTGCGTGACTTCAGAGAGCCGCTGCAGCCGCGTCGCCAATGAATCGGCATACGCATTCAGCGATTCGTGTTGACGTGCATTGGCCATCGTTGCGGCAACGCGACTGGCGACCATCTTGAATGCCGCCCCATCATGCATGACCACCTTGCGTCCGAGGAGGTCGAGCGCCTGGATACCGTGGGTGCCTTCGTGGATCGGGTTGAGTCGGTTGTCGCGATAGAACTGCTCGACCTTGTACTCACGCGTGTAGCCGTAGCCGCCATGCACCTGGATCGCGAGATCGTTGGCGGCGAGACACCACTGCGAGGCCCAGCTCTTGGCGATCGGTGTGAGTAGATCGAGCAGCAAGGTCAATCGTGCGCGTTCGCCCGGATCGGTCGCGACTTCTGCCTCGTCAATAAGTCGCGCGCAGTAGAGATTGAAGGCAAGTCCACCTTCGACATACGACTTCTGTGCAAGCAACATGCGCTTGACATCGGCGTGACCGATGATCTTCATCTGCGCGGTGTTCGGATCCTTGCCTTCGGGTCCGACCGGCCGCCCCTGCGGGCGATTGCGCGCGTAGTCGAGTGCATGCAGGTAACCGGTGTAGCCGAGCGCGACCGCACCCATGCCGACACCGATGCGCGCGCCATTCATCATGTGGAACATGCAGGCCAGGCCCTGATGCAGGTTGCCGACCCGATAGCCAATTGCACCGCCCTTGCCTTCCGGCTGGTAGCGTGTGCCTTCGCCGAAATTGAGCAAGCAGTTGACCGTGCCGCGATAGCCCATCTTGTGGTTGATACCGGCGAGCTGGACATCGTTGCGTTCGCCGAGACTGCCGTCCTCGTTGACGAGAAATTTCGGCACGAGCATCAGCGAGATACCCTTGACCCCCGCAATCAGCTTGCCGCTTTCGTCAGGCACCTTGACCAATACAAGGTGGACAATGTTTTCGGACAACTCATGATCGCCGCCCGAGATCCACATCTTGTTGCCGGTGATCCGGTAACGCGGACCGAACACAGAATCGCCATCCGGCTCGGCACGTGTCGTGATATCCGAAAGCGAAGAACCCGCCTGCGGCTCGGACAGGCACATCGTGCCGAAAAAGCGCCCTTCCAACTCGGGTTTGACGAAGCGTTCGATCTGCGCGTCGGTGCCATGTGCAAGCAGCAGATGCGCATTGCCCATGGTCAGCAGCGGATACGCGCTGGTGCCTACATTCGCCGCATACAGCCAAGCCAAAGCGGCGTACTCGACGACCTTCGGCACCTGCATGCCACCGAGATCGTAGTCGAGCGAAGCGCCGATCAAACCGGTCGATGCAAACGCTTCGAGCGCCGACTTGATCTCGGCGATCATCGTTACTTTTTCGCCGTCGAATTGTGGTTCGTTGTGATCGGACTTCTGGTAATGCGGCGCGAATTTTTCGGTCGCGAGGCGCACGGCAGTATCGAGCACGGCGTCAAAGGTTTCGCGGCCGTGATCGGCGTAGCGCGCAGCCGCCGTCAACGATTCCACATCCAGCCACTCGTAGAGCAGGAAGTCGACATCACGACGCGAGATCAGCAGATCGCTCATGAAATCAGACGACCTCGAACAAGCCGGCAGCACCTTGGCCGCCGCCGATGCACATCGTCACGACAACATGCTTGGCACCGCGACGCTTGCCTTCGATCAAGGCATGTCCGACCAGACGTGCGCCACTGACGCCATACGGATGGCCGACCGCGATCGCGCCGCCATTGACGTTGATGCGATCGTGCGGAATGCCGAGCGTATCCATGCAATAAAGCACCTGCACGGCGAAGGCTTCGTTGAGCTCCCAGAGATCGATATCGTCGACGCTCATGCCTGCACGCTTGAGCAATTTCGGCACCGCGAACACCGGGCCGATGCCCATCTCGTCTGGCTCGCAACCGGCCACGGCGAAGCCTTTGAAAATACCGAGCGGCTTGATCCCGCGTTTTTGCGCGAGATCACCATCCATGACCACGGCCGCTGAAGCGCCATCGGAAAACTGACTCGCATTGCCAGCCGTGATCACGCCACCCGGAAACACCGTGCGAATCTTTGACACGCCTTCATACGTGGTGTCGGCGCGGATGCCTTCGTCGGCAGAAATCGTCACTTCACGCGTGCCGAGGCGTTTGGTTTTCGGATCGGCGAAACCGGCGGTCACCGTCATCGGTACGATTTCATCATCGAACTTGCCGGCCGCGGCGCCCGCGGCTGCGCGGATCTGGCTTTCGGCGCCGTAGTGATCCTGACGTTCGCGAGCGATCTTGTAGCGCTTGGCCACGGTCTCGGCGGTCTGCAACATCGACCAGTAGACCTCGGGCTTGTGCTGCTTGATCCAGCTTTCGGCAATCATGTGCAGGTTGGCGTGATTCTGTACGCAGGAGATGCTTTCGACGCCGCCGGCGACGAACACCTCGCCTTCACCCGCGATGACACGTTGCGCCGCCATCGCGATCGTCTGCAAGCCGGATGAGCAGAATCGATTGACGGTCGCGCCAGGCACCGTGACCGGAAGCCCCGCACGAATCGCAATCTGCCGCGCGATATTGCTGCCGGTCGCGCCTTCAGGCCAGGCGCAGCCCATCAGCACATCCTCGATTTCGTCAGCGGCGATACCGGCGCGTTCGACGGCATGCTTTACGACATGACCGCCGAGCGTGGCGCCATGAGTCATGTTGAATGCGCCCTTCCAGCTCTTGGCCAGTCCGGTGCGCGCGGTGGAGACGATGACGGCTTGTTTCACGGTGTACCTCGATTCGGTGTGTTCTATTCTTTTGCCGTCATCCCTGCGCAAGCAGGGATCCAGTGACTTTGACGAAATCAAGGCGCTGGGTTCCTGCC
>JBBQTY010000035.1:0-26466 GCA_038234445.1 Lysobacterales bacterium
GACCGCCTGCACAATATGCGCACGCTGGGTTCGATGGAGCCTGCATCACGCCGCCGTATTGCCCTCGAAACGCTTGAGATCTATGCGCCGATCGCGCAGCGTCTCGGCATGAACCGGTTCAAGGCGGAATTGCAGGA
The DNA here is from genome assembly GCA_038234445.1 of Lysobacterales bacterium. GTDB lineage: Bacteria > Pseudomonadota > Gammaproteobacteria > Xanthomonadales > Rhodanobacteraceae > Dokdonella. The sequence goes on from JBBQTY010000035.1 coordinate 138, forward strand.
TCTCGGCTTCAAGGCCATGTATCCCGATCGCCATCGGGTCATTTCCGCGCGAATCCGCACCGCGCTTGGCAATCGCCGCGAGGCCATGGGCAAGATCGAGGCAGCACTGGACGCGCGTCTCGAATCCGAGGCGCTGCCACACCGAACGATCAGCCGGATCAAATCGGCCTATAGCATCTACAAGAAGATGCGCAATGAGCACAAGTCGTTCGCCCAGGTCATGGACGTTTACGGCTTCCGTGTTGTCGTCAGCAGCGTCACCCAGTGCTACCAGGCGCTCGGTGCCGTGCACGGATTGTTCAAGCCGATGGACGGTCGCTTCCGTGATTTCATCGCGATTCCGAAGGCCAACGGGTACCAATCGCTGCATACGGTACTTTTTGGATCGTTCGGCGCACCGATCGAAATCCAGATCCGTACCGAAGACATGGATGCCGTCGCTGATCGCGGAGTCGCCGCGCACTGGGCCTATAAGGCGGATTCGGGGCCGGCCAACAGTGCCCAGAGTCGCGCTCGTGAATGGGTGTCGAACCTGGTCGACGAGCAAAACCGGACGCCTTCGTCGCTCGAATTCATCGAAAGCGTCAAGGTCGATCTGTTTCCGGATGAGGTCTACCTGTTTACGCCGCGCGGCAAGATTCTCGCCCTGCCGCGCAACGCAACCGCCCTCGACTTTGCCTATGCCGTGCACACCGACGTTGGTATGCACGCCGTGGCTGCGCGCGTCGATACGAAGCTCGCGCCATTGCGCACGCGCCTGAGCAGTGGCCAGTCGGTCGAAATCATCACCGCGCCGTCCGCCGTGCCGAGCACACAGTGGCTCGAATGGGTGGTCAGTGCCAAGGCACGTACGGCGATCCGACACTACCTGAAACGCTTGCAACATGAAGACGCGATCGAGCTGGGGCACCGTATGCTGGACCGCGCGATGGACATGCTGGGCACCTCACTGGAAGTGCTGCCTGCGGAAAAGTTGAACCGCTACCTCGAAGACAACAAGTTGCGCGCTTTGGAAGATCTTCTCGCCGATATTGCGCTCGGCAACCGCACCGCTGACCAGGTCGCACGCTCGCTGCTGGAGTTGCACGATGAAGGTTCGGCTGTGTCCAGAGAGCAACACGCCGAAAAGATCCTGATCACCGGCGCCGAGCGCGGCGTTTTGAGTTTTGGCAACTGCTGCCATCCGGTTCCGGGCGACGGAATCATGGGCTATCTGTCGGTTGGCAAAGGCATCGTCGTGCATCGTCTCGAATGTCCGAACATGCCCGAACTGCGCAAGTCACTCGAGCGCTGCCTCGAGATCGACTGGGATTCCAGCGTCAGCGGCGATTACCGTGTCGAGTTGCGCATCATCGTCGCCAACAAGCCCGGCGTCCTTGCCCAGGTTGCCGCCGCGGTGGCCCAAGCCAATTCGAATATTGAAAATGTCGAATACAAGGAGCGCGATTTGATGAGCGCGGCCTTGCTGTTCACCATCGAAGTCGCCAGTCGCAAGCATCTCGCCGACGTCATGCGCGGTGTGCGCCGCCTGGCAGTAGTCAATGCCGTCTACCGTCATCCCGTCTGACCGAGGAATCATCGAATGTCCAGCCGACGCATCATCCATTCCGACCACGCTCCGAAGGCTATCGGTCCGTATTCGCAGGCCGTCAAGGTCGGCAACACTTTCTATCTTTCGGGGCAGACGCCGATCGATCCGAAAACCGGCGAGCTGGTCAACGGCGACATCAGTGCGCAGGCGACCCAGGTTTTCGAGAACCTCAAGGCTGTTCTCGCCGCCGCCAATCTGGATTTCAACCATGTCGCACGCGTGGGAATCTATCTGATCGATCTGGGCAACTTCGCTGCGGTCAACGAGGTGATGAAGAGATATTTCAGTGAGCCGTATCCGGCTCGATCGACGATTGGCGTCGCCGCGCTTCCCAAGGCCGCTCAAGTCGAGATCGATCTGGTCGCCGTGATCGACTGATCCGGATCATTGGGCGCATGCGGTCAGGCCGGGTATTCTTGGCCAATGCCGCGCGCCGCGAAAAACGCAGAAGTTGCTTCAATCACCGATCCCGGACTTGCGCCGGTTGGCGGCTTGGCCGGCGTCGGCCCGAAACTTGAAGTCGCATTGGCGAAACTCGGTATCAGTCGTGTGCAGGATCTCTGGTTCCATCTGCCGCTGCGCTACGAAGATCGCACGCGGCTGACTCCGATTCGGGACTTGCGCGTTGGCGAGTCGGCCCAGGTCGAAGGCGTCATCGAAGCCGTCGAATGTGGCTTTCGTTTCCGTCCACAATTGCGCGTGGTCATCAGCGACGACACTCGGACCATGCTGACCCTGCGATTCTTCACGTTTCGCCGCGCCCAGGTCGACCAACTCACGCCCGGTTCGCGGTTGCGCTGTTACGGCCAGATCCGTCAAGGCACGAATGGTCCGGAAATCGTGCATCCGCAGTACCAGCGTCTGTCGGTCGATGGAGGTGTCGTCGAAGAAGCGCTGACGCCGGTGTATCCGGCCACCGATGGTCTTGGCCAGAAACGGATTTCCACATTGATCGAGCAAGCCCTGCAACGCCTGCCAGACGATGAAGCCCTCGAGTTGATTCCACTGCCGCTGCGCAAGACGCTGCAACTGATGTCGCTGCGTGAAGCGCTGATGTTGGTGCATCGTCCACCCGCCGAGGCGAACGTTGCGGCGCTTCTGCTCGGTACGCATCCGTCACAGCAACGTCTCGCGTTCGAGGAATTGCTGACCCATCACCTGAGCCTCAAGCGCCTGCGTGCCCAAGTGCGCGTGCATGGCGCACCGCGATTACGTGGCAACGGGAAAATGCGCAAGGCGCTCATCAGTTCATTGCCTTTTGCCTTGACCAAGGCACAGAAGCGCGTCAGTGCCGAGATCGCCAAGGATCTGATTGAAGGCGAACCGATGTTGCGTCTCGTCCAGGGAGATGTCGGCTCGGGCAAGACGATTGTCGCTGCATGGGCGGCGTTGGCGGCGATTGAATCGGGTTACCAGGTCGCGCTGATGGCGCCGACCGAATTGCTCGCCGAGCAGCATCTGCGAAATTTACGCGAATGGATGCAGCCACTTGGCATCGAGCCGGTGTGGCTGGCCGGCAAAGTGCAGGGCAGGGCACGCAAGGCGACGCTTGAGGCGCTGTCTGGCGATGCGCAACTCATCGTCGGCACCCATGCCCTCATGCAGCAAGGCGTGCAGTTCCGCAATCTCGGTCTGGTCATCATTGATGAACAACACCGTTTTGGCGTGCATCAGCGTCTTGCATTGCGCGACAAGGGACGAGAAGGATCGCGCGTTCCACATCAGCTTGTGCTGACCGCTACACCGATCCCCCGAACTTTGGCGATGACCGCGTATGCCGATCTTGATGTCTCGGTGATCGATGAATTGCCGCCGGGACGTACGCCGGTTACAACGGTTGCCTTGTCCGGCTCGCGTCGCGGTGAAGTCATTGAGCGCATTCGTGCGGCCTGTGCCGAAGGCCGTCAGGTCTATTGGGTATGCACCCTGATCGAAGAATCCGACGAGGTCGAAGCACAGGCCGCCGAAGTCGCCTATGCCGAGTTGTCGGGATTGCTCGATGGGCTCGCGATCGGTCTTGTCCATGGACGTCTGAAGCCGAGCGAGAAGCAGGCGGTCATGGATGATTTCCGCGCCGGGAGGATTGTCTTGCTGGTCGCAACCACGGTGATCGAGGTCGGTGTCGATGTGCCGAATGCGAGCCTTATGGTTATCGAAAATGCCGAGCGCTTGGGCCTTGCCCAGTTGCATCAATTGCGCGGTCGCGTCGGACGCGGCAGCCAGGCGTCCAGTTGCGTGCTGATGTATCAAGCGCCGCTGTCGGCCATGGCGCGTGAGCGACTGACCGCGATGCGCGAAACCAGCGATGGATTTGTCATCGCCGAGAAGGATCTCGAACTGCGCGGCCCCGGCGAATTGCTTGGCACACGCCAGACCGGTCGCCTCGAATTCCGCATCGCCGATCTCACGCGCGATGCAGGCATGTTAGTCGATGTGCAGCGCATTGGCGCGGAAATGCTCGAACATTACCCGCGCAGTTGCGAGCGCTTGATTGCGCGCTGGGTGGGCGGAGCGGCGCGTTTCGCGGGGGCTTGAGGCTTGACGCGCACATTGCGCGATACCCTGTTTTCGCGCGTGCCAAGACTTGGCGTGCGACTCGGGCACGGCCCCGACAACGCGTTGCTGGTGATCTACGAACATGCCTATGCCTTGGCCGCGCCGGCGCCTGGCAATAGTTGGGATTTTCTCGCTTTGCTGATTCCGGGCTAGTACGCGGGTAGCGTTGGTGTTTGCTTTTTCTTTGCGCTGAGCGGATGCCTCATTGCGCGCAGTTGACTGCGTTCCCCGAACTCAATGCGCTTCGTACGCGCACGATTCCTGCGCATCTTTCCGGCCTATCTCATCTTCGCGGCGCTTGCAGCCCAGCAGGCAGCGAACTTGCCGCTGTCGACACGCGGACTCTTTGCGATGGTTGTGTTGTGCTGCATGTCGAGAGCCGCCACTGTTTACGTGACAACGATCATGCTGACCCTGGGCGCATTCAGTCTCTGGCCCTGTTGGCGACTATCGCCCTTTCGGGTGCCTTGGCGCGGCGATTTTTCGCATGGATTATTCCTCTACGGCTACCCGGTTCAGCAGATGATTGTCGCCATCCACCCAGTCGTTTCGCCACAGTTGCTTGCCGCGTTGGCGATACCGGCGACGTTGGTCTTTGCGATGGCATCGTGGCGATGGCTGGAACAACCCCTATTGCGTCTGAAACAATCGCGTCCCCTGCAACCAGCTCCGCTATCGAAACCATGAAGATGAAATTGTTGATTGATACCGATCCCGGAGTCGATGACGCGCTGGCGATCCTCATGGCGCACGAGCACGCTGAAGTCGAGGCGCTCACCATCGCCGCCGGCAACGTCGGCCTGAAGCACACGGTGACCAATGCGCTGAAGCTTCTCGAAGTGATCGGCGCCGAGACGCCGGTATATCCGGGTTGCGAGCATCCACTGGTGCTTGCCGCGGCGGACGCCGCGTATGTCCACGGCGCCGATGGTTTTGGCGATACCGGCTATGACGCTCCGTTGCGAATGCCAGCCAGCGAGCATGCGGCGTTGGCGATCCTGCGATTGAGTCATGAGCATGTCGGTGAGCTGACCCTCGTCGCACTCGGGCCGCTGACCAATCTGGCCCTCGCACTGCGCCTGGATCCCATGCTGCCAACGCGAATCAAGCGACTGGTGATCATGGGCGGTGCGGTAAGCGGGCGCGGCAATACCCATCTGGTTCCAGCGGAATTCAATATCGGTTTCGATCCAGAGGCCGCGCACGTGGTCTTCTCATCCTGGCCGAAGTTCGAGCTGGTCGACTGGGAAGCGACCCTGCGCCACGGTCTGGATTACACGGATCTCGAAGCTTGGCTGGCTGCGGATTCACCTCGAGCCCGTTTCTATGATGCGATCTCGCGCCGTACGAGAATCTGGGCGCGCGCGCATGAGCGCGAGCGACTGCTCAGTGCGGACGCCTTGGCCATGGCCGTCGTGCTCGATCCAGGGATCGTGACCGAGGCATTGGATCGCCATGTCGGAATCGAGCTCAGTGGCACGCTGACGCGGGGCGCAACGGTGGTCGATTGGGAGAGTCGAATGGGGCTAAGCGCAAATGCGCGAATCGTGCTGGCCGTTGACCAGCAACGGTTCGAGAACTTGATTCGCGCGGCGCTGGGCGCGGATTGAGCAGTCAGTTGGAGTCTCTGGCTTGCGCGGCCTTGCAGTCGCCGCTACAATCGCGCTCTTTTCTTCCGGGCACGCCCGGCCAACGGTACTGTCACATGAAGCTCGATACCCATCCGAAATACAAATCCGTCGTTTTCCAGGATCTGTCCAGCGACTTCTCGTTTCTGACCCGCTCGACCATGTCCAGCAAGGAAACCGTGAAGTGGACGGATGGCAACGAATATCCGCTGGTCAAGGTGGATATCTCGAGTCACTCGCACCCGTTCTACACCGGCAAACAGAAAGTTGTCGATGCGGGTGGTCGTGTTGACAAGTTCCGTCGCCGCTACGCGAAATAAGCGCTAACCCGCTGTTTCATCTGAAAAAACGCCGGCCTTGAGCCGGCGTTTTCGTTTGTGCGCTGCGCCTACAGGAGAAATCTTCGCGGGTCACAGCGCCGGTTGTGCTATGCAATAATCGGCACCGGGTACGGACGCGTATGTAGGCGAAGCCAAGCATGCCCAAACTGCGTTTTCGCGCCGTACAATCCCCGTTTCCCCCATGCTCCCGTGTCGCTCCTCGGCTCGGGATCTGCCGAAGGAGTCCGCCGTGTCCGAGCATACCGTCCAACTCATCGATACCACGAATGATCGCAGCACCCAGCTACCGGTTGTAACCGGAACGCTCGGTGATCCGGCACTCGATATCGGCAAGCTGAAGAAAGACACCGGCTATTTCACTTACGACCCGGGTTTTGTCTCGACTGCTAGCACCCGCAGCGCGATTACCTATATCGATGGCGACAACGGCGTGCTCTTGTATCGAGGCTATCCGATCGAGCAGTTGGCCAAGCATTCGAGCTTTCTGGAAACCTCGTACCTGCTGATAAATGGTGAGTTGCCGAACAAGGCCGAGTTCAGCAAGTTCGAGCACGAAGTCACGCATCACACGATGATGCACGAAGCGCAGAAGAACTTTCTCAACGGCTTCCACTACGACGCGCATCCGATGGCGATGTTGTGTGCATCAGTCGCTTCGTTGTCGGCTTTCTATCACGACACGCTCGATATGGAAGATCCGGAGCAGCGACGTTTGGCGGCGATTCGTCTGATCGCCAAGATGCCGACGATTGCGGCCGCGGCGTATCGGTCGTCGGTAGGCTGGCCAGTGCGCTATCCACGTAACAATCTGGAATATGTGACTCGATTCCTGCACATGATGTTTGAAGTGCCCAGCGAGCCGCTGGATCTGAATCCGGTGGTCGCGAAAGCGCTCGATCTGCTCTTCATCCTGCATGCCGATCATGAGCAGAACGCATCGACTTCGACTGTCCGTCTGGTCGGATCGACCGGTGCGAATCCTTACGCTTGTGTCGCAGCCGGTATCGCTGCGTTGTGGGGGCCGGCGCATGGTGGCGCCAACGAAGCCGTGTTGACCATGTTGAATGACATTGGCGATGCGAAGAACGTCGCCTCTGCGGTGGCCAAGGCGAAAGACAAGGATTCCGGATTTCGCTTGATGGGATTCGGCCATCGCGTCTACAAGAATTTCGATCCGCGCGCGACGATCATCCGCGAGATGACACACAAGGTTTTGGCGGATCTGAATATCGAGGATCCGTTGCTCGATGTGGCGATGGCGCTGGAAGAAGTCGCACTCAAGGATTCCTACTTTGTCGAGCGCAAGTTGTATCCGAATGTCGATTTCTATTCCGGCATCATCTACAAGGCCTTGAAAATCCCGACCGAAATGTTCACGGTGATGTTCGCCATCGCGCGCACCGCGGGTTGGGTCGCGCATTGGCTCGAACAACAGGTTACGCCCGATGCCAAGATCGGTCGCCCGCGGCAAATTTACACCGGCTCGGTCGAGCGCGATTACGTCGATCTGGAAAAGCGCTGAGGGTTCGGCGGCTGACGGCGCGGGCGCGCTGTTTCAGCCGCCTTTGATGAGGTTTGCGACCGCATTGCGTGCCGCTCGCTGCATTGGGCGCTCGCTGATTCGATCAAGTGGCGCTTGACGCAAGCCGTCCAATGGAAACACGCTCAGATCAATCGCCGTATCGCCTGCCGATATGACAAAAACCGGAACCGCCAGGGTGTTCTCCTTACTTGTTCTCATGCTTCGTTCCTGCTGCTCGAACGGGATCTTGTGGTTGCCGAGGAATACGGCAACCTCGTCCGGATTGTCGCTGAATACGTGCAGGCAGACCGCCGAGTAAATATCTGCGGTACCCTCCAGAACAGCTCCCACCAAGCGTGGTTGAAACGTCGAGAGAAACTCCATCGCCTCGAGCGCCGCGTCGCGCAGACGCGCAAGTTGGCGCGGTTGCGAATCCGTCTGGAACAATCGCTGGTGCTCGCGTAGAGCGTCCTCGATTTCGCTGTTGCGCGGCAGCGGAGCGGACTCACCCAAACCAAGATTGGACGCCGCCTTGACCTTGGCCAAGTGGAAATCCCTCAGACCCTGTTCCGCGACCAGTCGAGCCGCCTCAATGGCAATGCGCCTGCGCAGCTGCGTAGTGCTGCCGTTATCCAGTGAGCGCCGCATCAGAAGACGTCGTAGGCTTCGCGCTGTTCTTCGTTCTGCTGATCCGGGCGCGTGGCTAGCTGATTCACGTCTTCGGTCTTGAAGTACTCAATCATCGAGTCGGGATCGCCCGCCGGAGCGAGCAGTCCACTGTCGCGATCAATGCGAGCGGTGGTAATTCCAGGAGGCATGTCGAAGGGCTGTTCATCCATGTCCTTGAGTGCCGCACGCATGAAGCCGATCCAGATTGGCAAGGCCGATTTCGCGCCGAATTCGCGGCTTCCAAGCGAACTGAAATCGTCGAATCCTACCCAGGCGGTTGCGACGATCTTTGCATTGAATCCCGAGAACCAGGCATCCCGATAGTCGTTCGTCGTACCCGTCTTGCCGGCCAAGTCATTGCGCTTGAGAACCATCGCTCCGGCGCCGGTTCCGCGACGCACGACGTCGCGCATCAGCGAGGTCACCAAGTAGGCATTGCGCGCGTCAATCACACGTGGTGCGAGGCGCGTTTGATCCGGATTTGGCGGGACATCGCTTGCAGCGTTCGCTGTAGCCACAGGCGAAAATCCGGGCGTCGGCTCGCTCGTTGTAACGCTCGCGGTACGCGCATCGTCAGCCAGCCTCTGAGGGCAAGTCCGACAGGCAGTCATCGGATTGGCCTGGTAGATTTTCTTGCCATCGCGATCGTCAATCTCGGCGATGAAATACGGGTCAACCAGAAAGCCACCGTTGGCAATAGCGGCGTAACCACGGGCCATCGCGAGCGGAGACACCGCGGCGGTTCCGAGTGCCATCGACAGATTTTCAGGGACCTGTTGCGCGGTGAACCCGAATCGAGTCACATATTCGTGCGCGTAGTGCACGCCGATGGCATCGAGCAAGCGCACAGATACAAGATTCTTCGAGCGCACCAAGGCTTCGCGCAGCCGGATCGGGCCGTCGAACTTGCCGTCGTCATTGGACGGTGTCCACAGCCCGTTGGGCCGCGAGACATCAGGGAAGACCAGCGGTGCATCATTGACCACGGAGGCGGGCGTGAAGCCATGATCGAACGCCGCAGAGTAGATAAAGGGCTTGAAACTGGAGCCGGCCGATCGGCTGGCTTGAGTGGCCCGGTTGTATTTGCTGCGTGAAAAATTGAAGCCCCCGATCATCGATCGGATTCCACCATCCTCTGGATTCAAGGCGACCAGCGCGCCTTGCACGGCGGGAATCTGGGTGAGCTTCCATTCGCCCTCGTTGTCGCGCGAAATACGCACTATGTCGCCGACCTTGAGCACATCGTCGACGCTTTTTGGTGCGCTGCCGCGGCGACTTTCATCGACATAAGGGCGCGCCCATTCCATCGACTTCAAATTCAACGCTGCAGTCTGGCCGTCAGCCATTTGCACGACGGCTTCGTCGGCTTCAACGTGACTGACGAGGCCTGGAACCAGGCCGCTGACGAGTCGATAGCCCTCGATCAGTTTGACGAACTCCTCCTGCGTGGCGCCCGCGGGGATCTCGATATGCTTTTCGGGGCCGCGATAGCCGTGTCGCGAGTCGTAGTCGATCAGCGCATCGCGCAATGATTGGTTGGCAGCTTCCTGGTCAGCTGAGTCAATCGTTGTTCGGATAACGTAGCCATTGTTCAGCGCCTCGTTGCCCAGGCGCTCGATAGCCTCCTGGCGAACCAGTTCGGCCACATACGACGCCTCGACTTCAATCGGCGGCTCATGTGCGAAGGAATGGTCCGGCTCGGCCATGGCTTGATCGTAGATCGCCTGATCGATACGCCCCAGATCGTGCATGCGTCCCAGAACGTAGGCGCGCCTGAGCATGGCGCGCGGCAAATTGTTGATTGGATTGCCGGTCGACGGAAATTTTGGGAGTGAGGCCAGCATCGCGCATTCCGCTTGGGACAGCTGGTCGAGGGTCTTGCCGTAGTAGAACTCGGCGGCCGCAGCGATGCCGTAAGCGCGATTGCCGAAAAAACTCTTGTTCAAATACAGCTCAAGGATTTCGTCCTTGCTCAAAGCGCCCTCGATGCGAAAGGCAAGAAAAATCTCGGACAACTTGCGCGTATAAGTGACCTCGGGGCTGAGGAAGAACTGCCGGGCAACCTGTTGGGTAATCGTGCTACCACCGGCGACATGCTTGCTGCCAGTGCTTACGACCAGCCAGACCGCGCGCAGGATTCCGGAGATATCAATCCCGGAGTGGCTGTAAAAATCGGCATCCTCGGCTGAAAGCACCGCAAACTTGAGGCGGTCGGGAACATCGGACATGTGGATTGGGATGCGCCGCGTTTCCCCGAACGTCGCCATCAGTTTGCCATCCGCCGAGAATACTTTCAGCGGAACCTGCAGATTGACGTCCCTGAGCGTTTCGGCGGATGGCAGGCGCGGAGAAATCAGCCAATAGGCGACTCCAAGAGCCAAACAACCGAGCAGTGCGCCACCTAGACCGGCGTAAAACGCATAGCGGGCGAGTCGGAGAAAGATGCGTGCAGCAGGCGTGACTTGTGATGGCATTCAAGGAAGGATCTTGGCGCAATCGACAGAGTATAGGGGCATTGGGCCCGGATCAGAGGGGCCAAATGGGCGCTTGAGCCGACGAAATCGGGCAATTCAGGGCGGATTTGGCGACAGGGTCGACTATTTCAACGCTCCCTGTTGCCAATTGCTCAGCTTTTAGATTTAATGTGAAAACACATGTTTAGCTCGTAAGGGCGCGTGGGAAGGGGAAAAAGTTGTGGGACTCTTCACTCCTAAGACACCGGTTCTGATCGGCGTCGACATCAGTTCAACGGCCGTTAAGCTATTGCAGCTGGGTCTGGCGGGCGGTCGTTACCGCGTCGAGCACTACGCCGTCGAGGCCTTGCCTCCAAACGCCGTGGTCGAGAAAAATATCGTTGAGGTCGAGGCGGTTGGCGAAGCCATTCGTCGCGCCTTGAGTCGATCCGGGGCTAAAACCCGATTCGCGTCGGCTGCAGTTGCCGGCTCAGCGGTGATCACCAAGATCGTGCCGATGCCTGCCGACCTGTCCGAGGAGGACATGGAAGCGCAGATCCAGATCGAGGCCAACCAGTACATTCCCTACCCAATCGAGGAAGTGAGTCTCGATTTCGAGGTGGTTGGGCCGGTCAAGGACAATCCGGACATGGTCAATGTCCTTTTGGCCGCATCACGAACCGAAAACGTCGATCTTCGGATTGCCGCGCTCGACTTGGGCGGACTTACGGCGAAGACCATGGATGTCGAGGCTTTCGCGATGGAAAACGCATTCCGCCTGATTGCTGACCAATTGTCGGTGCCGAAAGACGCCGTGGTCGCAGTGGTCGACGTCGGTGCAACCATGACGACCCTGATCGTTCTGCGCAATCAACGCACCATCTACTCGCGCGAACAGGTTTTCGGCGGCAAGCAGCTTACCGACGAAGTCATGCGCCGATACGGCCTGAGCTACGAGGAGGCCGGACTTGCCAAGCGCCAAGGCGGGTTGCCGGAATCCTACGAGATCGAAGTGCTTGAGCCGTTCAAGGAAGCGATGGTTCAGCAGATCAGTCGACTCTTGCAGTTCTTTTTCGCTGGCAGCGAATACAGCCGCGTCGACCAAATTGTGCTCGCTGGCGGTTGTGCTTCGATCACGGGCGTAGCCGACATGGTCGAAGAGCAACTTGGCGTTCCATGTGTTGTCGCCAATCCGCTCGCCAACATGTCGCTCTCGTCGCGCGTGCAGGCACAGACACTCGCGCAAGACGCTCCTGCCCTGATGATCGCGTGTGGACTGGCGATGAGGAGTTTCGACTAATGGCCAGAATCAACCTACTACCCTGGCGAGCGGAGCGGCGCAAACAGCGCGAGCGCGAGTTCTACATGATGCTCGGCGCCAGCGCGGTCGCTGCGGTGCTGATTTTCCTCGGCGCGTCTTACTGGATGGGCATGCGCATCGACAACCAGAACGAGAGAAATACATATCTCGATGGTCAGATCAAACTGCTCGACAAGGATATTGAGACGATCAAGAACCTCGAAAAGGTCCGTTCGCAGTTGCTCGCGCGCAAGGAAATCATCGAGGATCTGCAATCCAACAGATCGCAGATGGTGCATCTATTCGACCAGATGTCGAAGACCATTCCCGATGGCACGCGACTCACCTCACTCAAGCAAGCTGGCGACAAACTCACCCTTGAAGGCGTTGCCGAATCCAGTACTCGCGTGGCGACTTACATGAAGTCGCTGGAAAATTCTGCATTTCTCGGCAAGGCTGACTTGGCCAAAATCGAAAGCAAGGAAGGCACGCCCGGTGTCGACGCGAAGATGCCGTATGTCTTCTCGCTGTCGGTAACGACCAAGAAGACCACCGAAGCCGAGGCTGAGGGGATGGCGAAGACTGGCGCCGAGGCAACCATCGACGACGCCGCCACTGCTAAGTCGAAGCCAGCTGATCTTGGGGCGCAACTTAACAGTGCCGCAAGCAAGCTCAGTGGCAAGCCCGAAGACGCAAAGATGCCCGCAGATAAGATGCCTGCCGAGGAGAAGAAGCCATGAGTTTCTTCGATGATCTACGCAATCTCGATCGCAATAACGTGGGCAATTGGCCCAAGGCGATCAAGAGTTTTTTCGCCATACTCATCATTGCGGTGATCCTGTTTCTTGGCTGGTGGTTCCAGATCAGCGTGCAACAGGATGAGCTCACGAGTGCTGAGAGCAAAGAAGTCGGACTGCGTGCCGAATTCGTCAAGAAGCAGGCCCAAGTCGTCAACCTACAGGCCTATCAAGATCAGCTCAAGGACATGACTGACGAGTTGCAGCAGATGATCAATCAGCTGCCAGGCAAGACCGAGATGCCAAAGCTCATTCTTGAAATATCTCAGGCGGCGCTTGGCGCAGGCATCACCAATGAGCTGTTTCAGCCGGGCCCGGAAGTAATGAAGGGCTTTTATGCCGAAAGGCCAATCCAGTTGCGCATGATCGGGACCTATCACGAGTTCGGCTCGTTCATCAGCAAGGTTGCATCACTTCCCCGCGTCGTGATTCTGACCATGCACGATGTATCTTTGAGGCCGAGCGGAAGCAAGTCCGGTGCGAAGGGTCCCGCTGCGCGGGGGGGCACACTTACTCTGGAAGGAACCGTCAAGACTTACAGATACATGGACAGTGACGAAATTGCAGAGTTCGACGCAGCAAATGCGCCGAAAGCCGCCAAAGCCAAGGGAGGAAAATGACATGACCCGTCCTTCCGAAATTGGCGCCCGGATCTTGGCTTGCGGATTTCTATTTTCGATGCTGGCCGGTTGTATGGCGGGAACCGATGAAGTCCGCAAGTGGGTGCTCGAGCAAAAAGCAATAAAAGGTACAAAGCTTGATCCTCCTCCTGCAATCAAGACCTTCGAGACATTTGAATACAAGCTGAGCGCTCCAGACGACCGCGATCCGTTTGATCTGCCGACGAAAGAGGAGGCCGAACAAGCTGTCAATGCAGGTCCTCGCCCAGATCAAAATCGAACGCGGGAGCCTTTGGAATCGTTTCCGCTCGACGGCCTGAAAATGGTCGGCACTTTGGGTGCGGCAAATGCGCCCGAAGGGCTGTTGAAGGATCCTGAGGGCGTTATCCGACGGATTCATGTCGGGAACTACATTGGCCAGAACTACGGCCGCGTCACCGCAATCAACGAGGCCCAGATCGAATTGGTCGAGTTGGTGCCGAACCAAACAGGCGGCTGGGTAGAGCGTCAAACCTCGATTTCGTTGGCAGATGCCAGCAAGTAATGACCGACCCGTTGGGGGTAAGTAAAATGATTACGACAGCTACTGACTTGCACGGGGTTGAACCCGCCAAAAGGATGCGAAAGGCCGGCATTGCAGGATTTCTTGCATTGCTCGGGCTCGTTTTCGCAGGAGCGGTTCACGCCGAAAACGTACTCGAGGATCTGACCTACACCGCACAACCGGGCGGCAAGGTGGAAATCACCATGCATTTCGCTGACGCGGTGGCAGCGCCCCAGGCGTTTACTACCGAGTCTCCACCGCGAATCGCCCTCGATCTTGCAGACACGCGCAACGCATTGACTCAGCGTCGCATCGAAGTCGGAGCCGGCGCGACGGCCGGTATTTCAGCGGTCGAGGCTGCGGGCAGAACGCGTGTCGTCGTTGATCTGTTCCGGCCGGCCAGCTACGAAACGCGCATCAATGGGAAGGATTTGATTCTTTCGATTGCGGCCAATATTTCTGGATCGACTGCCGCAGCCACCTCCGCTGCGAGCACGAATCCAACCAAGCGGGTCGCCAGCCAGACGGTCGAGCTGACCAACGTTGACTTCCGCCGGGGCAAGACAGGCGAAGGTCGGATCGTGGTTAGCTTTTCCGGACCGGGCGCGGCAGCTGACCTCAAGAAGGAGGGTGACAAGGTTGTACTCGATATCCTCAACGTGAAGTTGCCACCTGAGGTAGCGAAGCGCCTCGACGTGCTCGATTTCGCGACGCCGGTGCAATACATCGAAACGCGTTCACGTGGAACAGGCGTGCGCATCGACATCACCGCGCAGGGCCCTTTCGAACAACTGGCATTCCAGACCGGCAATGAATATGTCGTCGAGATCTCGCCCAAGCGTGAGGAAGAAAAACTCAAGAAGAATGCGGAGCCCGTGTTCAACGGCAGCCGCGTCACATTCAATTTCCAGGACATCCCGACCCGTTCAGTGTTGCAGCTTATTGCGGATGTTTCCGATCTTAATATTGTTGTCGCGGACAGCGTTCAGGGAAACGTGACCCTGCGCTTGATCAATGTGCCATGGGATCAGGCCTTGCATATCGTGCTTCAGGCTAAGGGTCTGGATCAGCGCAAGCAGGGAAATGTGATCTGGGTCGCGCCGCAGAAGGAAATTTCCGATCGCGAGCAGGCCATCGCCGATGCCCGCCTGCAAATGGAAGACAAGGTGGAGCTGGTTTCGGACTACATTCCAATCAGCTATGGCAACGCCAAGGATATTGCGGCGCTTTTGACGAAAGATGTACAGACCGGACAAACCGGAGGCAATAGCGGGGCTTCTGCCCAGCAAACACGTGGATTTCTTTCAAAGCGCGGAACGGTCAGCTATGACGATCGCACCAACACGCTGTTGGTGAGTGATACTCCACAGAAGATCATCGAGATTCGCCAGCTGATCGCTGTACTCGACAGGCCTGTGCAGCAAGTTCTAATTGAATCACGCATTGTTATCGCGACCGATACTTTTGCACGAGAACTTGGCGTCAAGTTTGGCATCAGCGGGGGCTACGAAGACGGCAATGGCAACGTCGTATCAACGGCTGGTAGCGTCGCAGCAACTGATCGCATGAGTAACTTGGCATTGAACAATCGATTCAATGGCGGGCGCGGATTGCCTGTATTCAATCCAGGGTCAATCCCGAATTCCTCGGGCGGTAACGGTGGTGGTATCGCCGTACCGGGCTTGGGAGACCGGCTCAATGTAAACCTTCCTGCGTCAACGCCCGCCGGAAGCTTTGGGTTGGCGATCCTCGGTGCCGACTATCTGTTGGACCTGGAGCTTTCTGCCGCCCAGACCGAAGGCCGTGGTGAAGTCGTATCAAGCCCGCGCGTTGTAACTGCCAACCAGAAAGAAGCGGTCATCAAGCAGGGTCAGGAAGTAGCCTATGTCACATTCCAGAATTCTGGCGGTGGCGGTACCGGAACGGCAACGGTGCAGTTCAAGGAAGTAGTGCTCGAACTGAAAGTCACGCCGACCATCACCGCAGATGATCGGGTTGTCCTCAACCTTGGTGTCAAGAAGGATGCGGTCAATCGATACATCGACAATCCCGGCGGTGGTCAGGTGCCAATTATCGACAAGCGTGAGATTACGACCTCGGTGCTCGTCGATAATGGGCAGACTGTCGTTCTCGGTGGTGTCTACGAAGTTGAAAAACGCGACGATCTGACCAAGGTTCCGTTCCTCGGCGATGTGCCGATTCTCGGCAACCTGTTCAAGAAGACGGGCCGCACCGATACCAAGGCCGAGCTGCTGATTTTCGTGACACCCCGAATTCTTAGTGAAAGTTTGAAATAAAGCGTCCAGGGGCAGGTGACGCCAAATGGCGTACGCCAAGAGACGTGTGACGAGAACCCATTGCGATCCTGGAGAAATAAAATGAAATTCCCGCTCAAGACGCTAGGACTGCTGCTCGCCAGCATGGCCCTTGCCAGTTGTGGTGGAGGTGGCGGAAATGGTGGCGCGGCTTCGGCTCCTCAGGCCGGCTCGATTACCCTGACGGCAAGTCGTACGATACTGCCCCTCAACCCGAACAACGTGCTGCCCTATCCGGGTTCGCCGTACATGGCCGAGGTTGCATTTACCTATCGCAACAATGCTGGCGTCATTACAGCCTTGAACCAGGACGCGACGTTCACGACCAGCTCTCCAAGCACGGTCAGTCTTTCGCCGCCCGACGATCCATCGACGACCGACATCAACGAGCTCGCCACTCGAGTCGTGTCGTTTCACGATACGACCAACAATGGCTCGTATGTGTTCTTTGCGACCTCCTACGATGTTGCCGGAACATCAACAGTCACCGCTTCTGCGACCGACCCTGCGACAGGTTTGACAGTCAGCAAAACGCTTGTGTTCACCGTGCAGGGTGCCCCGCCAGTTCCCGGTTCGGTGACCTTGTCGGCGAGCCCGACCGTTGTATATGTGGCAGGCGGCGGTGGAGTCACCAATTCGGTGATTTCGGCCCAGGTTCGTGACGGCGCCAACCAGCCGGTTCCCGATCCGGGCAGCGCGCAGAACGTTAAATTCGAAATTGTTGGTGATGCAGGTGGTGGCATTTTGTCCAGCCCTTCTGGCAGCGGGCAGAGCGTCAACGCCAGCACGATTGCAGGCATTGCCACGGTATCCTTCCAGGCGGGTACAGTACTTCCACCCGGACCGGTTCAGATTCGCGCCACGGCCGATCGCTCGGATAACAATGTATCCAACGGAATCGGAGATCCGATCTCAGCAACGACCAGCGTCGCCGTTTCTGATGGCAAGTTGTTCGGTCTAGTAATCACTTCTCCGGATCTCGAAGCGATCACTCAAAACCATGTATTTGAAGGCGTTGATTCGACCGGTGCTCCCATCGGGGGGCTCGATGGCACCTATAGCTTCACGATCAGTGCACTAGCTACCGATCGCCAAGGCAACCCGGTTGTTCCTGGAACGACGATCCAATTTGGTGTCATTGACGCTCCGCTGGCAGGATTTCCCGGGACTGGCGGTGGTGTCTTTCAAATCGCAGGTGGTGATGGCAACCCGCTGGAAGGTGGCAAGGCGTTCACGGCACCTACCGGGCAGTTCACAACGGCTGGAGGTGGTGCAGGTCCAGGTGACACATTGCTGGTACTTGGTGACCTCGTAACCGGCAATGCCGATCTCGAAAATGCCCGCCTGGTTCAGTCGATTTCCAATGGCGCAAACTTGACCGTAACCAGCGCATTCAACCGAAACGACACGACTGGAAGTTCGGTCAACTACGGCGCCGTGCTGCCTTACGTGATCGGGCGCGCAACCGAAGTCAACATCACCGCCAGCGCCACAACCAATGCCATCGGTGTGGCATCGACCAAGCTCAACTACCCGGTTTCGCGTCTCGGGAAACAGACCATCGTCTGGGCCCAAGGCAATGCAGCAACCAGTTCAGTAGTCAAAACGGTCGCCGATATCCAGCCTGTTCGTCTGCCAGGTATCGCGGACGCACAATTGACAGTCAGCCCGACACCCATAGCCGGCAATACGACCACCCAGGTAACGGCTTGCCTTCTGGATGCGCTCAATTCTCCGGTCCAGGGCGCATACATCGGCTTTAGCTTCTCGGGTCTCGGCGTAGGAACCGGCAGCATCGATGGCAGCACCGGATCCGGCGTAATCGATAGCCCCACCGGGTCTGATGGTTGCACCACGGGCGTTCTGGTGACCTCTGGTATCTCGTCGGACGACGCCGATGCAATGGTTACGTTCAGTGCCGGTGGTCAGGCGGTCGACGTGCCGATCATCGTCAGCACGAGTCTGCTGCTTCAGGCATTCCCATCGTCTACGTCTGGGGGCCCAATCACGCTGTTGCTAACGGACGGAAGTGGAAACCCTGTCCCGAACGCACAGATTGTTGGTGCGTGCACCGGCGGGGCCAGTTTGCTCGGCTTGATCGCACCAACCGCTGCAAACGGGAGGACAACCGCCAACATATCCAATTCTGGAATCGATTACGTCTGCGCCGGAACTGCGCGGAACACCGGTGAATGCACTTTCACGACCGGTTCGCAGGGCGGTCCAACTGCAACGGTGACCGTACTAGGGCCCGTAGCCGTCGGTCCGGATTTCAGTCCGATTGGTCCGGCTGTATGCGCGCCCGGCCCCTGATCTGGACGCAGTTGCATGACAATTGAAATGGGCCGCGCAAGCGGCCCTTTTCTTTTGTGGCAACCCATCGGGTCGATATTGAGCGGATTTCACGTCTAGCACCGATCCTCTGCCACAATGTCGTGGGATGAGCGAGGGGTTTGAACCAATGGAATCTTTGACTCAACGCGTAGTAGTCAAGGCAGGTGACGCAATCTTTGCCGAAGATGACGCGCCAACAACGGCGTTCCTTATCGAGTCCGGGCACGTCATCGTCAGCACCGTGCAGCACGGGGAATATCTTCAGCTCGGCAAACTCGGTCCAGGTGCTTTGCTTGGCGAGATGGCGGTCATCGATTCCGCGCCACGCTCGGCCAGCGCTCATGCATTGACCGAATGCGTATTGACGCCGATTGATCGAAATCAATTTGCCGAGCGTCTGGCCGCTGCCGATCCAATCGTGCGCGCGCTGCTTATGAGCCAGTTGACGCGATATCGTTCGGCGTTGGCGACCTTGACGGGCGACGTCCGCATTACCAACGATCAGTTACCCCCCGACGATGAAAATGCCTTCAGCAAGATCCGGCTCGAAAGCGAATTGCGTTCCGCCCTGGAGCGCGATGAGCTCGACGTCCGCTTGCAGCCGCTGCTGCATATTCCGAGCGGAGTCATCGCTGGATATGAAGCGCTGATTCGCTGGCAGCATCCGCTGCGCGGTCCGGTTTCGCCGGTTGAATTCATTCGCCTGGCCGAGGAAACGTCGTTGATTCTCCCGATTGGTGACTACGTGCTCGCAAGGGTGTGCGACATGCTCGTCGAACTGCGCAAACGCGGTCGGACTCCGTTGCCTTTCATTGCGCTGAATGTGTCCGCTCGACAACTGGAAGATCCCACCCTGGTTGACCGCATGCTTGAACAACTCAAGGCGCACGATCTGCCGCCAGATCGCCTCGAGGTCGAGATCACCGAAAGTCTGGTTTTCAACCAGACGTTGATCTCGGGTTTGCTCGATCGCTGCCACGCCGCCGGCATGGAAGTGGCGCTCGATGATTTTGGCACGGGTTATTCGAATCTCGGGCCGGTATTGTCACTGGATTTTGATCGCATCAAGCTTGACCAGAGTTTCACCCGTGCCTTGCATACGCCACGCGGACTCGCTCTCGTGCGGGCAATCACGGCGATGACCCAGGCTCTTGATTGCGAAATGATCGCTGAAGGCGTCGAGACGACCGAACAGCTGGAAGCACTGCGCGAGTTGGGCTGCGACTATGCGCAAGGTTGGCTTATCGGAAAGCCGGTCTCCCTGCAGGAAGTGCTGGAAGGTGGTTAGACGCGGACTCCTCACGCATCGCACCTGCCCACCCGAATAAAAAGCGCCGCAACTTTCGCGCCGTGTTGCTGTCCCAGACCCCGCGCACTTGCGCACCTGTCGTTATTCTCAAACTGTCACGAAATCTATGGACATGCCCGAATCAAGCACGGCGTCGTTGGCATTTTCCCGACTACGCAATGAACTCACGCAATGCATCATCGGCCAGCAAGCACTGGTTGATCGACTACTGATCAGCCTCCTCGCCGACGGTCACTTGCTCGTCGAAGGCGCCCCTGGCCTTGCCAAGACCACGGCGGTCAAAGAACTCGCAAGCCGCATAGAGGCGGATTTCCACCGCGTCCAGTTCACACCCGACCTTCTGCCTGCCGACCTCACCGGTACCGAGATCTATCGTCCGCAGACGGCTGAGTTCGAGTTTCAGCGCGGCCCGTTGTTTCACAATGTGATTCTTGCCGACGAAGTCAATCGCGCTCCTGCAAAGGTACAGTCCGCGTTGCTCGAAGCCATGGGTGAGCGACAGATCACGGTGGGCCGCAATACATTCCCCTTGCCTGCGCTTTTTCTGGTCATGGCGACCCAGAATCCGATCGAACAAGAGGGAACTTACCCGCTTCCCGAGGCGCAACTGGATCGCTTCCTGCTGCACGTCCGAATCGGCTACCCCGATGCGACCGCCGAGGCCGAGATTCTCAATCTTGCGCGGGCGCGCGCGCGCGTCGGACTGACGACCGTAGCCGAACCGGCACGCGTGCTCAGTCAGGCTCAGATATTCGCCGCGCGTGCCGAGGTGCTGGATATGCATCTCGCACCTGCTCTGGAAAACTATATCGTCCAACTGGTGCTGGCTACGCGTGAGCCCAAATCCTATGGGGCGGAGCTCGCGCGATGGATCGCTTTTGGTGCGAGTCCACGCGGAACCATCGCGCTCGATCGCTGCTCACGCGCACACGCGTGGCTCGCAGGCCGAGACTATGTTTCTCCAGAAGACGTGCACGCCATGGCCGCCGATGTGTTGAGACATCGCGTACTGATGACCTACGAAGCCGAGGCAGAAGGTATCAGCAGCGACCATGCGATCAATCTCCTGCTCGAACGCGTACCGTTGCCCTAGTGATGTTCGAGCAGTGATCACGATGGGTGCTCGGCGACTGACCGAGCATTGCGATTGTGCGGCGGTCTCGAAGGCGTTCCCTTTGAGCTGCATTGTCCACAATTCAACGCACACGACGATTGACCATCCAAGAATCAATATGACGTCATGAGCCAACCTTCCAGCAATGACAACGGAGTGCACGTAGCTCTCGATGAGTTGCTTGCGCTATCTGCGCAGGCGCGTGGCAGCAGTCTTGCCGAGGTCAAGCGCAGTGCCGCTGCGCGGACTGGTTTGCATACGTCGCGATGGCGCGGACGCGGCGTGGATTTTCGCGAATCTCGGGTCTACCAGGCAGGCGATGACATCCGTCACATGGACTGGCGCGTCACCGCACGGAGTGGTCGCCCGCATACAAAGTTGTTCGAAGAGGAGCGCGAGCACGGTTTGCTTTTGATGATTGATCTCAATGCGGGCATGCATTTTGGCACCCGGGTGCGTTTCAAGAGCGTGCAAGCCGCGCGCGTGGCAAGTTTGCTGGCCTGGATGGCGAGTGCCGCTGGTGATCGCGTTGGCGCGCTGGGTTTTGGTGGCGGCATCTCACACGAAGTGAAGCCGGCCAGTGGACGCCGCGGTGTGTTGCAGGTATTGCGCGCGCTGCGCGATTGGGATCTCGCTGCGAACGCGCAACAGGAATCACTGACCAGCGCACTTGAGCGTGCGCGTCGCCTCTTGCGTCCCGGTACACGCTTGATTCTGATCAGCGACGGGTTTAGTGCCGACGATGGCGCAAGGACCGCGCTCGCGCGTTGCGCGGGGCGACATGAGCTCGGTTGTGTCCTCGTTTCCGACCCGCTCGAGCTCGCACCTCCGCTTCCCGGTCGCTACGCGATCAGCTCGGCAGGCATGCGTCAGACCCTCGATTTCGCTGAAAAAAATCTGCGTGCGCAATGGCCACAGCCATTTGCGCTCGCTCGCGAACGGCTGCGTTCCGAATTTACCCGACTCGGAGGTCGCGTGGTCGACGTTGCCACCGATGACGATGTGCGTCGCGCAATCCTGCCTTTCACGCAGCGTAGCCTTGGTCCACGAGATTCAGCCACATGAAATCTCCGGGACCCGAGCTGCGCGATATTCACCTGCCGGCGGAACCTTCATGGTGGCCGCCAGCACCGGGTTGGTGGATTCTCGCGTTGCTCGCGATCGCGGTAATTTTTTGGTGCATTGTTTTGCTGCGTCGACGCTTGAGTCTCCGTCGATGGCAAAAACAGATCCTCGGCGAACTCGATCGCATTGACGCCGGCGCCGAATCGGCGAAACACGCGCCCATCGTCATCAGCGAGTTGTCACAACTGTTGCGCCGCGCCAGTCGATTGGTCGATGTCAACGCTTCGAGTTTGCGCGGCAACGCGTGGCTTGGTTTTCTCGATTCAATTCTTGGTGGCGATGAATTTTCCAACGGTCCGGGACGCAACCTTCTGGATGGACCTTATCAGCGAGAGGCTCACGTCGACGTCAAGCCGTTACTCGATCTCGTTCGAAGATGGCTAAAGCGCGTGGTTGAAACCCGGGTGCCGCATGTTTGAACTGGCTTGGCCATGGCTGTTGCTCGCGCTGCCTGGACCGTTGCTGGCCGCCTGGTTGCTGCCACGTGCGCGCTCCGCGATGTCCGCTGTGCTGCGGTTGCCGCATGCAGGAATCAAGCTGCCCGCATCGGCGAATGCCTCCCCGGTTCCTGGCGTACGCCGTCTGCTCGCTCTATTGGCGTGGGTCTTTCTTGTGCTCGCAGCGGCGCGACCCCAGTGGCTCGGTGAGCCAGAGGATGTGCCGCGCAGCGGACGTGATCTTCTGCTCGCCGTCGATACCTCAGGCAGCATGAGCATCCAGGATATGCAGATTGGCGATCGAGCCGCGGATCGCTTTTCGACCGTACAGGTGATTGCGACCGACTTCATTGAGCGCCGCGTCGGTGATCGCGTCGGTCTGATTCTCTTCGGATCGCGCGCCTACCTGCTGACCCCACTGACGTTCGACCTAAAAACTGTCGCCAAGCAACTCGATGAATCGGCAATCGGTCTTGCCGGGCGCGAAACCGCAATCGGTGATGCCGTTGGATTGGCTGTCAAGCGACTGCTCGAGCGGCCGCAAGATCAGCGCGTCCTGATCCTGCTGACCGACGGCGTCAACAACGCCGGCGAACTCGATCCGCAGAAGGCCATCGAGCTCGCCGTGGCCAACAAGGTGCGCATCTACACGGTCGGTATCGGTGCCGAAGCAGTCAGTGTCGACAGCTTGTTCGGCAGCCGGACGATCAATCCTTCGGCCGACCTTGATGTCGCGATGTTGACCTCGATGGCCGACAAGACCGGCGGAAAATTCTTCCGTGCGCGCGATACCGCCGAGCTAGCCGGAATCTATCGCGAGATCAACCAGCTGGAGCCGGTGGCGGACAAGGCTGAAACCCTGAGGCCTGTCGAAGAAATGTACCGATTGCCACTGGTCGCCGCCCTTGTCGCCGCTTTGCTGGCGTTGATGCTGCCTTGGCTGCACGCCCGCGCGCCCGCGTCGAATTCGAGGGCGCGAACATGATGGCTGACTTGCACTTTTTGCATCCCGATTGGCTGCTGATGCTGGCCTTGTTGCCTCTGGCCGTTTTCGCCTGGCGTCATGTGCGAGGCGAAGCAGGCAACTGGAAATCAATGGTCGATGCACATTTATTGCCGCATCTGGTCGAGACGACACTTGAGCGCTCGGGCAATGGCGGTGCCTGGTTGGCTGCATGGGTCTGGATTCTCGCCTGCGTTGCACTTGCCGGCCCTGCCTGGGAGCGCGAGTCGATGCCGCTCTATCGCAATCAGGCGGCGCGCGTCCTTGCGATTGAATTGGCGCCGACCATGCTGGCCGCCGATATAAAGCCCACCCGACTGGAACGTGCGCGCTTCAAACTCAACGATATTCTTGAGCAAAGTCGCGACCTGCAAACTGCCTTGATTGGCTATTCGGGCGATGCGTTTGTCGCGGCACCGCTGACAGATGACGTGAATACCGTTCGCAATCTCATCGATGCAATGGATCCCGCTGTGATGCCCGTGGTCGGCAATGCGACCGAGCGCGCGATCAAGCAGGCGCAGTTGTTGATCGAACAGGCGGGTCTCAAGGAAGGTGAATTGATCCTGCTCGCCGACAGCGTCAGCGAGGATGCAATGGCCGCCGCCCACGCCGCGCATGCCAAGGGCCTCAACATTTCCGTGCTTGGCGTTGGCAGCAACAACGGGGCGCCCGTGCCACTACCGCAAGGTGGATTTCTGCAGGATGCCAAGGGAAATATCGTATTGCCAAGGCTTGACGAAACCGCGCTGCGTGAACTCGCCTCGGAGGGTGGTGGGCGATATGCAACGCTGAGCACTGATCGCAGCGATCTGAATGTCTTGCTGTTGAATGACAATGTCGATACAAGTGCTGAAAAGTCCAACGGTGATAAAGCACTTAGCGAGCGTTTCCGCGATCGCGGCCCCTGGCTTGTCTTGCTGCTGCTGCCACTGGCCGTGTTCGGCTTCCGCCGCGGTTGGCTGATGGTGTTCGCGCTGGCCCTGATCACACCTTCGGCGCCGGTGCAGGCGTTTGAGTTCTCTGACTTGTGGTTGCGCGCCGATCAACAGGCCGCTCGTGCTTTGGCAAAAGGCGATGCCAAGCACGCGCAGGCGCTGGCCAAGGATCCCGCTTTGCGTGGAAGTGCGGCGTATCGGGCCGAGGACTACGCGGCGGCCAGCGACGCCTGGGCCAAGGCGAACGGCGCGGATGCGCTGTACAACCAGGGCAACGCGCTGGCCAAGGCTGGCAAGTACGAGGAAGCCGTTACCGCGTATCAGCATGCGCTCGATGCCAACCCCGCGCTCGAAGATGCGAAGGCCAACAAGCAGGCGGTCGAGGATTGGCTCAAGCGCCAGCCATCGGACAAGGACAAGAACCAGCAAAACAACGACAACCAGCAGTCGGACAAAAAGGACAAGCAAGACAAGAACGACAAGCAGCAATCGGGCGAACAACAGAACAAGCAGGATCAGCAGGATCAAAAGCAGAATCCGGACGACCAGCAGAAATCGCAGGAACAGCAAAAGCAGGGCGATCAGCAGGACAAGCAACCGGACCAGGCGCAGAAAGACGAGCAAGACAAATCGAAACAGGAAAAGGCCGACCAGCAAAAGGATTCAAAGGCTGAATCCGGCAGCGACAAGAAAGACCCGGTTGACGCGCAGAAGAGTGCCGCGGATGCCGCCAAGGATCAGCAGCAAAAAGACGCGCAGCAGAAGCAAATGAGCCGCGCGATCGACAAGGCCCTGGACGAAGACAAGGATGGCGAAAAGCCAAAAGCTGCCGTCGCCAATCCGCAAGACGAGGCAACACGTGAGCAGCAGCAGGCCTTGCAACAATGGTTGCAGCGCGTACCTGATGATCCAGGTGGCTTGCTGCGGCGGAAATTCCAGCTTGAATACGATCGCCGCCAACGCGGCGAAGGCGGTGGTGGATGAAACGCGGGTTCGAAATTTTATTCGTGATGGCGGGTTTGCTCTGGTCGGTCGGCGCAAGTGCTGCGGTGCGTGCGTGGCTCGATCGCGACAGCATGCAGCTCGGTGAGACGGTTACCTTGAATGTCGAGTCCGACAACAGTACGGCGGCACAACCGGATTTCAGCGCGCTGCTCGGCGATTTCAACTCGCTTGGGACGCAGTCGAGTCGCCAGATCAGCATGACCAATGGGTCGACTGTCGCGAAGACGGTGTGGGCTGTCGGGCTTGAGCCCAAACACGCCGGAACCCTGACCATTCCCGCGCTGACGATTGGCGGGGAGATCACCGATGCGTTGAACTTGACCGTGTTGCCGGCGCCGGCGGGCGCACAAGGCAAGCCTGGCGATTCCCTGTTCATCGAGGTCAGCGCGGATCCGCTGTCGCCGTATGTGCAGCAACAGGTGCGTTACACGGTAAAACTTTACTTTTCTGTCAACCTGACTGACGGTTCACTCGATGAGCCCGCAGCGAGCAGTATGGTCGCGAAGAAACTGGGTCGTGACAAGCAGTACGTCGCAACGGTAAACGGACAGCGATATCACGTCCTGGAAAGGAACTACGCGTTGACACCGGAGCAGAGCGGCATGCTCGAAATGCCGCAGCTGAATTTTCGCGGCAGCGCAGTGGACAATTCAGACCCGACCGGATTCTTCCAGCGCGGCCGCACAATTACTGCGCGTTCGGATGCGGTGCAGCTCAACGTGCGCCCG